>CBFHRT010000021.1:0-19811 GCA_965658285.1 Puniceispirillaceae bacterium (SeqCode) | reverse complement strand
TGTCGATGGGCATGAGCGGCGATTTCGAGGAGGCGGTCGGTTTCGGCGCCACCTCGGTGCGTGTCGGGTCAGCCATCTTCGGCGCCCGCGACGCCTGATGAGATAAATGGCGAGAGAATGATCAGTCGGTCAGATGTCCGGCGCGGTCGCGCTTGGTCTCGATATAGCGGTGATTATGCTCATTGCCTGGCGGCATCATTGCCACCCGTTCAACGACGGTAAGGCCGCCCGCCTCTACCTGTGCGATCTTGTCCGGATTGTTGGTGATCAGCCGCAGCCGTGATACGCCAAGCTCCTCGAGGATCCGGCAGGCCGGCATGAAATGGCGCTCATCCATTTCAAAGCCAAGCGCGTGGTTGGCATCAATGGTATCGAACCCGTTATCCTGCAGGGCATAGGCGCGCATCTTGTTGAGAAGGCCGATATCGCGCCCTTCCTGCGCCAGATAGACAAGAATCCCGCCACCGGCCTCCGCCATCAGCGCCAACGCGCCCTGCAGCTGGTCGCCACAATCGCATTTCAGGCTGCCAAGGACATCGCCGGTGATGCATTGCGAATGCAGGCGCACAAGCGGCTCGCCAGCCGGATCGACCGTGCCGACAATCACTGCGAAATGCTCATCGCCGCCAAGCTCGGCGCGGAACATCACAACCTCGGCCTCGGGCGCCACGCGAAGCGGCACCCGCGCCCGCGCGGCAATGTGCAGGCTCTGCGCCGCCGCCTCCACATAGCCGTCGACATCGCGATCATTGATCACAACAAGATTGTTATCCTCCTGCAGGCGTTGCTGGAACGCCGAATCACGTGTCGGCAGACGGGTGACAAGCGCGGCTGGCAGCAATTTGGCAATCCGAAGAAGCCGCGTGGCGTAGTCGGCAAGCGAGCCGCGCCTTTCGCCGACCAACGATGTCACCCCGTCCAGTAAACCGGCGGCGGGCTGGTCGATGGCCAGCTGTCCGATACGGTCACGGTCAAGATTATGCGCCGGCAGGCTGGCGCCGCAGAATTCAGATTCCAGCTGGCGGCCAAGACTCTCCATCCGGGTCTCGGTGAGAATCAGCACAGCCCCCGAACCGGCAAGCCGCTGCATCTCGTCCCGGGCGCCGTTGCTGGCCAGCTCGGCAGCCTGCAACAGGCAGGCAGCGCCGTTTGAAAGCCGCAGCAGAACAACGCCGCCGCGCCGCAATTCCTGGCTTGCGCGGTCGGCTTTCAGATAGGTTCGGCGTGCATTCGGGTCCCGCATCGTAATGCCTTTTGGCCGGCGACAGGCCTTTGGGGTTTTTCCAGCTTGCTGAATCGGGTTACTTTACCGCAATATCACCAGGCGATGCCTCCTTGTATGGAGTGACTTATGAAATTGCAAGGATTGGACGGCAGCGCCGTTTGGGACAGTGAGTCGAAGGGCCGCCTTCTGCTGGTTGATGATGATGTGTTTCTTCGCGCGACGCTGAAGGAACAGTTCACAGCCGAGGGGTTCGACCAGCTTTTCGAGGCCGGATCACTGGTCGAGGCCTTCCGCGAGATTGAAGCCAGCGTGCCGGACCTCGTCATTCTTGATATCCGCCTTCCCGACGGCAACGGCGTGGAAATCTGCCGCAAGCTTCGCGAGCGCGGCTTTGAAAAGCCGATCATCATGCTGACCGGCCAGAATGCCGAGGAAGACATCATCGCCAGTCTCGAGGCCGGCGCCAACGACTATGTCGTCAAGCCGATGCGTATGGGTGAGCTGCTGGCGCGGGTGAAATCGCAGCTGTGGCAGCATAAGGCATCGGATACGGCCCGTTTCTCGATCAGTGGGCTGAGCTTCATACCCGCCAACAAATTGCTGAAACTGGCTGATGATTCGCGCAAGGTCATTCTGACCGAAAAGGAAGCCACGATCCTGAAATATCTCTACCGGGCGCATCCCAACTGCGTGTCAAAGGAAGAGCTTCTTGCCGAGGTGTGGGGGTTTCAGAATGGTCTCAGCACACATACGGTCGAGACGCATATCTATCGTCTTCGCCAGAAAGTGAAGCGGTTGACCAAGGACCCTGTCATCATCACGACGTCAACCGGATATGCACTGGATTCCATTGCCTGACATTGCGGGTCAGGCCTGTGCGGCGCCGATGCGCACAAAGATCCGCTCCCGCCACTGTCAGGCCAGTTGAATATCAGGCCGGTTGAATATCAGGCCGGTTGAATATCAGAAAGGAATGGCTGGGGCGGTAGGATTCGAACCTACGATACACGATACCAAAAACCGATGCCTTACCACTTGGCTACGCCCCAGTCGTGAAGTCGCCGCAATGTAACGACACAGGAACGGGCGATCAAGCCTGATCACGCGCAAGATGATGATTTAATTGATCGTGTGATGTTGCCACCATCATAGCTTAAAATGAGGTTGCCACCGCCCACCGTCCCTGCTTCGTCAGCCGCGTCGCCCCGGCGCTGGCAAGGGCCGCGTCAGGAAACAGCGCAAAACATGCCGAACCGCTTCCCGACATCTGCACGGCGGCAGCTCCCTCGCATCTGGCAAGCTCGCCCATGAGATCCCTGATGTCAGGACATAGGCTCATCGCCGCTTCGGCAAGGTCGTTGCCACGCTGAACGATCTGGCCCGGGTCGGTTGGCGGGGGCGGCAGCGTATCTGCCTGATTCAGGCCATCTCGCAGGCTGGCAAACGCCCGGAAGACGGCGATCGTGGACAGTGAGGCGTCGGGACGCGACAGCACGACATGGCCGTGCGGGATCGGATCGATGGGGCGAAGCTTTTCGCCAATGCCCGTCATATGCCGCGCCGTGCCGGCAAGGCACACCGGCACATCGGCGCCGAGATCCAGCGCCAGCGCGGCGAGGGCATCCGGCGCCAGCCGGGTTGTGGCATTCCGGTCGAGATAGCGCAGGATCGCAGCGGCGTTGCTGGAGCCACCGCCAAGCCCGGCCCCCACGGGGATATGTTTGTCCAATATCACCGAAAGCGGGCCGATCACCCCGCCGGCCTCGCGATAGCCCCTGATGGCACGAAGGCAGATATTCTCCGGCTCTTCGGCGATGCTGGCCGCGAACGGGCCGGTGATGTCGATACTGTCCTCACCTCCTGCCCTGTCGGCAGGTCGCACGATAAGGCTGTCGCCAAAGCTGGTGAAGACAACCACCGAATCCAGCAGGTGATACCCATCGCCGCGGCGGCCGGTGATCTGCAGGCAGAGGTTCAGCTTCGCCGGCGCTGTGATGCGCTCACTTTCGCCGGCTGCCGGGGTCATATGTCAGTTCAACCCGGGGGTTTCGGATGCCGGCAGGCCGGTGGCCAGCCTGTCCGACAGCTTCTTCTGCTCGGCCTTGTCGGCGCTCAGCGACAGGGCAAGCCGCCATTTGAAGCGGGCCTCGTCATGCCGCCCCAGAACCCAATAGACGTCGCCAAGATGGCCGGTGATTTCGGGATCGGACGGCTCTAGCTCGGTCGCCCGCTCAAGATAGCCGACGGCTGTCGCCGCATCGCCAAGCCGGAAATGCACCCAGCCAAGTGAATCGACAAAGAACCCGCTATCGGGGCGCTGGCTGACAGCGCGCTCGATCATCGCAATCGCCTCGTCGAGATTGCGGCCTTCATCTGCCCACCAATAGCCGAGGTAATTCAGCGCATAGGCATCGGACGGGTCAATCTCGATGGCGCGAAGAAGATGCGTTTCCGCGGCGCGGGTCTCGCCAAGCCGCTCCAGCGACACACCCAGACTGCGGTGCAACCCGCCACTGTCATTGCCAAGATCGAGCGACGCCATATAGGCATCGCGCGACTGACGAAACTGCTGATGGCGGCGATGAATGTCACCAAGCCGTTGATGCAGCGCGGCATTGTCCGGGTCCATCTCGACAACCTGCCGCATGGTATCGATGGCGCGTTCTGCGTCACCCTGCTCTTCGACGACCGATGCTTCGGTCAGCCGCGCAAGCTGGCCATATATCCCGTCCGCGGGGATGCGCGCCAGATTGTCGAGCGCCGCCTCACTCTGGCCGAAATCAGCCATCTGCTGGGCCATCAGCAATCGCGTGAATTCATTGTCCGGGTCGATGAACAGGCTGAGCCGCAGGCGCGCCGAAACTGACTGACCTGTCTCATCGTTACGCTCATCAAGTGCCATCGCGACAACCGCGTCAGCGATTGCCCGTTGCGGGCCTGGCATGGCGCCGGCCTGATCTTCCAGCGATGCCCGCACCAGCTGGTGATTGAACTGTCCCGATAACCTTGTCGAAACGATCCTGTCGACAGCCTCCCGGTTCCCGAGCCGCGCGTGAAGGGCGGCAAGCTGGAGCATCAGATGCGCCCCGCGCAGCGTCCCCTCCAACCCGTTGGCGCGTTGTTCCGCCTCGGCTTTGAGGCCCAGATATTCGGCCATCAACGCGGCATGAAGCCTGAAATAGGGCGGCATGCCCCCATCCCGGTCGATGGCCAGGCGTCCAGCTTCAAGAAGGGCCGAAATACCGGCATCACCCTGGCCCGAGGCGACAAGGCTCCATCCCCGGATGATCCCGGCAAGAACCAGCGACGTGCCATCCTCGGCAATCTTGTCGGCAAGGACAAGCGCCGCTGCCCAGTCACGTTTCCTGATTGCCAGCGCGGTGCCGGGCTCCCCGCCAAGCGGCACCACCACATTGAGGCTTTCCAGCTGCCGGCCAAGCGCCGCGGCACGTTCGATATCGCCATAGTAATATTGGGTCAGGAACGCCTGGCGCAGCAACGGGATGCTGTCGGCCTCGGCTTCCAGTGTTTCAAGAAAGAAGGTGGCCGATTGCCCGACATCATTGAAATAGAGCGCCTGCCGCGCGGCAAGGTAATGTCCGGCCGATGTAACAGTGTCGTGTTGTCGCCCGGCATTAGAGGTCGGCGCGCTGGCGCCGCTTTCCACACCGGCACGGCCATTATCAATGGCCGGCACCGTCATCGCCGGCGCTGTCATCGACTGTTTTGTGACGCTGGACGGGGGCGGTCCGCCACAGGCCGCGACCAGACTCGCCAGCAACCCTGCGGCGATCATCCGGAATGACCACGCTGTGGTGTTTGGTGCTGTCTGCGGGCCGGACATGACCCCTCCCCTGCCTACATATTCGGATAGTTCGGGCCGCCGCCGCCTTCCGGCGTCACCCATATTATATTTTGGCTCGGATCCTTGATATCGCAAGTCTTGCAGTGAACACAGTTCTGCGCGTTGATCTGAAGGCGGGCATTGTTGCCATCATCATCGCGGACGATTTCATACACACCGGCCGGGCAGTATCGCTGCTCCGGCGCGTCATAGATCGCCAGATTATGCGCCACAGGGATATCCGGGTCCTTCAATGTCAGATGCGCCGGCTGGTTTTCCTCATGGTTTGTCCCGGAAAGATAGACCGATGAGTTGCGGTCGAAACTCACAACGCCGTCCGGCTTCGGATAGTCGATTTTCGGGGCGTCCGCCGCCGGTTTCAGCGCTGTATGGTCAGCATGGTGGCGCAGCGTCCACGGTGCGCGTCCCATGAACAGGTAGGTGTCGAGCGCGGCATTCGCCATACCAAGCCACAACCCCCTGGCAAAGCCCGGACGGATGTTGCGAACCTTGTAGAGCTCGGTCCACAGCCAGCTGTCCTGCAGCCTGTCGGCATAGCTTGCCGGCTCGTGGCCAGGCTGCATCTCGTCAAGCGCCTCGAAGATGGCCTCGGCGGCGGTCATTCCCGACTTCATCGCCGTGTGCGTTCCCTTGATTTTGGGAACATTCAGGAAGCCGGCCGTGCAGCCGACAAGGCAACCGCCGGGAAAGGTCAGTTTCGGAATCGACTGGAACCCCCCCTCGTTCAATGCCCGGGCGCCATAGGAAACGCGCCGCCCGCCCTCGAACACGTCGCGTACGGCTGGATGCGTCTTGAAACGCTGGAATTCCTCGAAAGGCGACAGATGCGGGTTCGAATAATCAAGTCCGACGACATAGCCGACAGCAACCTGGTTGCCATTCAGATGATAGAGGAAAGAGCCGCCATAGGTGTCGGTTGAGAGCGGCCAGCCAACCGAGTGCCAGGCGGTGCCGGGCTTTGCTTTCGCGGGATCGATGTCCCACAGCTCCTTGATGCCGATGGCGAAGGTTTGCGGGTCCTTGCCCTCGCGAAGATCGAATCTGTCGAACAGCGTCTTTGTCAGATGGCCGCGGCACCCCTCGGCGAAAATCGTCTGTTTGGCGCGAAGCTCCATGCCGCGCATATACATGTCGGTCGGCTCACCATCCTTGCCGATACCCATATCCCCCGTCGCCACACCGCAGACGGCGCCGGCCTCGTCATAGAGAATTTCGGCGGCGGCAAAGCCGGGATAGATGTCAACGCCCAGCGCCTCGGCCTGCTCGCCAAGCCAGCGGCAGAAATTGCCAAGCGAGATGATGTAATTGCCGTGATTGTTCATCTGCGGCGGCGTCGGCATCCGGATGGCGCCGCTCTCGGTCAGGAACATGAATTTATCGGCCGTCACCGGCGTGTCCAGCGGCGCGCCGCGCTCCTGCCAGTCGGGAAGAAGCTCGTTCAGGCTGCGCGGCTCGAGAACGGCACCTGACAGGATATGCGCGCCCACCTCGCTGCCCTTTTCGATCAGGCAGACCTCGAGATCGCGGCCGGCTTCCGCCGCAAGCTGCTTCAGGCGGATCGCCGCCGACAGGCCGGACGGCCCACCGCCAACGATCACGACATCGAATTCCATTGCTTCACGTTCCATTTTCGCACCCCCGCCCGGCTCTGGCCCTTGCCGGGTTTTTCCCTGTCATTGCGGTTTCTGGCATTGTTATCCCGATTTCTGGTTATATGGTACCAGTGAACAGCGCAATAGTTGCCTTTTTGGCGCAACCCGATAATCAGGAATTCGACGGAAAATGGCATGGTAGCGAATTCGCATGACCGAAGCGCTCTGATCGAACAGCTAGCCTGGCAGCACGCCATGGGGATCGATGAGATCCTGCTCGACATGCCGGCACCCGATGCGGCGCTGTCGATGGCGGACCTCATAGCGTCGGAAAAGACGTCACAAGCTGGTGAGGCGACCAGCCAGGCGTCAGCTCCCGCCAGCCCTGAAACCGTAGCGCCAGAAATCTCGGCATCAGAAACTGCTGGGCTGATCGATACCGCTGGGCCGCATCCAGCATCAACGCCCGACCTGTCAGCATCGCTTGCCGGGATCACCGATCTTGAAGGTCTGCGCGATGCGTTGGTGGCGCTGGATGGCTGTGCCCTCAAACATACCGCCAGCAACCTGATCTTTGCTGATGGCAACCCCGGTGCCAGACTGATGGTGATCGGCGATGTGCCGGGGCGTGACGAGGACCGGGTCGGCCTGCCACTTGTCGGCTCCGATGGTCAGCTTCTTGACCGGATGCTGGCCTCGATCGGCCTGTCGCGCGCCGACATCTATATCGTGCCTCTGATCCCGTGGCGGCCGCCCGGCAACCGCACGCCGACGGCCGAGGAAATGGCGCTGTTGCTGCCCTTTCTATATCGCCATGTGCAGCTTGCCGCGCCCGAGATGCTCCTTCTTCTTGGCGGGGTCACGGCAAAGACGATGCTGCCGTCAGGCGGTGGCATCCTGAAATTGCGCGGCCGCTGGCATGATATCGACTATGGCGATGGCACCGCGCGGCCGACATTGGCAACCCTGCATCCGGCATATCTCAGCCGCTCGCCGGCGCAAAAGCGACTTGCCTTTGCGGATCTGGTGGCCCTTGCTGGCAAACTCGGATAAGGTGCGGCCCCATAATGGATTGAGCAGTGGATCAAGTCGGATGATCGCCATGCGCACCGGGGTGCTGAAAATTTGCCTGAAAATTTGCCTTAAAACATGGCTGAAACCATGGCTGTCAGGCTTTCTGGCCCTGCTGATTTGGCTGCCGGCCGCGCCGTCTCAGGCGGCCCCCGAGCAGGCGGCCCCAGAGCAGGCCACATCCCAGCAGGCCACATCCCAGCAGAATGTGCCTGCGCCGCTCAGCGATTTTGATGTGGCGCAATATCAGCGCCTGTTTCATCTTCAGGAAATCGGCCGGATGAAGCAGGCCACACGCGAGATGTTCCGCCTCGAGAATGATATCCTGCGCGGCCATCTGCTGTCGCAGCGCTATCTTCACCCGACCGCCTGGCGGTCGACCTATGGCCAGCTGTCTTCCTGGTTGAAAGCCTATAACGACCATCCCGATGCCAGCCGGATTTTCTGGCTGGCGAAAAAGCGCCGCCCGAAGAATACCGCCGCGCCAAAATCGCCAAAGCCAGGGTATCTGAACGGCTATGGGCTGAGCAGTGGCAGCAGCTATCGCCCGCGAATCCCGATGTATACGGGCGGACGGGCCTCGCCGCGCACGACAAGGCGCGTGGCCCGCGAGGTGCGCCGCGCGATCCGTCGCGGCTGGCCAAGTGGGGCGCTCGAATTGGTCGATAATGAAAGCAACCGGCGTTATCTGACGAAACAGGAAGAGGGGCAGCTTCGCGGCGAGATCGCGCATGCCTATTTCATTTTTGGCGTCGATGACAAGGCCATCCGCCAGGCCCGGCACGGCATCGGCGCCGCCCGCGACGGCGCGTTCATGGCCTATTGGGCCGGCGGGCTTGCCGCCTGGCGGAACGGCCAGACCGAGCTTGCCGGCTCTTTCTTCCGGACGCTTGGCGATGATGAGCAGCTGTTCCCGTCGCTTCGCAGCGCCGCCGCTTTCTGGGCGCACCGCGCCGAAATGCGCGAGGGCCGCCCCGATGAGGCGGTTCGTTATCTCGAGATCGCCGCACGTGAACTTCACAGCTTTTATGGCGTCATGGCGCGGCAGATCCTGGGACAGGATTTCGACCTGACTTTCGATTTGCCACGCTATGATGACGGCTTTCTCGACTGGGTGTCAGAGCGTCCCGGTGGCCAGCGGCTGTTCGCGTTGCTGCAGATTGGGCGGGTGAATGATGCCGAGCGTGAGCTGCGCTATCTCTGGCCCGACATGCCGGAGACAATGCAGGAATCGGCGCTTCGGTTCGCCATAGATCACGGCATGGCCGGGCTTGCCTATCGGGCCGGCGAATTGCTGCGGCGCGACAAGGGGCGGATCTGGCTCGGGGCGATCTATCCGATCCCGCGTTATGATGTCGAATTCTCGGTTGATCAGGCGCTTGTCTGGGCGATTTCACGCCAGGAATCGGGTTTCAACCCGCGCGCCAAGAGCCGCGCCCGCGCCGCCGGTCTGATGCAGATCATGCCGTCGACGGCATCATTCGTGACCAAGAATCGGGCCCTTCGTGGCCGTGACAAGCATCTGCTGCTGAATCCGCATCGTAATCTTGAAATCGGTCAGGCCTATATCAACAAGCTGCTGAAAGAGCCGCTGATTGACCGGTCGATCATCCGCCTTCTTGCGGCCTATAATGGGGGGCCTGGCAATCTTCGCAAATGGCTGGCCAAGGTCGATCATCAGGATGACCCGTTCCTTCTGATTGAATCCATTCCGGCGCGCGAGACCCGCCATTACATCAAGAATGTGATCAGCAACCTGGCCCTCTATCGCATGCAGCTTGGCCAGCCGGCGCCGGAACTGCGCGAGCTGGCGGCGGGGGGCCAGGGGCGATTTGTTTCGTTGTTCACGCCGCAGATGCTAGAGTCCGGCGACGGGTCCTGACACCCGTCTGCGAGGGAGGCTCCTGATGGCGCGCAACACCGATCGTCTCGACATGTCGGTTGAATTCCAGCCGGTGAATATCGCGGTGATGACCGTGTCCGACACACGAACGCCAGAGGATGACCGGTCCGGCGACCTTCTGGCATCGCGCATTGACGAGGATGGCCATGTGCTGGCCGCGCGCCTGATCGTGACCGATGATGTGGACAGGATCATCGCACAGCTTCGGGACTGGATTGCCGACAATTCCATCGATGTGGTGATCACCACCGGTGGCACCGGGCTGACCGGCCGCGACAGCACGCCGGAGGCCTTTGCCAAGGTGGTTGAAAAGGACATTCCCGGCTTTGGCGAGCTGTTCCGCTACCTGTCCTTTGCCAAGATCGGCACCTCGACCGTGCAGTCGCGGGCGCTTGCCGGCGTCGCTGGCGGCACCTACATGTTCGCTCTTCCGGGCTCACCATCGGGCTGCAAGGATGGCTGGGACGATATCCTGCGCTATCAACTCGATATCCGGCACCGCCCCTGCAATTTCGTCGAGATCATGCCGCGCCTGACCGAATCCGCCTCGACACGCCGCACCGGCTGATGCCCGACCTGTCGATCGAGTCCGACTTTGCCGGTCCGGTGATCGGCGTTGACGAAGCCGGCCGCGGTCCCTGGGCCGGTCCGGTGACCATCGCCGCCTGCTGGCTTGACGTTGTCGCGCTCTCGTCTCTGCCGCCCGGACTGGACGATTCAAAGAAACTCACCGCCGCGCAGCGGGCAAGGTTCCACGCCATTCTGACCGCCCCGCCGCACCGTCATGCCGTGATCTCGGTGCCGGTCGAGACGATAGATCGTGACGGCATCCTGAAGGCGACCCTCGCCGGCATGGCCGCGGTGGCGATGGCACTTGCGGAGTGTCTCCGGGAAGCCGGTCTTGGCGCGGTGGCACAGGTACTGATCGACGGCAACCAGATGCCGCCAGTGGCACTGCCTGCGCAGACAGTGGTGAAGGGTGACGCGCGAAGTCTCAGCATCGCCGCCGCATCGGTGATCGCCAAGCATGAACGCGATTTGATCATGCGGGACCTCGCCGGAGAATGCCCGGGATATGGCTGGGAGACCAATATGGGCTATGGCACGAAAGCGCATCAACAGGGGCTGGCGATGATGGGCGTCACCGTGCATCACAGGCGCAGTTTCGCGCCGGTTCGCCGTGCTTTGGCGAAGGTGTCCCGAGAGCCCTGACGTCGTGCCAGCGCCCGCGACACAATCACGGAAATTGTTAACAAACCGTATCTTGTTCACGTGTCGGGCATGGAATTTGCACTCTTCCGACCACTAGATAATCAGCCCTCCGCAGGGTCTTACACCAGATATTGTGATGGCGTGAAAAGCCGCACACTGGTGGTTGACTTGCGGGGGCTTTGCTCCTCTTGTTGTGATGTCAAAACGCTGAAAGAAAGAAGAAAACAGGTGGCAGGCGTAAAGAAGAATATTGTCATTGAGGGAGATTGCCTCGAGGAGCTGAAGCGGCTTCCGACGGGCTGTGTCGATCTGGTTTTCGCCGATCCCCCCTATAATCTGCAGCTTGGCGGTCATCTGACCCGTCCGGACCATTCGGCCGTCGACGGTGTTGATGATTCCTGGGACAAGTTTGATTCCTTTGCCGCCTATGATCAGTTTTCAGCGGCCTGGCTTGCCGAGGCGCGGCGTGTCCTGAAACCCGATGGCGCGCTATGGGTCATCGGCAGCTATCACAATATCTACCGGCTTGGCCGGATCCTGCAGGATCTTGATTTCTGGATCCTGAATGATGTTGTCTGGCGGAAAACCAACCCGATGCCGAATTTTCGGGGCCGCCGCTTTACCAACGCGCATGAAACATTGATCTGGGCGGCGCGATCACAGACCGCGCGTCACACCTTCAATTACGAGGCGATGAAGGCGCTGAATGACGATGTGCAGATGCGCTCGGACTGGGAGCTGCCGATCTGTACCGGTGCCGAGAGGTTGAAGACTGACGGGCGCAAGGCGCATCCGACCCAGAAACCGGAATCGCTTCTGGCGCGCGTGTTGCTGGCCTCGACCAATCGGGGTGATATTGTTCTCGACCCGTTTTTTGGTAGCGGGACGACCGGCGCGGTGGCACGGCGGCTGAATCGCCATTTCATCGGGATCGAGCAGGATCCGACCTATGCGGCGCTGGCGCGCGAGCGCGTTGCCGCGGTGACGCCGATCGCCTCGCCTGACCTTCTTGCCACGGAACCGAAGCGGGCGAAGCCGAAAGTGCCCTTTGGCAGCCTGATCGAGCGCGGCCTGATCAAGCCTGGCGACGTGCTGTTCGACAGCCGGAAACGGTTCACCGCGCGGGTTCGCGCCGACGGATCGCTGGTGACCGATGGCAAGGAAAGCGGGTCGATCCACAGTCTTGGCGCAAAACTGCAATCGCTTCCGTCATGCAATGGCTGGACCTTCTGGCATATCAGCCATGGTGGCAAGGATGTGGTGATCGACAGTTTCCGCGATCAGGTTCGCGCCGCCGACCGGCAAGACGGGTGATCCGCTAGCGACGCGGCATCATCGCCCAGCCGGCAAGAAGCAACAGGATGACAATCGCCATGCCGGCGCGGTCGCTTCCCGTGGCGGTGACAAGAACGCCGTAGAGCAAGGGCCCGACAAAACTTGTCGCCTTGCCCGAGAACATCATCAATCCGAACAGGCTGGCCCGCTGGTCAGGCGGCGCGCGGCGCGCGACCCAGGCGCGGGCCGATGATTGCAGCGGACCGATGAACAGGCCAAGCGCCGCGCCGGCGGCCCAGAAAACAGCCTCGCCGGGCGCCAGAATGGCAACCAGGCCGAGCGCCGCCAGTGCCAACAGACAGCCACGCATCACCCGGATCGACCCGAACCTGTCATCCGCGACACCGCCAAGCGCGGCGCCGATGCCGGCGGTGATGTTCAGGATGATCCCGAAGACAAGAACCATCGTCTGCGAGAAGCCGAACACCGTGGCGGCGTAGATCCCGCCAAAGGCGAACAGGGTGACCAGCCCGTCGGCGAACAGCATCCGTGCGATCAGGAACCGGGCCATGCCGGGAATCGTCATGGCGATGCGCAGGCTGTGTTTCAGGCTGGCAAGGAAGGGTTCACGTGACGGGGCGGCCGGCGGCGCCGGCACATGGATGAACAGCGGCACGGCAAATACGCACAGCCACAGCGCCGCAAAACACATGGTGATCCTGATATGGGCGGCCTTTTCAGTGCCAATGCCAAGCGCCGGGGTTTCGGGAAGGACAAACAGCAGCAGAACAATCGCCAGCGCGATAATGGCGCCGGCATAGCCAAGTCCCCAGCCAAGCCCGGAGGCCCGGCCATACTCATCCTCGCGCGCGACGGATGGCAGCATCGCGTTGTAGAACACAAAGCTGATTTCCATGGCGAAGATCGAGGCCGCCGACAGGCCAAGCGCCAGCATCGCGAAGGAGATGTCGGGCTCGACAAACCACAGGCCGGCGGTGGCCAGCGCGCCAATCGCCGTGGCCGAGGCAAGGCACAGTCTGACAGCGCCGCGCCCGTCGGCAAACCGGCCAAGAAAGGGCGCCGCCGCGGCAACGGCAAGGGCTGTGGCGGCGGTCATCCAGGCCCAGGCGGCGGTGCCGCCTTCGGGCATCACAGCCGTCGTGAAAAAGACCGAAAAGATGAATGTGGCGTGCAGCGTTGGGACGGGCGAGCTTGCCCAGTCATAGAGTGACCAGGCGATCAGCCGGCGGCTGGGGCGCATGCTTTCCCTCCCACGCAAACATCATGGTGGCGTCATGCCACCAGATCAGAACTCGTAGGTTTGCAGGGCCGCCACCGGGCAGTCAAGGCGCTGCCGTCCGTTCAGTCCGGTCAGCTCGATGACGCAGACAGCGCCCGCAAGGATGCCGCCGCACTGCCCGACAAGCCGCGCCGCCGCGTCAAGCGTGCCGCCGGTGGCGAGAAGATCGTCACAGAGAACAACCCGCCGGTCACGAAGCTGCCGGCTGGCCTGAATCGACAGCCGCGCCTCGCCATATTCGAGTGCGTAGGAATGCTCGATCAACTCGCCGGGAAGCTTGCCGGCCTTGCGCACCATCACCATGCCGCACTCCATCGACAGCGCCAATGGCAGTGCGAACAGGAAGCCGCGCGCATCGACACCGGCGATGATGTCGGGCTGCATGGGGCGGGCAAGATCGCTCAGTGCCGCCATCGACTGGCGGAGAATCGCCGCATCCTCGAGGATCGGGCTGATGTCATAAAAGGTGATGCCCTCTTTCGGGAAGCCCGGGGTTTTGGAAATGAAGGGATCGGCGTTAAACGACATCCTGCGCCTTCTTTTCCAGCCGCCGCGCATGAAGCACCGGTTCGGTGTAACCGGACGGCTGTTCCTTGCCGCGGAAGACAAGGTCGCAGGCCGCCCGGAAGGCGACCGACTTTTCGAAATCCGGTGCCATCGGCGTGTAGGCGTCATCACCGGCATTCTGGCGGTCGACGACCGCCGCCATCTCCTGCATGACATCCATCACATTCGCCTCGTCACAGACGCCGTGATGCAGCCAGTTGGCGATATGCTGCGAGGAAATCCGCAGCGTCGCGCGGTCTTCCATCAGGCCGACATCATGGATGTCGGGCACCTTCGAGCAACCGACACCCTGGTCGACCCAGCGCACGACATAGCCAAGGATACCCTGCGCGTTGTTGCGCAATTCCTCGCGAATATCCTGATCAGACCAGTTCGGGCGGATCGCCACCGGCACCGACAGGATGTCCTCGCGCCGCGCCGGGGTGCGGCCGGCAAGCTCCGCCTGACGGGCGGCGACATCCACCTTGTGGTAATGCAGCGCATGGAGCGTTGCCGCTGTCGGTGATGGCACCCAGGCGCAGTTCGCGCCGGCCATCGGATGCCCGATCTTCTGTTCCAGCATATCGGCCATGAGGTCAGGCATGGCCCACATGCCCTTGCCGATCTGCGCCTTGCCGGCAAGCCCACAGGCAAGACCGACATCGACATTCCAGTCCTCATAGGCGCCAATCCAGGTGGCACCCTTCATGTCGGCCTTGCGGATCATCGGGCCGGCTTCCATCGAGGTGTGGATCTCATCGCCGGTGCGGTCGAGGAATCCGGTATTGATGAAGACAACACGCGATTTCGCGGCGCGGATACATTCCTTCAGATTGACCGTTGTCCGGCGTTCCTCATCCATGATTCCCATCTTGATGGTGTTGGCCGGCAGCCCCAGAACGTCCTCGACGGCGGCAAAGATCTCGACGGCGAAACCCACTTCCTCGGGACCATGCATCTTCGGCTTCACGATATAGACCGACCCGGTTGCCGAGTTCCGCCGCAGCTTCACGTCGGCAAGCGCCGCGGTGACGGTCATGAAGGCGTCCATGATGCCTTCCGGGATGTCGCTGCCATCGGACAGTCTGATCGCCGGGTTGGTCATCAGATGCCCGACATTGCGAACCAGCATCAGCGCCCGCGCTTTCAGATGCGCCGCGCTGCCATCGGCGGCGGTGTAGGCAATGTCGTCGGCAAGTCTGCGGGTGATGCTGCGCTCGCCCTTGGTGAAGGTTTCCTCGAGCGTGCCCCGCATCAGGCCAAGCCAGTTGGTATAGGCGAGAATCTTGTCCTCGGCATCGACGGTTGCCACCGAATCCTCGCAATCCATGATGCTGGACAGCGCCGATTCCGCGACAACGTCGTTGATCCCGGCGGCATCATCGCGCCCGATGGCGCCGGTGCTGTCGATCCTGATGATGATGTGAAGGCCGTTATGCCGCAGCACCACCATGTCCGGCGCCCCGGCATCACCGCCATGACCGGCAAAGCCGCCGGCATCTGAAAGTGAGTCATTTTTATCGCCGCATTGCAGCGTCAGCGCGCCATCGACAATTTTCAGCGCCGACACGTCAGCCCAGCTGCCAGCGATGAGCGGGAAGGTCTCATCAAGGAAGGCGCGCACGCGGGCAATAACCTTGCCGCCGCGGACCGGGTCGTATCCCGGACCACCGGCATCACCATCGGCCGGAATGGCATCGGTACCATAGAAGGCGTCATACAGACTGCCAAAGCGGGCATTGGCGGCATTCAGCGCATAGCGGGCATTGGTAATCGGCACGACAAGCTGTGGTCCGGCAACATTGGCGATCTCGGGATCAGCGCCCATTGTGTCGATGTTGAAATCAGGGCCTTCCTCGACAAGGTAGCCGATCTTCGACAGGAAAGCGGTGTAGGCGTGCGCATCGATGCCCGATCCGGCATTGTCGCGAAGCCAGTGATCAATTTCCGTCTGCATCCTGTCGCGCGTGGCCAGCAGGTCGCGATTGCGCGGTGCCAGACGATGAACCGCCGCATCGAAACCCGACCAGAACCGGTCCGCCGTGATGTCGGTGCCGCCAAGCAGCTGGTTATCGACAAAATCGGCAAGCGCCGCGGCAACCGACAGGTCCCCGCGGGCGACATAATTGGACATGGCAGTCTCCAAGGTGTGGACAGTCCGGAAATCAGACCGCCAGATATAAGTGTTGGCGGCCATATTGCCAAGGATCTTGCAATACTCTGCCGTTCAATTATCGGTGATAATCAGCCCGCTTTGCGTCAGGGACGCTGCCAGTCGAGCCCGGCGGCCTTCAGCGTTGTGTGGATCTCGTCAATCATCTGTTCAAGCCCGCTGGCACTTCCAGCTTCGGCGCGGGCGACGAGCGCCGCCTCGGTGTTCGAGGCCCTGATCAACCACCAGCCATCGGCAGAACGTACCCTGACACCGTCGATGGCATTGACGTTGCCTTCATCATGCTGGCCCAGAACATGGCTGTGAATCTGGTCCATGGTGCCGAATTTCCTTGTATCCTCGCAGTCGATGCGAAGTTCCGGCGTTGCATGCTGGACCGGCAGGGAGTCCATGAAGGCGGTGATTGACTGGCCGGATTCGACCATCTGGGTGATGACCCGCACGCCGGCATAGATGGCATCATCAAAGCCAAGATACCCGTCCTTGATGAAGATATGGCCCGACATCTCACCGGCAAGTGGCGCGGAGATTTCCTTCATTCGCCGCTTCATATGGCTATGGCCGGTTTTCCAGATCTCGGCCTTGCCGCCGGATTCGGTAATCAGCTGCAACGCCGCTTCAGAGGATTTGACGTCGAGAATGATAGGCGCGCCGACATGGCGTGCGGCAATATCCTGCGCCAGATAGGCGGTCAGGAAATCGCCCGGGACCTGCCGGCCGGTGGCGTCGACCACGCCGATACGGTCACCGTCGCCATCAAAGCCGATGCCAAGGTCGGCGTTGGCGCTGGCAACCTCGGCGCGAAGAATGTCCAGCGTTTCCGGGTCCACCGGGTTCGGGTGATGATTGGGGAAAGTGCCGTCCACTTCCGGGAACAGAACCTTGTGATGTCCGTCCAGCCGTCCGACAAGCGCCTCGGTGACCGGGCCGCTGGCGCCGTTGCCGCAATCCCAGACGACGGATAGTCCCGATGCAAGGGCAGTGCTGGCAAGCCGGTCGATATAGGCTGGTTGAATATCCTGTTGCGTTACGTTGCCGCCCCTTCGCCGGGACACACCGGCGTGGCTTGTTTCACCAAGCGCCAGAATGTCATCGCCAAAGAAGGAATGACCGCCCATCACCATCTTGAAGCCGTTATGTGTGGGCGGATTATGGCTTCCTGTCACCTGAATGGCGCCGCCCGTACCAAGCTCATGCGCGGCGAAATACAGCATCGGCGTCGGGCCACAGCCGATATCAATCACCTCGCCGCCGCCCGCCTGCAACCCGTCGATGAGCGCCGCCGCAAGGGCCGGCGAGGACAGCCTGCCATCACGCCCGACAGCGACCCGCGGCCCACAACCGCGATCCTGCTGCATCACGGCAAAGGCAAGGCCGATGGCAAAGGCGTCATCATCATGCAGGGTTTGCTGGTAAATCCCGCGAATGTCGTAGGCGCGCAGGATTGTCGGATCAAAACTGTGCTGTTTCACGACAATCTGCCTGCCATCCAGTCTCGCAGATCGGCTTCCAGTGACCCGTTGGCAAGGCCGAAGGCGATGTTTGCCTGCAGGAAGCCGAGTTTCGAGCCGCAGTCAAACCGTTCCCCGGAAAACCGCAGGCCCTTGAAAGGTGCGCTGCCAATCTGTTTGGCGAGGGCGTCGGTCAACTGGATCTCGCCGCCGGCACCGCGTTCCTGGCTGTCCAGCGTCGTGAAGACTTCGGGCGCGATGATGTATCGTCCGACAACACCGATGGTCGACGGCGCTTCATCGGGGTTCGGCTTTTCCACCAGCCCCCGGATATCGACGATGCGGCCATCATCATCGCCTGGCGTGACAATGCCGTAAGCGCCTGTCTGGTCGCGCGGCACATCCATCACGGCGACCATATTGCCACCATCATAGGCCTCGACCATTTCGCGAACACAGCTTTCGCCAAGGATCAGATCATCGGCCAGAAGAACGGCCACCGGATCGGTGCCGATGAGGTGGCGTGCGCACCAGACGGCATGTCCGAGGCCTGCAGGCTGCTGCTGCCTGACATATTGCACCGCGCCGGGGCCGTGCATCATCGCCTTGACCAGCCCCAGCGCGTCGCTCTTGCCCTTGGCCTGAAGGGTCGCCTCAAGTTCGAAGGAGTGATCGAAGTGATCCTCGATGGCGGCCTTGTTGCGTCCGGTGACGAAGATGAATTCCTCAATCCCCGCCGCCGCGGCTTCCTCCACCGCATATTGGATCAGAGGCTTGTCGACCACCGGCAGCATTTCCTTCGGCATCGCCTTGGTAGCCGGAAGGAAGCGCGTTCCTAGACCACCAACAGGAAAGATGGCTTTCTTGATCATCAGGTCATCCTTGCAGTGGCAGATCGGTGTTGGTAGGCATGGATAGCCGTGCCGCCAATGCCGGTCAAGACGCTAGAACGTCGCTCCAGAACGCCATTTCAGCCCCGCAGGTGAGCCATGCCGTCATTCACAACAGACTCGCTCCGAGAAATTCTTCTGAAATCCGCCGAGGTGAAACGCCTGACGGCCGATGTGTGCAGTGATCCTGCCATGGCGGCGGCACGGATGATTGCCGCCTCGCTGCAGGCTGGCGGCAAGCTGATGCTGTGCGGCAATGGGGGGTCTGCCGGTGACTCCCAGCATCTGGCAGCCGAGTTTGTCGCCACATTGGATCATCGCCGGCCACGCGCCGGGCTGGCGGCGCTGGCGCTGACAACCGACACGTCTTTCCTCACCGCCTATGCCAATGATTTCGGCTATGAAGGCGTGTTCAGCCGCCAGGTTGAAACGCTTGGCAAGGCAGGTGACGTGCTGATCGGCATTTCGACCAGTGGCAATTCGGCCAATGTGGTCGCCGCCTGCCGTGCGGCACGCGAAATGGGCATAAAGGTCATCGCCATGACCGGTGAGAATGGTGGCAGGCTGGCCGACCATGCCGATATCCTGCTGGCGGTTCCCAGCCATGTGACAATGCATATTCAGGAATCGCACATCGCGCTTGGCCATGTGGTCACGCTGGCGGTTGAAAGGCTGCTCGAGGTCTGAAGCGCACCCCTATGCGCTGGTGCGAGCAGCAAATTGGCAATATCAGGCTTCATAATGTCCTAAATCGTCACCTTTCTTGGCAATTTGCCAACTGGGCAGGCGTGCCGGTCTGGTGCATCATAATGAGATGAAACGGAATTTTTTTCGCAAGATGGGATTCGGCCTCGGCCCTGATGAAACAGTGCCCGAGGACCCGGTCGCCTGGGCCGATGCGCAGGTTGAAACGGTGCCACCGCTGGTTTGGGATGGTGACATTCCCAGTGGCAAGCATCTTCTCGATGAGCGGGCAAAATTCGTCCATACGGACCGTCGGGTGATCCGCAAGAAATTCAAGAATGATCGCAAGGCCTACCGTGAGGCGAAAACACAGCTTCGCTGGGAAACCGGCCAGAAATATTACGAAAGTCTGGAAATCGCCATCCGGCATAATACGGCGCTGCATTCCGAGGCACCGGTTTTCGAGCGGCTGTGGCTGTTCTGGCACAACCATTTTGCGATCGCCGAAAAGGATTTGCTTGCTTCCTGGAATACCGGTGCGTACACGCGCGAGACCATCCGGCCGAACATGTGCGGCAGCTTTACCGATCTGGTGAAGGCCGTGACCACATCCTGGACGATGAT
>CBFHRT010000020.1:0-20502 GCA_965658285.1 Puniceispirillaceae bacterium (SeqCode) | reverse complement strand
CTGGAGCGGATCGAGATCATGCGCGATCTGCGGCTTGGCGTGTTCGACGTGCTGATCGGCATCAACCTGCTTCGCGAGGGGCTGGACATCCCCGAATGCGCCCTGGTCGGGATCCTCGATGCCGACAAGGAGGGCTATCTGCGCTCGCGCACCTCGCTGATCCAGACGATTGGCCGGGCGGCGCGTAATGTCGACGGGCGGGTGATCCTCTATGCCGACAAGGTCACCGACTCGATGCAATATGCGCTCGATGAGACCGACCGCCGCCGCGCCAAGCAGGAGGCATGGAACAAGGAACATGGCATCACCCCGGAATCGATCCGCAAGGAGATCAACGACGTTCTTGATTCGGTCTATGAGCGGGCTGACCATGTCACGCCGGAGGCCGGCGCCAAGGCCGGCGATCTGGTCGGCAACAATTACGCCACCGTGATCGCCGATCTCGAAAAATCAATGCAGGACGCCGCGGCCAATCTGGAATTCGAGGAGGCGGCGCGGCTCCGTGACGAAATCCGCCGAATGGAAGCTGCCGAGCTTGGCCTGAACGCGCCAGGCGTGCCGCAGGCCATCGCCCAGAGATATGCCGCCGCCGGTGGGCGCGATGGTGGGCGCGATGGTGGGCGCGATGGTGGGCGCGACGGAAGCCGGGATCGGGGCCGGGATGGAGGCCGGGATGGCGGGTCCTCAGCCGCCAGATTCCCTGCCGGCACCCCCGGCAGCAGCCCGCGGAAACGCCCCCGTCGTCGCTGACTGGATGAAGAGTTTCCCGGCGAGGGCTGATTTCATTCGGTTTTTCAAATCGGTCGTGAATCACATATTTTTTCGCCCGGCCAGCTTGACAGCACCGCACCACAAATAGACGAAACAGGAGCGAATCGGGGACTGTTTTGCACAACGTCACATTTCTGTGACTTTTCGCGAATCTACCACGGATTTGCCGTAGTTGAGGCAATAACTCATTCGTAACGAAATATTTAGATTATTGTTTTCATTTGATTTTTTTCTGATGTGCCTAAAATTTCATCATTCTGAAAAATTTCCCATGTTTTCAGCGACGAAGACCCGGAGATTTGATTTCATCCACATAGTTATCCACAGCTTTCGGGGATAGGTTTTCGGTCGTGAAACACCCCGAAATTTTCCCGTCGGAGGCGCCCGGGCCCGGGGGATCGTCGCACCCCCTATCACGGCCGCGCGATGCCGGTTAGATTGACGCGTGATGATGAACAGCGAACCACAAGACGACCTGCAGGACAGATTTCATGAAACCCTGCAGGACCAGGAGGCCGGCAGCGCCAATCTGCCGCCCGACCTGTCGCGTGGCCTTGCCTATCTGAAAGGCGAGGTACGCAAGCTGAGCGGCGACCCCGGCGTCTACCGGATGCTGAACGGTGTCGGCGAGGCGCTTTATGTCGGCAAGGCGCGCAATCTGGCGCGGCGGGTGACCAGCTATACGCAGCCGAACCGGCTGTCGAACAGGCTGATGCGGATGGTCAGCGAGACCGAGACGCTGGAGGTGATTGTCACCAAATCCGAGATCGAGGCGCTGCTTCTTGAATCGAACCTGATCAAGAAGCTGAAGCCGCGCTACAACATCCTTCTTCGCGACGACAAGAGCCTGCCACAGATCCTGATCACCGCCGACCACGCGTTCGGCCAGCTGACCAAGCATCGGGGCCGCAAGACCCGCAAGGGCGATTATTTCGGGCCTTTCGCCTCGGCCGGGGCGGTGAACCGCACGGTGGCCGATCTGGCGCGGGCCTTCATGCTGCGGACATGTTCGAATTCGATTTTCAGCGCCCGCACCCGGCCCTGCCTGCAATATCAGATCAAGCGTTGCAGCGGCCCCTGTGTCGGGCTTGTCAGCGAGGCGGATTATGCCGCACAGCTCGACCAGGCGCGGCGGTTCCTGTCCGGCGAATCAGCCGAAATCCAGCGCGATTATGCCACACACATGCACAAGGCCGCCGACGCGCTGGAGTTCGAGACGGCTGCCATCTGGCGCAACCGAATTCGGGCGCTGAGCGGCATTCAGGCAAGCCAGGACATCAATGTCCCGAATCTGAAGGACGCCGATATCATCGCCGTCGCGCGCAGCGGCGAGAGGTCCTGCATCCAGACCTTTTTCATCCGCGGCGGATCCAACTATGGCAACAGGTCCTATTTCCTGAGCCATAATGCCGACAGCAGCGCCGCCGATGTGCTGACGGCCTTTCTCGGCCAGTTTTATGATGACAAGGATCCGCCGGCGGAAATCCTGCTATCGGACGAGGCCGCGGACCAGGAGCTGCTTGTCGAGGCTCTGTCGCTACGGGCCGGACGCAAGGTCAGGATCAGCAAGCCGCAGCGCGGGGCCCGCCGCAAGCTTGCCGAGATGGCGATCCACAATGCCGAGGAGGCGCTGGCCCGCAACCTTGCCGATACCGGCTCGCAGCGCCGGCTTCTTGGCGAGCTTGGGGATCTGTTCGGCCTTGATGCCATGCCGGAGCGGGTCGAGGTCTATGACAATTCGCATATTCAGGGCCAGCATGCCGTCGGCGGCATGATCGTCGCTGGACCAGAGGGGTTCAACAAGGCGGCCTATCGCAAATTCAACATTCGCGACGAGGGCGTGGAGGCGGTCACCGGCGGTGATGATTTCGCGATGATGCGCCAGGTCATCCGCCGCCGGTTCGAACGCGCGCTGAAGGAAGACCCCGACCGCGCCAGTGGCAACTGGCCCGACCTCTTGTTGATCGATGGCGGCAAGGGGCAGCTCAGCTCGGTGCTGGAGATCATGGATGATCTTGGCGTCAGCGACATCACCGTGGTTGCCATTTCCAAGGGACCGGACCGCAATGCCGGCCGCGAGCAATTCCATATGCGCGGCCGCGACAGCTTTACCCTGTCGCCGCAGGCATCAGCCATGCATTTCCTGCAACGGCTTCGCGACGAGGCGCACCGATGGGCGATCGGCACGCACCGCGCGAAACGCCAGAAGACCGAACTGACCAGCCCGCTTGACGGCGTGCCGGGGATCGGCCCGAAACGCAAGAAGGCGCTGCTGGCGCATTTCGGATCGGCCCGCGCCGTGTCCAGCGCCGGCCTTGATGACCTTGAATCAGTCGACGGAATCTCGAAAGCGGTGGCGCAACAAATCTATAATTGGTTTTACAATGGTCATTCCTGATACGATGCCTCAACCGAAGTCCGGCCCGGCCGGGCGTCACAACATTGCGGGTGGTCCCTGTCCATGAACATCGCCCTGAAATCACTGCCGAACCTGATGACCGTGATGCGGTTGGTCATGGCACCGGTGGTCGCCATGCTGATCTGGACCGACGATGTGACCGGCGGCTACGCGCCGGCGCTGACGCTGTTCATTCTGGCCAGCATCTCGGATTTTCTGGATGGATGGATGGCGCGCCGGCTCGGCATCGTCTCGAAATTCGGCGCCATGCTTGACCCGATCGCCGACAAGGTTCTGATCGGTGTCTGCCTCCTGGCGCTGGCCCGTGTGACCGGCGATGGCTGGCTGTTCTTCCTGCCGGCTCTGGTCATCATGACCCGCGAGTTCCTGATTTCCGGCATTCGCGAATTCATGGCCGGCCGCAGCGTGACCATTCCGGTATCGCAGCTGGCGAAATGGAAAACCGCCCTGCAGCTGGTGGCGATCGGCATTCTGATGGCAGCGCCGGTATTTCCGGAGGTGCCGTTTATCAATGAAGCCGGCCTTGTCACCCTGTGGCTGGCCGCCGCGATCACCGCGCAGACAGGATGGGCCTATTTCCGGGGCACGCTGGACCATGTCTGAGACGGATGAAATCGGCATGCGACTTGACGCGGCGCGGACGCGCCACGGCTTTGTCACCGGCCTTGCCGGCTGGTCCGGCAGCGGCAAGACAACGCTGGCTGAACAGCTGATCGCCGGATTGACGGCACGCGGGCTGACAGTGGCGACGATCAAACATGCGCATCACGCCTTCGACGCCGACAAGCCCGGCAAGGACAGCTACCGCCATCGCGCGGCCGGGGCCCGCCAGGTCATCGTCTCCTCGCAGGCCCGCTCGGTCATGTTCACCGAGAACCGCAATCGTGAAAGCCGGCTCGAGGAATTGCTGGACGCACTGTCGCCCGCCGACATCGTGCTTGTTGAGGGGTATAAACGCGAACCCATCCCGAAGATCGAAATTTTCCGTCAGGCGACTGGCAAGCCGCCGCTCTTCACCGACGACCCACAGATTATTGCCGTTGCCACTGATGATGCCGATGCCCTGCCCGGCAATCCGCCGCATCTTCTCGACCTGAATGATGTCGGGGCGATCATTGCCTATATCTGCGAGCGGGCCGATGCCGGTACAATCGCAGCGGCATCATGAGCGACACCGCCGACCTCTATAGCGGCAGCCTTGCCCCCGATGCGGCGGTGCAGAAACTCGCGGCAAGCATTGCACGGGTCACCGAGACGGAGATTATCCCGGTTGCCACAGCCGCCGGCCGGCGGCTGGCCAGTGACATCGTGGCGGGGCATGATCTGCCGGAAAGCAACAATGCCGCCGTCGACGGCTATGCGCTTGATGCCGACTTTCTGGCCGCACATCCTAATGATGTATTCCCGGTCGTCGGGCGCGCTGCCGCCGGGCATCCGTTTCAGGGCACTGTCACCGCTGGCGCGGCCATCAGGATTTTTACCGGCGCCGTGATGCCAGATGGCACCAATGCCGTGGCCATGCAGGAATTCTGCGATGCTGACGAGGCGGCCGGCACCGTGCGGATTAACCGGCCTTTAAAGGCTGGCGCCAACAATCGGCCTGCCGGTGAAAACCTGCGGATGGGCGAGATGATTGCCGCCGCTGGCTGTCGCATCGGGCCCGCCGAAGTGGGAATCGCCGCCGCCGCCGGCAATGCCGATATCGAGGCTTTCAGGCGGTTGCGCGTCGGGTTGCTGTCGATGGGAGATGAGGTTGTGCCGGCCGGGTCACCAACCGGGCCGGGGCAGCTTCATGATTCCAACAGGCCCATGCTTGCCGCCCTGCTGGAGAGCGATGGTCATACGGTGCATGATTTCGGCATCGTTCCTGACCAGGCAGAGGCGCTGACGGATCGCTATGGCGACGCCCTTGCCGAATGCGATGCCGTGATCTCGTCCGGCGGCGCGTCGGACGGGGATGAGGATCACACGCAGGAGGCGATGCGGCGGCTTGACATCACACCGTCCTTCTGGCGGCTTGCCATCAAGCCCGGCCGGCCAATGGCGGCGGGGGTCTCGGGATCAGGCGCTCCGGTGCTGTGCCTTCCCGGCAATCCGGTTGCCGCCTTTGTCTGTTACCGGCTCGTCGCGGCACCTGTTCTGGCGATCATGGCCGGTGGCACGCCGCCCGTTCTGCTGCGCTGTCCGATGCGCAGCGGGTTCACGCACCGCAAGTCACCCGGGAGGGCGGAATATCTTCGGGTCCGGCTTGTCACCGGCGCGGATGGCGAGACCGAGATGTTGCTTCACGGCCGCAAGGGTGCCGGCGTCCTTTCGTCGCTGACCGGCGCCGATGGTCTTGTCGAGATTCCGGTTGAAAATGACGGCGTGGCTGTCGGAGACTATCTGCCGTTCCTGCCCTTCAGGGAGTCCGCATTGTGAGCACTGCAACGCCCACCACAGCAAGCCTGTCGATCCGGTATTTCGCCTGGATACGCGAACATACCGGCACCGCGATGGAAACAGTCGCGTTTCCCGACAATGTCGCGTGTGTTGGCGATCTGGTGCCGCATCTGACGGCGATGTCGCAGGGGCATGCGCTGGCGCTGAAGAATATGCGCGCCGTGCGGGTGGCGGTGAATCGCACCTATGGCGATCTCGACACACCCGTTGCCGCCGGTGATGAGGTGGCCTTCTTCCCGCCGGTGACCGGAGGCTGAGTCGTGGCTGTTCGTGTGCAAACCGAAGATTTCGACGTTGGCGCGGAAAGCCGCGCGCTGCAGGCGGATGCCGTTGGCGCCATTGCCCTGTTCGTGGGCACGGTTCGGGGCCTCAGCAGTGACAATGGTGTCACCGCGATGACGCTTGAGCATTACCCCGGCATGACCGAAGCGGAGCTTGAAAGGATCGAGGCCGAGGCGCGGGCGCGCTGGCCTCTTGAGGACGTCACCATCATCCACCGGGTTGGCAGGCTCGAGGCTGGCGATCAGATCGTGCTTGTCGGCGCCGCATCGCCGCACCGCCAGGCGGCATTCGACGCCGCCCAGTTCATCATGGATTTCCTGAAGACCGACGCGCCGTTCTGGAAGGCCGAGGAGCGCGGTGACGAAACAAGCTGGGTCGACGCGCGCGAGAGTGATGATGCGGCGCGCAAACGCTGGACCAGCTAGCGTCGTGCTGGTTCCGTCACCGGCCCACAATCAGAGCGAAATCCGGCCCCGCACAAGATCCTCATACCCGTCGACGAGCTGGCGGCTTGCCTCGGCCGGGGTGAAACTGTAGTCACCGATCTTCGAGACAGGGGTAACCTCGGCCGCCGTGCCGGTCAGGAAACATTCCTTCATCCCGGCCATGTCCTCGGGGGTCATGTGACGCTGTACCACTTTCATCTGCTTTGATTCGGCCAGCGCAATGACGGTCCGGCGGGTGATTCCGTCGAGGAAGCAATCGGCAATCGGCGTGTGGATCGTTCCCGCATCATCGACAAAAAAGATATTGGCACCGGTGGCCTCGGCGATATAGCCGCGGTAATCCAGCATCAGCGCGTCCTGAAATCCGTTCTTCTCGGCCTCATGCTTTGACAGCGTGCAGATCATGTAGAGGCCGGCCGCCTTGGCGTGTACGGGTGCCGATTCGGGCGACGGACGCTTCCATTTCGCGATGTCGAGCGTGATGCCCTTCATCTTGGTCTCGGGGTCGAAATAGCTTGGCCATTCCCAGGCGGCGATGGCGACATGGATGGTCGTCATCTGCGCCGAAACGGCCATCATCTCGGACCCGCGCCAGCAAAACGCACGGACATAACCGTCGGTGATACCGTTCGCCTCGATCACCGCCATTTTCGCGGCATCGACCTCGTCATCGCTGAGCGGAATGTCGAAATCCATCAATTTGCAGGAATTGCGCAGGCGCTCGGTATGCTCGCGGCCCTTGAAGATCGTTCCCGAATAGACGCGCTCACCCTCGAAAACAAGGCTTGCATAATGCAGGCCGTGGCTCAGCGTATGTGTCTTCGCATCGCGCCACGGGATGATTTCGCCATTCAGCCAGATGCTGCCGTCGCGATCATCGAACGGTATCAACGCCATCTTCGTCTCCTCCTGCGGACACGCCCCATCGTGCCGCGCAAACCGGATCGCAAAATTAGTTCCAATCCGGCCTTATTGTGGTAATCAGGTAATACGCTACCACCGTCTCGGATTATTGGTCAACATGGCTGACATAAAACCCATCGGAAAGGCTCTTTTTCTGCGTGAGGAAGAGCTCCGGCGCGGCATCGAGTTGATGTTCTTTGCTTACAGGGATTTCACCGGCGAGGCGGATTCGATCCTCGCCGAACAGAATATGGGTCGGGCGCATCACCGCGCGATCTATTTCATCGGCCGTAATCCCGGCATCACGGTGAGCGAATTGCTGGCGATCCTGAAAATCACCAAACAGAGCCTGTCGCGCGTGTTGTCGGCGCTTGTGGAGTCGGATCATGTTGTTCAGAGGACCGGCCCCGATGACCGGCGGCAGCGGCTTCTCTATCTGACCGACCAGGGCACCAAGCTCGAATCACGTCTGACCGAGGTGCAGGGACGTCGCTTCGCCAAGGCCTATCGCGATGCCGGTATGAATGCCGTCGAAGGTTTTCAGCGCGTGCTTGAGGGCTTGCTTGACCCCGAAACGCAGCGACAGGTTGACGCCCTGGGACATGCACGCAAGGCGCGGCAGAATGATTGATCGGCGGAGCATGCACCTATGATGGGCGTTGAGGCCCTGCAGGGGCAGCATATCCTCGTCATTGATGATGACGAGCGGTTGCGGTTGCTGTTGCGGCGCTTCCTTGAGGAAAGCGGGTTCCGGGTTACCGATGTGGGGTCGGCCAGCGCGGCACGCCAGCTCCTCGACGGGTTTGTCTTCGACCTGCTGATCGTCGACATCATGATGCCGGGAGAGACAGGGCTGGAGTTTCTCAGCGATATCCGCAGCGGCAATCAGGTGCCGGCCCTCTTCCTGACCGCCATGTCGGAGACCGAACATCGGATTGCCGGGCTTGAGAGCGGGGCCGATGATTATATGTCGAAGCCTTTCGAGCCACGGGAACTTGTGTTGCGGATACGCTCCATTCTCAGCCGGGCGGCGGCGCGGCGCGCCGCACCAAGCAAGAGCATCACCTTTGGCCCCTACAGTTTCGACCGAACAACCGGCATCCTGATGCACAGCACGGGTCGTATCCACATCACCAATGCCGAGCAGAGGCTGCTCGCCAGCTTTGCCGAATCGCCCGACAGGGTTCTCTCGCGCGATGATATCACCGAGGCGATGGACAGCAGCATGCGCGGCCGCTCAATCGATGTCGCCGTGGCCAGACTGCGGGCCAAGATCGAGCCCGACCCGCACTATCCGGTCTATCTGCAGACCGTGCGCAACAAGGGCTGGCTGCTGCGCACCGACAGCCTGGCAGGAGGTGGTGATGCAGCTTCGTAACTATCTGCCTAAAACACTGTTCGGGCGGATGCTGTCGATCATCCTCGTGCCGATGATCCTGGTTCAGGTGATCACAATCTTCATTTTCTATGACCGTCACTGGGACACGGTCACGCGCCACATGGCAGGCCAGCTTGCGGCCGATATCAGCCTGCTGGCCGACCGGCTCGGCGAGACGCCCGACGAGGCCACCATCGAATTGATCCAGCAGACCGGATGGCAGTATTTTTCCTTCCCGGTACAATACAATGCCGAGGCCGAATTCGCAGGCCGCAATGTCACGCCGGCGGCCAGCTATGCCGAGGAAATGCTGCGCTATGAGCTTGGCGTGAGGTTGAAACAGGACTGGCGTGCCGATCTGGAATCGGACCCGCATCTTGTCTTTGTCGATCTGGCGCTTGATCCCGGTGTGTTGCGCATCTATGCCAGCCGCAAACGAATCTTTTCCTCCACCAGCTGGACCTTCTTCGGCTGGACACTCGGCTCTTCGATCCTGCTCTTTGCCATCGCGCTTTTGTTCATGCGCGGCCAGGTGCGGCCGATCCTGCGGCTTGCCAATGCCGCGCGGGCACTTGGCCTTGGCCGTCAGGCACCCGATTACAGGCTGGAAGGTGCGCGCGAGGTGCGGCTTGCCGGCCGCGCCTTCCAGGCGATGCGTCATCGCATCATGCGGCAGCTTAATGAACGTACCGAGATGCTGGCAGGTGTCAGCCATGACCTTCGCACACCGCTGACACGCATCCGCCTGCAGCTTGAATTGATGAGTGATAGCGAGGATGCGGCGGCCATCCGCGCCGATCTTGCCGAGATGGAAGGGATGATCGACGCCTATCTGAGTTTTGCCGCCGGTGAGGGGGCGGAGCCGACCGAGGATACCGACCTGCAGGCGATGCTGGACAGGATGGTCACGCAGACCCGCAACACCCATGCCTTTGACATCAGCTTTACACCGCCATCGTCTCCCCTGCCTGTCTTCCCGCTCAGGCGTAAGGCCATCCGCCGGGCGATCGAGAACATCATCTCCAACGCCATGGCCTATTCACAGCAGACACGCGTGACGGCCAGCCATCGTAATGACGAGGTGACAATCACCTTTGATGACAATGGTGCCGGCATCCCGGCCGAGCGCCGCGCCGATGCGTTGCGGCCGTTTGTCAGGCTGGAAACCTCGCGCAATCGCCAGACCGGCGGCACAGGTCTCGGCCTCTCAATCACCAGCGATATCGTGATGGGCCATGGCGGCGACTTGATTCTTGGCGATTCGCCGCTTGGCGGCTTGCGGGTGATCATCAAGCTACCAGTCTGAGGCCCGTTTCAGCCGTCAGTGAAGACGGCTGCCATCGGGGGCGTCCTTGTCGGGCGCCACCAGCACCACCTCGCCATTGGCATTGGCAACACCAAGCGTCAGCACCTCGGACATGAAGGGGCCAATCTGGCGGGGTGGAAAATTCACCACCGCCATCACCTTTTTCCCGACCAGCGTTTCAGGACTGTAGAGTTCGGTGATCTGGGCCGATGATTTGCGGGTGCCAAGGTCCGGGCCGAAATCGATCACCAGCTTGAAGGCCGGCTTGCGCGCCTCCGGGAACGGAACCGCCTCGACAATCGTGCCGCAGCGGATGTCGATTTTCATGAATTCATCGAACGTCGCGGTCGGATTTGCCGTGTCATCCCTGCTCATAAATCTCTCCGGATGTGTCTTTAGACAGTGATAAATCAGGCTTTCGGGGCGGCTACTGGTATCGGCCGTCCGGGGTCTGGTCAAGCGGATCATCGCCGCTGGCCATATCTTCCACCGGACCTTCATCCGGTGCATGCCCACCGCCAAGAACGCGCAGCGTGCGGCCCCATTCCTCGGCTGTTGTCAGGCGCCGGTCGATCTCCTTCATCGTCGTCGCCAGATCAGGCGTGTCATCATCCTGCCAGACCCTGGCCACCACCATCGCAACACCGGCAACGCCACGCACCCGCGCCTCACCCTGAAAGCCCGCCAGATCGTCACCTGCCATACGAAGCAGCATGCGTGTCGCCTGGACCAGCGAATCAAGCAGCCGCAGACCGAGTGCCGGGTCGCGCCGCGCCGCCATATCCAGCTGCGCCACCTGCCGGCGATGAGGGGCATAGACCTCGAATCGATGCATCAACGCCTCGACAATCTTGTCGCGCACCGACACATCGCCGGCATCCTCGATATCGGCCAGCGTTTCCAGAATCGCCTGCCTGTCAAGGCGCTGCAGCTTATGCAGGATCAGGGCTGTGATACTACCGGCCACGGCGCGCGCCGCCGGCGGCGCAACGCCTGCCGCGTCAGCAACATCGTCAATATGGATCGCCCGCGGGGCGTGATCGGCCAGCATCACCCAGGCCGCGTCGGACAACCTGTCCATCATCATGGTCGGCGTTTCACTTGCTGCCATTGGACCACTCCCTCGAAATCAGATTACCACCCGAACATGGTGCCGATCGGGAAATGGATCAAGCCGCAATTGGCGCCGCCGCGCCTGTCAGCCGCCAAGTTCGACGGACCGGTCACGCGCGGCAAGGATGGCCCGGATCATCATCGCTTCAAGTCCATCCTCGGCCATCAGCACAGACAGCGCCGCCGCCGTGGTCCCGCCCTTGCTGGTAACATTGATGCGCAGCTGTGACGGTGGCTCGTCTGACTCATCGATCAGCGCGCCGGCGCCGGACACGGTTGCCTCGGCAAGCTGGCGCGCCAGATCGGCTGGCAACCCGGCCTTGATGCCGGCGGCCGTCATCGTCTCGGCAAGAAGGAACACATAGGCTGGCCCGGACCCCGACACCGCGGTGACAGCATCCATCAAAGCTTCATCATCCAGCATCACCACCGTGCCGACCGCCGACAGCAATGTTGTCGCCAGCGACACAAGATCGGCCGGTGCATCACCGGCGAACAGCGCCGTAATCCCCTTGCCGATGGCGGCCGGCGTGTTCGGCATCGAGCGCAACAGCATCGCCTCGGCGCCGAGTCGTTCCCGGAACCAGCCTGTCGGGATGCCGGCCGCAATCGACAGGAAGGCGGTGTCGGTGCCGACAAGCGCGCCAAGACCGGCAATGGCCTCATCCATCATTTGCGGCTTTACCGCCAGCACAATCATCCGCGCGGCGCGCTCCGTCGCGGCGGCATCGGCGATGCTGGCATGAAGCCGGACATTGTCATGGTCACTTGTCCAGGCGAGGTGATCCATCATCGGCTCAATGATCGCGAATTCCGCGTCGAGACTGGCATCGGCAAGCCAGCCATGCAGCATCGCGCTGCCCATCTTGCCGCAGCCAATAAGCGTAATCAGAGGTTTCATGTGACGTCAGGACATGGCGCCGGCGCGCTATGCCTCCCCTTTGGTGACCATCATCACGGCTGTGGCGGCATCATCTGCAGCAAGGGCGCCGCTGACCACCTGATAGATCGCCGGATACACCTGCTCGCACTCGCCAAGCATGATGTCGACAACATCTTCCACCTGTTCAGGTGTCGCCCCGCCAGCACCACGAAGCGCCAGCGTGTGCCGTAACTCCAGCTCACAGGTTGCCATGTCGAGTGCCAGATGGCCAATGAAAAGCTGCTGGTTCAGCAGCGCCGCCAGCAACGCCAGCTCGCCAATCTGGTCACGATCGGCCTTCACATCGATGCGGCAGATGACCTGCAGCGCCTCGTCACTGTCCTGCCAGGAGACCGCCAGCTGATACTGGCTCCACTGCCCGGGAATTTCCGCCAGCAGCGCGTCATGCTCCTGCTGGCACAGCAGCCAGTCATGGCGCGCGACAAACCGCGACACAAGGTCGATCGGGTGGGCCAGCGTCAGGTCGATGGAAGCTTGGGTTGGTGCCATGGGGCAGGCATCCTCGGCAGGTGGTTTCCAGCTGAAAATGCCGTATCCCGCCAGGGCTTTCAACACAATATTTTGTGGTCACCGCAAGGCCAAACCACATCCACTTGTGGATAAATCAGGGAAATGGCGCATAAACAACGGCTTCACGGACGATGTTCGCCAGTCACGCAAAGCCGGATAAAAAAACGAATTCAATAAGAGTGGGTTACCGTTTCCCGATTCAGGATTTTTTTGCTGCCTTGGCACGGGTGCCAGCCGCTTTTGCGGCCTTTTTTGCAGCTTTCTTCGGGTTGGCAGATTGTTCGGCAAGGCGCGATTCGAGGGCGGCGAGCCGGGCCGCCACGGCGTCGTGACGGGTGCGAAGGGCATCGAACTCCTCACGCGTCACCAGGCCGCGCGCGTTCAGGCTGCGCTCGGTGCGCTGTTTCACGATATTGTCGATCTCCTCGCGAATGCCGCCAAGGGCCGAGGCAGCGCCATTGGCCATCTGCGCCATATCGGAGATTAATCGTGATCGGCCTCGCATAGGTCACTCCCGCAATATTGCTGTCGGATCTGATCAGAATTCCCTATCTGATGTATGGTGTCCTGATGCTGTTTCCAATACCACGTCGGCACCGAATGCGATACTGTGCGGTGCGCAACCCCGACCTGCAGACATTCTGTGAGGCCTGACCCAATGAATGGCGGCATTATCCTTCCCGAATTCGATCCCTTCCTGGTCAATTTTGGCGGGTTTGGCATCCGCTGGTACGCGCTTGCCTATATCGTCGGCCTTCTTGGCGGCTATTGGATCCTGCGTCGCGAGGCACGGCAACAGCCCACCGCCCCGATGCCGCCACTGATGTCGGTCGAGGCCGTCGATTCACTTCTGAATTATGTCCTGCTTGGCGTGATCCTTGGGGGCCGGCTTGGCTATGTGATGTTTTACAATCCGGCCTTTTTTCTGACCAACCCGGTGGAGATCATCAAGGTCTGGCAGGGCGGCATGTCCTTTCATGGTGGGCTTCTCGGCGTGACCATCGCGATGTGGCTGTTTGCCAGACGATGGCAGATACCGGTTCTGGCCGTCAGCGACCGCGTTGCCATGGTGCTTCCCATCGGCCTGTTCCTCGGCCGGCTGTCGAATTTCATCAATGCCGAGCTTTATGGCCGGGTTACCGACCTTCCCTGGGGCATGGTCTTCCCGCGCAGCGACGGGATGCCGCGTCATCCAAGCCAGCTATATGAGGCCGGGCTTGAAGGGCTGGCGCTTGGCGTGGTGATGTTTGTCGGCTGGCGTCGCGGCTGGCTTCACCGCACCGGCACCATGACCGCCACCCTTCTTCTCGGATACGGGCTCGCGCGATTTGTCATCGAATATGTCCGCGAGCCTGACGCGCATCTGGGGCTGGTGCTGGGTGTGGCGACGATGGGCCAGATTCTGTGCCTGCCGATGCTGGCGGCGGGCGGCTGGATCCTGTGGCGGCGCGCCCGATGACATTGATGCCTGAGCCCGCCAGCCTTGCCGACATGATACGCCGTCATATCGCCCAACACGGCCCGATCAGCGTCGATGACTATATGGGGATGTGTCTCGGTGGTGCGGGGATCGGCGCCGGGGCAGACGGCTATTACCACGGCCGTGACCCGCTTGGCGCGGCAGGCGACTTCACCACCGCGCCGGAGATTTCCGGCCTGTTCGGCGAGATGTGCGGGCTGTATCTGGCGCATATGTATGAGATTGCCAGCGCCCCCAACATCGCCGCCCCCAGCATCGCCGCCCCCAACATCGCCCCCCCTTCCGGGTCCGGCTCCACCACCGCAGATGGCATGGTGATCGAGCTTGGCCCCGGCCGCGGCACGCTGATGCGTGACATGCGGCATGTCTGGGCACGGCTGATGCCGGGTCTCGCCGCGGCACCGCTGCATCTTGTCGAGACCAGCCCGTCACTGCGTCGCGCGCAGGATGCGATGCTCGGCAAGGAAACGGTGACAGGATGGCATGATGATGCCGGATCAGCGCTGGCCGCCGGTGATGGTCCACTGATCGGGATCGCCAACGAATTCTTCGATGCCCTTCCCGCCGCGCAGATGATCTTTCAGGATGGCGCATGGCACCACCGGAATGTCGGGCTGCGCGATGGTCATCTCGGCTTCGTGACGGGAGCGGTGGCGGCGAATGTTGATCCGGATCTGCCAGAATCGCCCGAGGATGGCATGGTGGCCGAACTGTGCCCGCAGGCATCGCACATTGTGTGCCTGCTTGGCAGAGCGCTGGTGCGCCGTGGCGGCGCCGTGCTGATTGTCGATTATGGCCGGCAGGGCAATCCCGGCGACAGCCTGCAGGCGGTGGCCGACCATCGCCCGGTTGATCTGTTTGCCGCGCCGGGTGACAGCGACATCTCGCACTGGGTCGATTTTGCGGCGCTTGGCCGGGCGGCGAGCAAGGCCGGCGCGCGTCTTGTCGGACCGGTGCCACAAGGTCGCTTCCTGATGCGGATCGGGCTGGCAGCACGCGCCGAACAGGCGGCCCAGCATGCCGCACCGGAGGAACGACGCGCCTTGCTGGCGGCCATTGACAGGCTGACAAGCCCGGCCCAAATGGGTGAGGTATTCAAGGTGGCCTTGCTGCTGCCGCCCGGTGCGGGAACACCGCCAGGCTTTGAAAGTGACGAGGCGTGACATGACAGGTTTCAGCATTGCCGGCGCCCCTGCCCCCTATCTGCATCACGCGGCCACCGCCACCCGCGCGCGACACGGCTTCTTCGGTGCTGCCGGCGGCATCAGCAGCGGCCTCTATGCCAGCCTGAATTGTGGATATGGCTCACAGGATGACCCCGCCCTGGTAACGCAAAACCGGGGCCGCGTCGCCGCCACGATGGGGCTAGCGGCTGACCGGCTGGCGGCGGTCTATCAGGTTCACGGCACGGACGTCGTGATGGCAGGGGAAGGCGCCCCGGCTGATCGCGACCAGCTTGTGCGCGCGGACGGGCTGGTTACAACATGCCGCGGGCTGGGTCTGACGATCCTCACCGCCGACTGCCTGCCGCTTTTGCTGGTCGATGATGCCGGCGATGTCATTGGCGCCTGCCATGCCGGCTGGCGCGGCGCCGCGGCCGGTATCGTTGGCAGGACCTTAGACACCATGCGCGTGGCCGGGGCCAGCGGCATCACCGCGCTGATTGGCCCGACGATCCGGCAAAAAAGCTATCAGGTTGGCCTGGAGATGCGCGACGAGGTGCTGGCGCTGGCAGCCCCGGAAATCCGTGGTGCCGCCGCGGACTGTTTCATCGACGACACGCCCGGCAAGCTGCGTTTTGATCTGGCCGGGCTTGTCACCGCGCAGCTTCGCCAGGCCGGAATCGCGGCGATCCATGATTGCCGGGTCGACACTTATGATCACAACCGGCCGGCCGGCCCCGATTCTCTTGCTTATTTTTCGCACAGGCGCGCAACGCATGCGGCGGACCCGGATTGTGGACGCCAGCTTGCCGTGATTTCACTTCCCCTGTCAGACAGCTGACCCATTCAGGAACGAGGCGAAGACAATGCCGCATCTCTATATTTTTCTTGGCCTTCTGGTGGTTGGCATGCTGGCAAGCTGCTTTATGGGCTGACAGCCGGAAACCATAAAAAGTTACGAAACCATTACAAATTGCCTGTTAAGTTCTTGCCCGTCCGTCGAGGCATTGGTATCTACAGGCGACGGTTCACGGGGATGGCAGGGGCCACCTTCGGCACCCTATCCAGTAGGTCATTGATGAAAATCCTTTCCTGCAATAGTAATCGCCCGCTTGCCGAAGCGATTGCCGCTTATCTAGATGTTCCCCTGACCAAAGCGGATGTGCGCCGCTTCGCCGATATGGAGGTTTTCGTCGAGATCGGCGAGAACGTCCGCGGCGAGGATGTCTTTGTCATCCAGTCAACCTGCTTTCCGGCGAATGACAATGTCATGGAATTGCTGGTCGCGCTCGACGCGCTGCGCCGCGGTTCGGCCCGCCGTGTGACCGCGGTGCTTCCCTATTACGGATATGCCAGACAGGATCGCAAATCCGGACCACGCACACCGATCTCGGCAAAGCTTCTTGCCAACCTGATCACTTCGGCCGGCGCCGACCGGGTGCTGACGATCGACCTTCACGCTGGTCAAATTCAGGGTTTCTTTGACATTCCGACGGATAATCTGTTCGCCGCACCGGTGTTCATCGAGGATATCCGCTCGCGCTATGATAATGGCCAGGTGATGATCGTATCGCCCGATGTTGGCGGTGTGGTTCGCGCGAGGTCGCTGGCCAGCCGTCTCGACGCGGATCTTGCCATCATCGACAAGCGCCGCCCGAAGGCGGGCGTGTCCGAGGTGATGAACATCATCGGTGATGTGAAGGACCGGCACTGCATCATGGTCGATGATATCGTCGATTCCGGCGGCACCCTGTGCAATGCCGCCGCCGCGCTGATCGAATCCGGCGCGCTCAGCGTCGATGCCTATGTCACGCACGGCGTGCTGTCGGGCGGCGCCGTCAGCCGCGTTGCCGCCTCGCCTCTCAACTCGCTGGTGACAACCGATTCGATTCCGGCGACCGAGGCCGTGAGGGTGGCCCGCAATGTGCGTCACCTGTCCGTGGCACCGCTGCTTGGCGAAGCCATCCGGCGGATCAATGAAGAACGGTCGGTATCAACGCTGTTCTGATCCGGCAGCTGCCGCAAACCCCCGCTTTTCGCTTGAGTTTTGGGCCCCATGGGCCTATACCACGCGCTGCTGTGCACCCCTGGAGGCACGGCGCATTGTAGAGCAAGGAGCAAGTACAATGTCCGATATCACAACCATCAGCGCTTCCGAGCGCGAACGGGTCGGTAAGGGGTCCGCCCGTGCGGCACGCCGCGCAGGCCTCGTCCCTGCCGTCATCTATGGCGACAAGAAGGACCCCGTGGGAATCACCATGCAATCCCGCGAAGTTACCAAGATCGTTCACCAGGCCGGCATCTACGGCCGTCTACTGGAGATCGAAGTCGCCGGAACGAAGTCGACCGTGCTGACGCGCGACATTCAATTCCATCCGGTTTCCGACAACATCATGCATATTGATTTCCTCCGCGTTTCGCAGAGCGCCACCGTGGCGGTTGCGGTTGCGGTTGAATTCATCAATGAGGACAAATGCCCCGGCATCAAGGTTGGCGGTGTTCTGAACGTTGTCCGGTATGAGGTTGAGCTGAACTGCCCGGCCACCGCGATCCCCGAAAAGATCACCATCGACCTCGAAGGTGTGAAGATCGGCGACTCGATCCATATCAGCGCGATCCCGCTTCCCGACGGTGTCACACCGACGATTACCGATCGTGACTTCACCGTTGCCACGCTGGCATCGCCTGGCGGCGGCGTGAAGAACGAGGATGAAGACACCGAAGAGGGTGCGGAAGAGACCGGCGGCTCCGAAGAGGGGTAAGCCTCCCGTGCCATATACGGAACGGACCGGGCGGCGACGTCCGGTCCACGCTTTTCAGCAATCGAGCAAAAGATGCTGCTGTTCGCAGGCCTAGGCAATCCCGGTTCGGACTATGTCGGCAACCGGCATAATGTCGGTTTCATGGCGGTCGATGCCATTGCCGCGCGGCATGGGTTCTCCGGCTGGAAGGCAAAGGGCGCGAATCTGATTGCCGAAGGGCGGATCGGCACCGAGAAGGTGATGGCGATCAAGCCGCAATCCTTCATGAACCGGTCTGGCGGACCCGTTGCCGAGATTGCCCGATTCTACAAGATCCCCCCATCCGATATCTTTGTCTTCTATGACGAGATTGACCTTGCCGCCGGACGGATCAGGGTGAAATGCGGCGGTGGGCATGGCGGGCATAATGGCATCCGCGATATCGACCGTCACCTTGGCCGGGATTACTGGCGCGTGCGGATGGGCGTCGGTCGGCCGGAACAGGTAATCCCGGGATCGCAGATCGATATCCGGAAATGGGTGTTGATGGATTTCATGGGCGGCGAGCGCGACGGGTGGCTGGCCCGCCTTCTCGACGCGGTCGCCGACGAGGTTGAGCGGCTGACAGTGCATGATGAAGGCGGGTTCATGAGCCGGGTTGCCCATCTGGCGCCAGCACCAAAACCGGACACACAGGATAAAGACGGCAGCGAGGAGACAGTCTGATGGGGTTCAATTGCGGAATTGTCGGTCTGCCGAATGTTGGCAAATCGACCCTGTTCAACGCGCTGACCGAAACCGCCGCGGCCGAAGCCGCGAACTATCCGTTCTGCACCATCGAGCCGAATACCGGCCGCGTCGCCGTGCCGGACCCGCGGCTTGACGCGCTGGCGCGGCTCGCCAACGCGGCGTCGGTGATCCCGACACAGCTGGAGTTCGTGGACATTGCCGGGCTGGTGCGCGGCGCTTCGAAGGGCGAGGGTCTTGGCAATCAGTTCCTTGCCAATATCCGCGAGGTGGATGCCATCGCGCATGTGCTGCGCTGTTTCGAGGATACCGACATCACGCATGTCGACGGTTCGGTCGACCCGCTTCGCGATGCAGACACGGTCGAGACTGAGCTGATGCTGGCGGATATCGATTCACTGGAACGCCGGATGGCGGCGCTGGTGAAGAAGACCCGTGGCGGTGATGCCGAGGCGAAGCGCGACCTTGCCCTGATGGAAAAGCTGCTGCCGCAACTTGCCGATGGCGTGCCGGTCAGACGCGCCAGCGGACTGACGCCGGATGAGGAAAAACGGCTGCCGCAACTGCAACTGCTGACCTCGAAGCCGGTTCTGTATGTATGCAACGTCGCCGAGGCCGAGGCCGCGACAGGCAATGCGCACTCAGCCGCCGTTGCCGCTCATGCTGAATCCGAAGGCGCGGCACATGTAGTTGTCTCGGCGGCGATCGAGGCCGAGATCACGCAGCTCGACGGTGATGACAAGGCGATGTTTCTGGCCGAGCTGGGGTTGCAGGAAGCCGGGCTGGCCCGTCTCATTCGGGCCGGTTACGGGCTGCTGGAGCTGCTGACATTCTTTACCGCCGGCCCGAAGGAGGCACGGGCCTGGACCGTCGCCGCCGGCGCGACAGCGCCAGAGGCCGCGGGTGTGATCCATACCGACTTCCAGCGCGGCTTCATCCGCGCGGAAACAGTATCATTCGATGATTATGTCGCCTGTGAGGGTGAAGCCGGGGCACGCGACGCCGGAAAACTGCGTATTGAAGGGGCTGATTACAAGGTGAACGACGGAGATGTTTTCCATTTCCGTTTCAATGTGTAATAACAAAAAAAAGCCCACAGAGGTGTCAAAATGACGCAGATAAGGAAACTGACCGCCGAGGACGGCCATACTCTTGATGCAGCCATCGCCGGCGACAGCGAAACGGCACGCGGCGGCGTCGTTGTCCTGCAGGAAATCTTCGGTCTCAATGATCATATCCGCGACCTGCCGCGCCGTTTTGCCGAGGCCGGCTATTATGCGGTGGCGCCGGCTCTGTTTGACCGGGCCGAACGCGGCGTCGCACTTGACTATAATCCCGATGGCCGTGACCGCGGTCTGGCACTGAAGGCCGCTGTCGATGATGACGCCATTTTCGATGTGTCGGCGGCAATCACCGCCGCCGCGGCGGCCGGGCCCGTCGTCGTTGTCGGTTTCTGTTGGGGTGGCTCGCTCGCCTGGCGTGCTGCGACAGGGCTGACAGGCCTCGCCGGCGCCGCCTCATATTATGGCGGTGAGTTGCCGTCGAAAGCCGGGCTGGTATCGCACTGCCCGGTGCTGGCGCATTTCGGCACCCGCGACAAGACCATCCCGATGGAAGGCGTCAACACCTTCATCAAGGCACAGGCCGATGCCGACCCATCCGTGGTGACGCATATCTATGAGGCTGATCACGGCTTTAATTGCGATGCCCGCGGCCAGTATGACGCGGATGCCGCGACACTTGCCTGGGCGCGCACGCTGACCTTCCTTGACGAGGTATGCGGATAATTTCCGACTGGTCTTAAGGTTAACGGAACCTATGGTTCGGCATGAGCCACCGTTCCGAGGAAGTTGCACGC
>CBFHRT010000019.1:0-20556 GCA_965658285.1 Puniceispirillaceae bacterium (SeqCode) | reverse complement strand
ATGACCGGGTGATCTTTGTCGGGGATTCAGCGCATGTTGTCTCGCCCTTTGGCGCGCGCGGGGGCAATGGCGGCATGCATGATGTCGACAATCTGTGCTGGAAGCTGGCCCGCGTCGTGACCGGCAGTGCCGCGCCAGCGCTGCTGGAAAGCTACAATCAGGAGCGCGTCCACGGGGCCGACGAGAACATCCGGAATTCCAGTTGGACATCGCGCTTCATGTCACCGGAGCCCGGGGTCGAGATGGCGTTCCGCAACGCCGCGCTGAGCCTTGCCGTCGACACGCCCTTTGCGCGGCGGGTCGTCAATGCCGGGCGCCTGTCGGTGCCCTGCCAGCTGACGGACAGCCCGCTGAACGGCCGGGATGATGACGGGTTCGACGTGCCGCAAAAGGTCGGGATGGTGGCGCTTGACGCACCGCTTAGTGACCGTGATGGCAGGGCAACATGGCTGATGAGCCAGCTTGGCGGTCGCTTTGTCTGCCTTGTCACCGGCGATGCAGAGGCCCCGGCCAGCCTTCCTGATGAGGTTGATCTTGTGCGGGTTGGCCGCGGCGGTTTCGGCGATGCCGATGGCCGCGTGCAGGAACGCTATGGCACCGGGGTCTATCTGGTCCGACCGGACCAGCATGTCACCGCCCGCTGGCTGGCACCGGGACCGGATGATATCCGCACCGCCCTTACCGGTTGCACCGCCGCCGTAACGATGTGAGGGAGCCAGCATGGCGCTGAATACCGAATTCAATCTTGGCGCGGACAGCGACGCGCTGTTCAATGAACTGCTGCAGGCGCATGAAGGGTTGAGCGCCGCGCAGTCCGAGCAGCTGAATGCCGGCCTGATCCTGATCCTGATGAACCATATCGGTGACGCTGGCGCCATCCGCGAGGCAATCGCGCGGGCCCGCGCCGCGCTCGACAAATGAGACAATCACAACCCCGCACGCAGACCAAAACTGCCAGGTTAGCAGTAAAGGCAACGCCATGACGGATGTCATCCTCTATGATTACTGGCGCTCCTCGGCCAGCTTTCGCGTGCGCATCGCCTTGCATCTGAAGGGCATCCACTTCACCTCGGTGGCGGTCGATCTGCTGGATGGCAGCCAGCGCAGCGCGGCGCATCTGGCGCGCAACCCGCAGGGGCTCGTCCCGGCGCTTGCCATCGACGGCATGATGATGACGCAGTCGCTGGCCATCATCGAATATCTCGACGCACGGACAGCGGAATCGCCGCTGATGCCGGACGACCCCGTCGCGGCGGCGCGGTTGCGGGCCATCGCCTTCGCCATCGCCATGGATATCCACCCGATCTGCAACCCAAGCGTTGTCGCGCATCACGCGGCCGCCTTTGACAGCGACGCGGATGACCGGGCCGCCTGGATGCGGCATTTCATCGACAAGGGGCTGCGCGCTGTCGAAAGTCTTGTTGGCAACTTTGGGGAACAGCAATCCCATACTGGCAACTTCCTGCATGGTGAGGCGCCGGGCCTTGCCGATTGCGTCCTTGTCCCGCAACTCTACAACGCCCGCCGCTGGGGGTTGATCTTGCCGACATGCCGCGCCTTGTCGAGATTGACGCCGCCTGTATGGATGTGCCGGCCTTCCGTGCCGCGGCGCCGGAGACGGTAAAGCCGGCGACCGCATGATCCACCAGAACGCATAACCGGCGATGTTTCACGTCATTCTCTTCAACCCGCAGATCCCGCCCAACACCGGCAATATCATCAGGCTCTGCGCGAACACCGGCGCCAGTCTGCATCTTATCCACCCGCTCGGCTTCGCGCTTGATGCCAAATCCTGCCGCCGGGCCGGGCTTGATTATCATGACCTTGCCAGCGTCAGGCAGCATGGCAGCCTTGATGACTGTCTTGCGGCGCTGCGGCCGAACCGGCTGTTCGCGGTAACAAAATTCGCCGCCCAGCGTTATGATGCGCCGCACTATGCCAGCGGCGATGCCTTCCTGTTCGGCGCCGAGACAACCGGCCTTCCGGGCGACATTCACGCCAGCCTTGCCGATGCGGCGAAGATCGGCCTTCCGATGAGTGGCGGCAATCGCAGCCTCAATCTTGCCAATGCGGTGTCCATCGTGATCTATGAGGCGTGGCGCCAGTGCGGCTTTGACGGTATGGTTGACCCGATGGCCGGTAATGAGTTTTCCTGATTCATGACATCTTCCGACATGACCATTGGCGGCCCCGCCGACCTGTCGCAGATCGACACCGCGCCGCCTGGTGATGGCGAGATTGTGCGGCTTGCCGATGATCTTGTCTGGTACCGGTTCCGGATGCCGTTCCGGCTGAACCATATCAATCTGTTTGCACTGGAGACCGACGCCGGGTGGATGCTGGTCGATTGCGGGATCAACACAGATGATACCAGCGCGCAGTGGGATGCGATCCTGCCGCAATTGACAGCGCAGCGGCCGATCGCCGGCATTCTGGTGACGCATCATCATGGCGACCATATCGGCCATGCCGGCCCGCTGGCGGCGCGCACCGGCGCGCCGATCCTGATGGGACAGGCCGAATATGACATGGCCTGCGCGGCGCTGGTGTTGAGCGATGCGGAATATGGCGAGATGACCGCCGCCGCCTATGCCAATTACGGGCTGCCGACAGAGGTTATCGAGCGCAATCGCCAGATCGGCAATTACTACCGCCAGCTTGTGGCGCCGCTTCCCGCGGTCACGATCATTGATGCATCCTGGCGCCTTCACACCATCGCCGGAGAGTGGTCGCCGCGATTTGATGCCGGTCATTCACCGGGCCATCTTGGCCTGATCGACCGTGAGCGCCGCATCTACCTTGCCATCGATTTCCTGCTTGGCCGGATTTCGCCAAACATCTCGGTCAGCCTTCGCGACCCCGATGGTGATGTGCTGGCTGGTTATTACGACTATCTGGATAATCTCGACTGGCTGACCCCCGACTGGCGGATCCTGTGCGGCCATGACTGGCATTATTTTGATGGCGCGCGGCGGGCCCGCCAGTTGATCGCCCATCATGACCGCCGCCTCGACCAGCTTCGCGCCGCGGCCATGCCACTGACCACGGCCGATGCCATCGCGACATTGTTTCCGATGGAACTGACCGACCATGAGGTCTATTTCGCCAGCTGCGAGGCCCGCGCGCATCTGAATCATCTTGTCACGCGCGGCGAGATGGTGCGCGAGATGACCGGCGGCGTCGCGCAGTTCACCAAGGTCTAGCTGCGGACCGATAGCCATGCTGCGGCGCTTGCCGCAATTGACAGCCCCCGGCCAGTACGGCACAACCGAACGCGACCCAAGCAAGGGAGGCGGCGCAATGAGCGACGACTACAAATTCGACACTTTGAGCCTTCATGCAGGCCATGTCCCCGACGCGCAGCACGGATCGCGCGCGGTGCCAATCCACCAGACAACCTCCTATGTGTTCCGCGACACCGAGCATGCGGCGGCGCTGTACAACATGGAGCTTGGCGGTCACCTCTATACGCGCATTTCCAACCCGACGGTCGCCGTCCTTGAACAACGGGTGGCGGCACTTGATGGCGGGGTCGCGGCCACCGCCACCGCATCAGGCATGGCGGCGCTGACCACCGCACTGATGACCATCTGTTCGGCGGGCGATCATATCGTTGCCTCGTCGCGCATGTATGGCGCGAATATCAATCTTCTCGAGAACACGCTGCCACGCTTCGGCATCACCACGACCTTTGTCGCCCCCGACGACCCGCAGGCCATCGCCGCCGCCATCCAGCCCAACACGAAGATCATCTTCGGCGAGGTCATCGGCAATCCCGGCCTTGATGTAATGGATGTCGCCGCCGTCGCCGCGGTGGCGCGCGACGCACATGTGCCGCTGATGCTTGACTGTACCTTCAACACGCCCTGGCTTCTGAAGCCGATCGAGCTTGGCGCCAACATCATCATCCATTCGCTGACAAAATGGATGGGCGGGCATGGCGTTGCCATCGGCGGCGCAGTTGTCGATGGCGGCAATTTCGACTGGGGGCGTGATGACCGCTTCCCGACCATCGCCGGCCCGCATTACGCGATGAACGAGATCAACTTCCATGAGGAGTTCGGCCCCGCCGCCTTCACCGCGAAATTCCGCGCCGAGGGCATGTATAATTTCGGGCCGTCAATGTCGCCGACCAACGCCTTTCATATCCTGCAGGGGCTGGAGACATTGCCATTGCGGATGCAGCGGCACATGGACAACACCGCGGCGATGCTGGACTTCCTGACCGGCCATGACGCAGTGGCATGGGTCAAGCATCCGACGCGCCCCGACCATCCCAGCCACGAACTGGTCAAACGGATGCTGCCGCGCGGCGCCGGGTCGATCATTGTCTTCGGGCTGAAGGGTGGGCGCGATGCCGGCAAGGCCTTCATCGAGGCGGTCGAGTTGTCATCGCATCTGGCCAATGTCGGCGATGCCAAGACCCTGGTCATCCATCCGGCCAGCACCACCCACTCGCACATCTCCGCCGATGCGATGGTCGAGGGCGGGCTGTCGGACGACATGATCAGGCTGTCTGTCGGGCTTGAGGATATCGCCGATATCAGAGCCGATTTCGAGCTTGGGTTCCGGGCCGCCGCGCGCGTTGCCGCGAAGGCCGCCGAATAGCTGCCGGCAGGAGAGTATCATGAAGCATGAATTGCATGGCGAGATGATCCATATCGCCACCGGCGGCGTGGATTTCGACAACAGCAAGCCTGTCCTGCTGTTCCTTCATGGCAGCGGGCAGAGCCACCTGACCTGGGTGCTGCAAAGTCGCTATTTCGCGCATCGCGGCTTTGCCGTTCTGGCGCCCGACCTTCCGGGACACGGCCTGTCCGGCGGCGCGCCGCTTGCCAGCATCGGCGAGATGGCCGACTGGTGCGCTGCGCTGCTGGACAGCCTCGACGTTGCCAGCGCGACATTCATCGCCCATTCACAGGGCGTGCTGATAACCCTCGACGCCGCCGCACGGCATCCCGGGCGTGTTGCCGGGCTGGCGCTGATTGCCGGCGCGATGGCGATTCCGGTCAATGACATGCTGATCGAGATGGCGCAGACAAAGCCGGAAAAGGCCTTTTCGATGATGACAAGCTGGGGCCATGGCCCGGGTGCGCATAAGTTCGACAATACCCAGCCTGGCCATGCCTTTCTCGGCTATGGCAGGCGGGTGATGGCACAGAATGACGCCGCCGCCCTGCATGCCGATCTGGTCGCCTGCAACAGCTATGATGGCGGCCCCGCCGCCGCGGCCGCGGTCACCCAGCCAAGCATCTGCCTGATCGCCGCCCAGGACCGCATGACACCGGCAAAATTCGGGCACAAGATGGCGGCATCCATTCCCGGCGCCACGGCGCAGACTTTCGATCGCGCCGGGCATTTCCTGCCGGCGGAATTCCCGCTTGAGGTGAATGAGACACTTTCCGCGTTCCTTGCACGCTGAACAAGGGCCGCCAGCCGGCCGGAGGTTATTGACATGTCCTCGATGGATTCGCAGTTCAAAAAGATCGCCGTGATTGGCGCCGGCACGATGGGAAGCGGGATCGCGGCACAGATCGCCAATGCTGGCCATGAGGTGATGCTTCTCGACCTGCCGGCGAAACAGGCCGGTGAGCTGTCGCCAGCCGAGCGCGCCATCGAACGGCTGCTGGCCTCCGACCCGCCACAGCTGATGCACAAGCGCAACGCATCGCGGATTATCACCGGCACGATCACCGAGGATTTCGACAGGCTGGCCGATTGCGACTGGATCATCGAGGCGGTGGTCGAACGTCTGGACATCAAGAAGGATTTGTATAAGAGGCTGGATGCCACCATCGGCCCGGACTGCATCGTCAGCTCCAACACCTCGACCATCCCGATCCGCCTTCTTGTCGAGGATATGCCGACCGCATTTCGTGAACGGTTCGCCATCACGCATTACTTCAATCCGGTGCGCTATATGCGGCTTCTTGAACTGGTGCGCGGCACCGACACACACAACGATGTGATCGACAGGCTGGCCGATTTCAATGACCGCGTTCTTGGCAAGGGTGTGGTGCGCTGTGCCGATACGCCTGGCTTTCTTGGCAACCGGGTCGGTGTCTTCGCGCTGCAGGTCGGGATTGACGAGGCGATGCGGTGCGGCCTTGATATCGAACAGGCCGACGCGCTGATGGGGCGGCCGATGGGAATCCCGAAAACCGGTGTCTTCGGGCTGTATGATCTGATCGGGATCGATTTGATGGTCGATGTTGTTGCCTCGCTGCGCAGCATCCTTCCCGACGGCGACGCCTTCCACGCTGTTGGCGGGCAAAACGACATGATCATGGCGATGATCGCGGACGGCTTTACCGGCGACAAGGGACGTGGCGGTTTCTACATCACCGGCGGTGATGGCACCGAAATGGCGCGTCCGCTGACCGGTAAAGGCGCGCCGCTTGCCGCACCGCGCACCCGCGACAAGACCTTGCCCGATGCGGCACTGCGCGCCGCCGAGGCCAGCGCCACACGCGGCGAGCCGCTTCTTGAGATCATCGATGGCAATGATGATTGCGCGCAATTCTGCCGGCGGGTACTGGGACGTGTCCTTGCCTATGCCGCCAGCCTTGCCCCCGATGTGACGGGTTCGCCGCAGGATATCGACGATGCCATGAAGCTCGGCTTCAACTGGCAGCGCGGCCCGTTCGAGATGATTGACGCCATCGGGCCGGAAAAAATGGCATCGCTGTTTGCCGAGGCTGGCCTGGATACACCGCCGGCACTGGCAGGCGACGGCCCGGTCTACCGCGCCGAGGCCGGCACACTGAATGTGCGGCATGCCGACAACCAGTACCGGCCGGTCAGCCTGCCGGCCGGCGTGATGCGCTTTCACATGACGCGCCAGACCTTGACGCCGATCACCAGCAACAATGCGGCCAGCCTGTTCGCGCTCGACGGTGATCTGCGGCTCGTCGAGTTTCATTCCAAGGCCAACGCGCTGACCGATGAATCAATGCAGATTGTCGCCGCCGCGGCCGCGGATCATGGCGCCGGCATCATCATCCATAATGATGCGCAGCATTTCTCGGCAGGCGTCGATCTGAACGCGTTCCGGGATTATATCGAGGCCGGTGACTGGGACGGCATCGACGGTTTTCTGGCCCGTTTCCAGCAGGCGGTGTGCAAGCTGAAATACACGCCGGTGCCGGTTGTCGGCGCACCGTCAGGCCTTGCCGCCGGCGGCGGGTATGAGGTGCTGGCGCATTGCGACAGGCTGGTTGTCCATACCAACTCGGTGATGGGACTTGTCGAGGCCGGTGTCGGGGTGGTTCCCGGTGGCGGCGGAATCAAGGACACCTATTTCCGCTGGCATGACGCCAGGCAAAGCTGGGACGATGCCGCGTGGCAGACCTGGATGAATATCGGCTATGGCGCCACCGGATCATCGCCGCAACTGTCGGCCCGGATGATGTATTTCCTGGAATCACGCGATGATACGGTGATGAATCGCGACCGCCTGCTGCCGCGCGCTATCGAGATGGTGACGGCGATGCAGGATGGCTATCACGCCCCGCAACCACCGGTGGCACAGCTTGCTGATGGCGCGCTGGCACCAAAGATGGAGGCCTTCATGCAGGAGGGCATCGAGCGCGGGGATTTCATGCCGCATGACAAGACCGTGGCGATGGCGATTGCCAGCGTCATGCTTCGTGGTGACGGTGATGGCGAGACAGCGGATGAGCAGGAGCTGTATGCCCGCGAGCGCGCCGCCTTCATCCGGCTGGCGAAGACACCGCAGACATATGCCAGGATCACCAGCATGCTGGATGACGGGGCGGCGATCAGGAACTAGCGCCGACCAGCATTCCCAAGGCCAGACAATATCCCTAAAGCCAGGCAATTTCCTTAAAGCCAGGCAATTTCCTTAAAGCCAGTCAGGGTCCATAGCTGCCAGCGCTTCGGGACCGGTGGCAATCCGCGCCGCCATCTTCCCCACCTCGGGAAGGCAATAGGCCATATAAGCGCCGGCGGTTGCCTGTTTCGCTGTCATGAAGGCTGGATCGCCTTCACCGGCATCCTTGGCCTTCGCGGCGGCGGCGGCACCTCTTGCCACTTGCCAGCCGCCGGTCAGATAACCAAGCATCATCAGGAAATCGGTTCCTGAAGCCGCCGCATCACGCGGCGCGTTGGCACGCGCCAGAACGGTATCAAGCACGCCCTCGGCGGTGTCGCAGGCGGCGCTGACGGGCCCGGCAAGACCAGCCACACCATTGCCGCCGCCGGCGATCTGGCCCATATCATCGCGAATCTCGGCCAGCAGGACGCGCACGGCATCCCCATTGTCGCGCAGCGTCTTGCGGAAGATCAGGTCATTTGCCTGAATTGCCGTCGTGCCCTCATAGATCGGCAGGATCCGCGCATCGCGAAGATGCTGCGCCGCGCCGGTTTCCTCTATGAACCCCATGCCGCCATGCACCTGCACGGCGTCCGATGTCAGTTGCAGCGACCGCTCGGTCATCCAGCCCTTGATCACCGGGATCAGAAGATTGGCGCGGGTCTGCCAGAAGGCGGCATCGTCCCCCGACAGCAGATGCGCCCGGTCAAGGCTGGCCCCGCCAACAAGCAGCAGCGCGCGCATCGCCTCGATCTCGGCCTTCATCCCGGTCAGCAGCCGCAGCACATCGGGATGATGCACGATGGCATCACCGCGCGCGCGCTCCAGCGGTGTTCCCTGAACCCGGTCACGGGCATAGGAGACGGCCTGCTGATAGGCACGTTCGGAAATCGCCAGCCCCTGAAGCCCGACATCGAAGCGGGCACTGTTCATCATCAGGAACATGCAGTCGAGGCCGCGATTTTCCTCGCCGAGAAGATAGCCGACAGCCCCGCCATCCTGACCATATTGCAACACCGCAGTCGGCGAGGATCTGATCCCCATCTTTTTCTCGATCGACAGGCAATGCACATCATTGCGGTCGCCAAGGCTGCCATCCTCATTGACCAGATATTTCGGCACGATGAACAACGAGATCCCCTTCACGCCCGCAGGGGCATCGGGAAGGCGCGCCAGAACGAGATGGATGATGTTCTCGCTCATATCGTGTTCGCCATAGGTGATGTAGATCTTCTGGCCGCGGATCAGATAGTGATCCCCCTCCGGCGTTGCCGTCGTGCGCAGCGCCGCCAGATCGGTTCCGGCCTGCGGTTCGGTCAGGTTCATCGTGCCCGACCAATCACCGGCGTTCAGCCGCGGCAGATAGGTTTCCTTCTGCGCATCGCTGCCGACATTCTCCAGCGCGTGGATCGCGCCTTGCGTCAAAAGCTGGCACAGCGCAAATCCCATATTGGCGCCGTTCCACATTTCATTGACGGCCGCGCTGACGCATTGCGGCAGCCCCATGCCGCCATGCTCGGGCGCCGCATTCAGGCCGATCCAGCCACCCTCCGACATCGCCTTCCAGGCATCGGCAAAACCGGTCGGCGTCGTCACCCGGCCATCTTCATGGCGCACCGACCCGGCGACATCTCCGGCATGGTTCAACGGCGCGATCACCTCGCCGGCAAGCTTGCCGGCCTCATCGAGGACCGCGTCGACAAGATCGTCCGACACCATCTCCATGCCGTCCAGCGCCGCCACCGCGTCCAGCCCGACAAGATGCCGAAGCACGAATTTCATGTCATCTACCGGCGCCTGATACATGTGCTGATCCCGTTCCTTAGATGCGATACCGCACGCGCGGCATCAGCCCTCATCCTTGATAATGCCGGCCTTTTTCCGGGCCGCCAGCAATTCCGCCTCGTCCCAGAACCCCAGAACGATGCCACTGCGAAGCTGACTATTATTGTTGGTGTAGGCCGCGACATCACTGTCGCTTCTTGTCACACGATATTTTGCTGTCAACGCCCAGTCATTGAGATGCGCTGTCAGACGCTCGATTACCGGCGCATATTCCGGATCCTCGCCAAGGTCGTAATATTCCTCCGGGTCGGTCTCCAGATCGTGAAGCAACGGACGGTATCCCTGACAATAGACCATCTTGTAGCGCCCGTCGAAAACCATGATCATCCGGCATTCATCCGGCTTGCGGTCCAGCAGGACACGCATGCGCTGGTGGCCGTAATCATATTCAGAGAACACCACCTGCCGCCAGTCGGGCGCGGCGCCGCCGGTCAGCAATGGTGCCAGCGACCGACCCTCGACGATATGGCTTGCCACCTCGCCGCCGCAGGCCTCGACAAAGGTCGGCAGCAGATCAACCCCCTCGACAAGGCGTGTCTCGACCGTGCCGCGGGTGGCATCGGCCGACCGGCGCGGATCATAGATGATCAGTGGCACCCGCACCGACTGTTCATGGAACATGTCCTTCTCGCCCATCCAGTGGTCGCCAAGATAGTCGCCATGGTCAGAACAGAAGACGATCATCGTGTTGTCGAGCAGGCCGCGCGCCTCGAGAAACGCCATCAGATTGCCGATCTGGTCATCGATCTGCTTGATCAGCCCCATATAGGCGGGAAGCACATGTTCGCGGACCCCGTCGCGCGAAAACACCTCGGCGGCGCGCATTTGCATGAAGGCGTCATAGACCGGATGCGGATTCTGACGTTCGATCTCGTGACGCACCGCCGGGATCAGGTCATCGGCGCCATACATGTCGTGATAGGGCGCCGGTGCGACATAGGGCCAGTGTGGTTTGATATAGGACAGATGGCAGCACCACCGCTGGCCCTTATCCTCGGCCTCTTCGATGAACTGCATGGCACGCCGCGTCATATAGGGTGTCTCGGTATCCTCCTCGGCGGCGCGGACCGGCTTGTCGGCATGCGCCAGCAGCCAGCCCGACAGGATGTTTCCCTCTTCATCCTCGGCGGCATTGGCCCAGTCATGCCAGGGATTCTCGCCATCATAGCCCTTGCCCTGCATATAATGGTTATAGGCGAGACCGCCTGCCGGAAGCCGTTCTGTCGGGTTCAACCCGTCATCTCGCTCATACGGCTCGAACCCGCATTGCGAGACATGCACCCCGACCGCCGAATCCGCTTCGATGCCAAGCCGCTTCATTGCCGGCTTGTGGGCGGCCATATGGGTCTTGCCGACCAAGGCGGTGCGGATATCGAGGTCCTTCAGATAATCGCCAAGCGTCAGTTCGTCGACGCGCAGCGGCACCGCATTCCAGGTCACCCCGTGCGAGCGAACATAGCGGCTGGTGTAATAGCTCATCCGCGAGGACCCGCAGGTCGTCGACTGCACATAGGCGCGGTCAAAACGAACACTGCGCGCCGCCAGCGCATCAATATGCGGGGTGTGGAGATGTGGATGGCCAGCGCAGGACAGATAGTCGTAGCGGAGCTGGTCGGCCATGATCCAGAGAACATTCCGAACCGTTTCAGTCACTGCAAACTCCCTCACAGGGCTGGCCATCCGGCCGCCGATCATCATTCACCGACAACCCGGCGCACCGGTCATCAGTCGAGCAGAATCTGGTAGCTGGCGCGCAGCCTTGCGTCAAGCTCCGGCGCAATATGCTGCGGTTCGAAACTGGAGAGGATCTGCTGCTTTCGCTTCACCGCCTCGGCGACGAGGTTCGGCTTGCCAAGCTCTTCCCACTCCTTCGGGCTGGACCGGTCCCCAAGCGCGGGATAGACATATTCGGTCTGCATCAGTCCGATTGTCTGGTCATGGCCAAGATAATGCCCCGGCCCGCCAATACAGACATCCTTCATCACATCGATGCCGATGGTCTGGTCATTCACCTCGATACCGCGGACACAGCGCATGACCTGGCCAAGCATGTCATTGTCGATGATCAGCGATTCTAGGCAGAACCCAAGAAGCGACGCATGCATGCCGGCGGCCTCATAAACCATGTTGAGGCCCGACAGGCCAGCCATGACAAGAGTGCTTCCCTTTTCATAGCCCGACTGCGCGTCCGGCATCTTGGAATCGGCCATGCCTGACGCCGCCCCGCCAGGCAGGCGGTAATGTTGCAGCATCTGCGCACAGGCCGCCGTCAGCAGCCCCTGTTCGCCCGACCCGCCCGACATCGCGCCGGTCCGCAAATCCGAGACAAACGGCCATGTGCCGACAATACAGGGATGGCCCGGCGACATCGAATTGACATAGATCAGACCGGCAATCACCTCGGACAGCGCCTGCGCGACCGCCCCGGCAATGGCCGCCGGCGCGGTGGCGCCGGCCTGTCCGGCTGACAGCAGCAGCACCGGCATCCCGGCATGAACCGCTTCTTCCATGACCTGGCAGGATTCCGTCGCAAAACGAAGCGGCGGCACGACAAAACAGTTGCTGTTCGAAACAAACGGCCTGGCCCGCCATTTATCCTCGCCGCCGGCGATATCATGCAGCATCGAGATCACCGGCGGGACAAAAGGCGCCTCGGTGAAGCTGCTGCCGACATGCTTGGTCGTCCCCTTCACCGCCGCATAGACGGTGTTCAAGTCGAGCGCCGCCGGATCGGCGATGTCGCGCGCCACCATCGGCCGTTGGAAGAAATGGATGTTGTCCATATTCTCGACGATCCGCGCGGCGTCATAGATGTCGGCAAGATAGGATTCACGATATTCATTCGCCTCGACATCGACCACATGCACCGCCGCGCCGGCGGTACCAAAATGCACCCGGGTGCCGGACAGCAACATGTCATGCCTGGGATCCTGCCCGAAGAGCGTGATATCGCGCGCCGCCTTGGCAAGCATGTCATCGACCAGCGCACGCGGGAAGCGAATCCGCCCGTCATCGCCGGCAATGGCACCTGCCGCTGTCATATAGGCAATGCCGCTTTCGGGTGCCTGGCTGAGGCCGATTTCCTCGAGGATCTGATAGACCGCGCTGTCGATGGCACGGACCGCCGCATCATCAAGCGGTCGGTATTGACCGCCTGTCATGCCGGGCCGAATTGGTCGCAACTCCGCCGATAGCGGCGCGGCACGTTCCATCCGGCGGGCAGCGCGGCCACCGGCCCGCCGTGACGAGGCTGGGATCGGGGTGAAGAGGCGTCTGTTCATATGGCTCTCTCCTATCTGATTGGGTGGCGCGGCCCTAGAGCCTGACCTGCGCCGCCTTGGGGTCATACATGGGGCGGAAGCTGACCTCCGCCGCGACAATGGTGCCGGCAACATCAATGCTGTAATCAGAACGAAGCTGTTCCTCGGCGGACTCGCCATCGCTGGCGCATCTGACATAGCCAAGACCAATCGCGCCACCAAGATGGTGGCCGTAATTGCCGCTGGTCAGATGGCCGACGATCTCGCCATCACGCAGGATCGGCTCATTATGGTAGAGAAGCGGCTCCGGTTCGCGCAGGCGGAACTGCATCAATCGCTGCGACAGCCCGTCATTGCGCTTTGCCTTCACCGCATCGGCGCCGATCATGCCGCCAAAGCGTGTATCGGGCTTGCCCTCCTTGACGGCGAAACCGAGCCCCGCCTCGAGGACGTGGTCCTCATTCGAGATATCATGCCCGAAATGCCGGAACGCCTTTTCGATCCGGCAGCTGTCAAGCGCATGCAACCCGCACAGCCGCAGCGCATGATCTTCGGAGCGCTGCAACAACGTATCAAACACATGGTTCGCCATGTCCGACGAGACATAAAGCTCCCAGCCCAACTCGCCAACATAGGTGACGCGATGAGCGCGGGCGATGCCATGCCCGATCTCGATCTGCTGAACGGTGCCGAATGGGAAATCCGCATTTGCCAGGCTCTGCGGGATCAGCGGTTGCAGGAAGTCGCGCGATTCCGGCCCCATCACCGCCATCACCGATTCCGACACCGTGACATCCATCGCAAAGCAATGCGCGCCATCGGGAATATGTCCGTTGATCCAGTGCAGGTCGCGCCGCACTGTGGCTGCCGGCGTGACAATGAGGAATTCGTCGGCTGACAGGCGTGTCACAGTGACATCAGCCTCGATATGGCCGTCCTCATTCAGGAACTGGGTGTAGACGATCTTGCCATCCGGCACCGCAACGTCATTGCCGCATAGCCGTTGCAGCACCGCCTCGGCGTCGCGGCCGACAACCCTGATCTTGCCAAAGCTCGACAAATCGAACATGCCGACATGCGAGCGCACCGCGCGATGTTCATCGGCGCTGTAATCGAACCAGTTCTGACGCTTCCAGCTATATTCATAGGCCGCTGCCTTGCCAGCCGCGCGTTCGGCGGGCGGCAGGAACCAGTTGGCGCGCTCCCAGCCGCTGACCTCACCGAAACAGGCACCGCCCGCCTTCAGCCGGTCATGGATCGGCGACTGCCTGACATCGCGCGCCGTTTCCACCTGCCGGTACGGGAAATGGTCGGCATAGAGGAGACCGAGCGTTTCCGAGACACGGGTGCGAAGATAGCTGCGGTTGGCCTGAAATGGCTGCATCCGCCGGATATCGACATCCCACAGATCCATCGGCGCGTTGCCGCCATCCATCCATTCGGCCAGCACCATACCGGCACCGCCGGCGGACTGGATCCCCACCGAGTTAAAGCCGGCGGCGACGAAGAAATTCTTCAGCTCCGGCGCCTCGCCAAGGATATAGCGGTCGTCGGGGGTGAAGCTTTCCGGCCCATTGAAGAATGTCTGGATACCGGCCGTCGCCAGCACCGGCAGACGGTCCACGGCGCGTTCCAGAATCGGTTCGAAATGATCGAAATCCTCGGGTAGCGAGTCGAACTCGAAATCCTCGGGAATGCCGTCCATGCCCCAAGGCTTGGAATTCGGCTCAAAAGCGCCAAGCAGGATCTTGCCGGCATCCTCCTTGTAATAGGCGCATTCATCGGGCACCCGCAGCACCGGCAGGTTCGAGGTCAACCCATCGATGCCTTCGGTCACGATGTAGAAATGCTCGCAGGCATGAAGCGGCACGGCGACACCGGCCTTCTCGCCAATCTCACGCGCCCACATGCCGCCGGCATTGACCACATAATCGGCCTCGACAGGTCCCTGGTCGGTCATCACGCCGGTCACCCGGCCGTCGGCCTTGTGGATATCGGTGACCTTGACGCCCTGGATGATCCGCGCGCCATAGCCGCGCGCGCCCTTGGCAAGCGCCTGGGTGATGTTGACCGGATCGGCCTGCCCGTCCTTTGGCAACCAGACCCCGCCAACGGCATCATCGACCTTCAGCCCCGGATAGCGGTCGGCGATGTCCGACGGGGCGATCTCGTCAATCTCGACACCAAAGGCTCGCGCCATCGCCGCCGAACGGCGAAGCTCTTCCATCCGTTCATCGGTCAGCGCCACCGTCATCGACCCGTTGCGCTTAAAGCCTGTCGAAACGCCGGTCTCTTCCTCAAGCCCGAAATACAGCTCCTGCGAATATTTCGCCAATCTTGTCATATTCTGCGTCGCGCGAAGCTGCGCGATCAGCCCGGCCGCGTGCCAGGTGGTGCCGCAGGTCAGCTGCTTGCGCTCGAGAAGGACAACATCGGTCCAGCCAAGCTTGCCAAGATGGTAGGCAATCGAACAGCCGATCACCCCGCCCCCGATGATGACAGCGCGCGCCTTTGCCGGAACATCCATGAGACTACACCTTCATCCGTGAATTGTCGGGATCATAGAGAACGTCGCCCGCGACAAGCGCGGCGCGGCGTTCGCGCCCCAGAACATCAACGCTGATCGCGCCGCCGGCAGCCAGCATGCCGGAATCGACAACCGCCATCGCGATCGACTTGCCGACGCGATGCCCGTACCCGGCCGACACCACGAGGCCGGCGGCATTGCCATCGATCATCACGGTGCTGAGATATACCGCCTCGCCGAACGGCTCACCATCGGCCGGGTCGTCAAGTGTCAGGGTGACAAATCCCTGCGTTGCGCCAGCCTGATGTTCGGCCTGCAGCGCCGCCTTGCCGACAAAGCTGTCCTTGCCGAGATTGACCCAGCGGCCAAGCCCGCTCTCGAACATCGTATAGTCCGAGGTGAGGTCGGCCTTCCATGACCGGTAGCCCTTTTCAAGGCGCATCGAATCCAGCGCCAGCATGCCGAAATTGTCGATCTCATGCGCCGCGCCAGCGGCCCATACGGCGTCATAGAGCGGTTTGATGTCATCCATGTCGCAATGCAATTCCCACCCGGCTTCGCCGGCGAAGGACACCCGGATTGCTGTCACCCCGATGCCGGCGATATCCATCCGCCGGTAGGTCAGCCACGGGAATTCATCATGCCCCATCGCCTGGCCCGTCAGGCCAGCCATCAGCGCCGGTGCCTTCGGCCCGGTCACAAGAAGAGTCGCCATCTCGGCGGTGACATCGGTGATGCTGATCGAGCTTCCGGCAGGAAGCCGGAACTTCAGCAAATCGCGGTCATGCCAATAGGCGCCGGCACCCGTCATCATCAGAAATTCATCCTCGCCAAGCCGCGTTGCCGTCATCTCGGTCAGGATCTTGCCCTTCTCCGAGGCGAAATAAACCAGTCCGATCCGGCCGACCTTCGGCAATCCGCCGGTGACAAGGCTGGCAAGCCAGTCCGCCGCGCCGGGTCCCTTGACCAGAAAGCGCGAAAATCCGGTCAACTCCAGCACACCGACATGTTCAGCGACATGCCGGCATTCTGCGCCAACCGAATCGAACCAGTGCTGGCGGTCATAGCTGTCAGCCGGACGGGCGTCTTCACCGCCACGCGGGAACCAGTCGGCGCGTTCCCAGCCGCCGTAGGATCCAAAGGCGGCACCGGCCGCGGCCAGCGTGTCATAAAGCGGCGAGGTCTTTGCCTTGCGGCCGGCAGGCCACTGGATCTGCGGGAAATGCATGGCGTATTCGTGGCTGTAGGTCTCGATCGCCTTGGCCTTGGCATAGTCATGCGTGACATGGTCGGTGAAGCGCCGCGGATCGACGGCCCAGCTGTCGGTCTCGGATTCGCCGTCGATGATGATCTCGGACAAAAGCTTGCCGGCGCCGCCTGCCTGCACGATGCCAAAGGTGAAGACACAAGCCTCAAACGCATTCGGCACGCCCGGCATCTGGCCGATCAGCGGCAGCCCGTCAGGCGCGTAGGGGATCGGGCCATTGACCACACGGGTGATGCCGGCGGTGCCGAGCAGCGGCACGCGGGCGCAGGCATCCTCGATATACCATTCAAGACGCTCCAGATCGTCGGAATAGAGCTGGAAGGAGAAATCCTCCGGCATCGGGTCGGACGCGTCGGTCCAGTGCGCGCGGCATCCCTTTTCATAGGGACCGAGCAGCAGCCCGTCCTTTTCCTGGCGCAGATAGTAGGAGCTGTCAGGGTCGCGCAGCAGCGGCAGCTTCGTATCACGCGCCGCCAGCTCGGGAATGCCCTCGGTCACCAGATACTGGTGGGCCAGCGAAATACAGGGCACGTCACGGCCAAACATGCGGCCCACCTCATTGGCGCGATAGCCGCTGGCATTGACCACATATTCACAGCGGATCTCGCCCTGCGGCGTGGTCAGCACCCATTCATCATGCGCGCGCCGCGCCGCGGTCACCGGACAGAACCGGATCACCTTCGCGCCCAAGTCGCGGGCGCCCTTGGCAAAGGCCTGGGTCAGCTGCGCCGGGTCGATATCACCATCAAGCGGGTCCCACTGGCCGCCATAGAGATCATGCGTCTCGAGAAACGGGTAGATCTCCTTCATCTCGGCATTGGACATTTCGGTGAATTCGATCCCCATCTGCCGTCCCATCCGCTCGACATGACGGAACTCCTCCATGCGCTGGCGCGAATGCGCCAGCCGGATGGCGCCGGTGACATGATAGTTCATCGGGTAATCGACAAGATCGCCAAGCTTGCGATACAGGCTGGTCGAATAGGACTGGATCTTCATCATCGTCCATGACCCGACATAGTTCGGGCAGTTGCCGGCGGCGTGCCAGGTCGATCCTGATGTCAGCTCGTTCTTCTCCAGCAGCACGACATCGCTCCAGCCGCGCTCGGCGAGGTGATAAAGAACCGAGGCGCCGACGGCGCCGCCGCCAATCACCACAACCCGCGCCGTGCCTGGCAGCTTGCCCGTGGGTTTGTTCGCCTGCTCATTCACAGATAGATCGTCCATGATGCGTCTCGCTTTCCTGTTACCGAAGCGCCGATGCGCTTTTCGTCAATTGCACTGTCAGTTCCACTCAATAGACCGGTGGCGCGATCACCCAGATCAGCACCGCCGGCACGTCACCCTCATTCACCCAGGACACGGTTTCGCCGGCAAAGCGGAAACTGTCACCCCGATTGAGAACAAATTTCTCGCCATCGATGATCAGCGTCAGCGACCCCTCGATGACATAGCCCGCCTCCTCGGTCGGCCGCACGAATGGCTGCGGACAAAGGGCACCGGCGGCAAACACCGAATGCACGATCTCGAACGCGCCGCCTAAGTCGGGCGACAGCAGGCTTTCGACCAGCCCCTTGCCCTCATCGCTCATGGTGCGCCGGCTGTCGGCCCGCACCACATAGGCGGCCTCCGGCGTATCGGGGCTCTGGCTGAAAAAGAAACTGACCGGCAAATCGAACAGCGCCGCCACGGTGCGGATGTCGGCAAGCGCCGGTTCGGACTGCCCGCGCTCGACCTGCGACAGCCAGCCAACCGACCGGTCAAGCCGCGCGGCAAGATCGTTCAGCGTCCAGGTGCGCGACCGGCGCAGCGCCCGGATATCGGCGCCGATGGACCCGGTCGAACGAAGCGGCGCAGGATCACCTGTGTGCTTGTCGCGGGTCTGCCCGTCGCGTGTCTGCCCGTCGCGGGTCTGCCCGTCGCGTGTCGGTTTATCGAGTTTTACCAGCATTCCCCATCCCCACTCGAAAATCCTTGCGTACATTCAATGAAAAAATCAAACATTTTTTCATGGTGACGCATTTATTGATGTGGATTTTCACCGGTGAGGGTGGTCACGCGGGTCGTCATCCTGCGCATCATAGCGGCGCGCCGGATGGTCAAAGCTGTCCTCGCCGGTGGCGCCGGTGCGCCAGATCAGGGCGATGAACAGCCCCTTGGCGCGTGGCAACGTCCAGGCCACGCCGGCCAGCATCACCGCCAGCAGCAGGGCGATCGCGGCCCAGACCGGCACCCTTTCATCGCGGCCAATTATCACCAGCAGCGGCGCCAGCACATGGCCGACGACAATCAGTGTTGCCCAGGCCGGCCCGTCATCGGCGCGGATTTCGGACAGATCGAGGCCGCAGGCGGCGCAGGCTGGTACCCGCGTCAGATAGCCGGTCAGCGTTGCCCCGTCCCCGCATTGGGGACAGCGCCTTGCCAGCCCGCGCCGGATCACCGTCAGCAACGGCAGCTCGGGCGAAGAGTTGGGCGGAGAGTTGGCTGGCGAGTCGGACGGCGAATTGGGCGGCGTTGGGCCGGATGATGTGGATGTCACAGGCATGGCGCCGGTATACAGCCTTACCGCGTCATCACAAAGTCGGCATTTCAGCACGCCCCAGATTCTAAGGCGACGCGAGGCTAATGGCTGAGCGAGAGGCCCACCATGACCAGATTGTTGGTCAGGCCGCCCTGATGGCTCCAGTTCCGGTGATGCGCCGCCGCCGCAAAGCCGCTGACCCGCCCCGCAAGCGGCCGCTGATAGACCATCTGCACCATGCGGTGGCGTTTCCTGACCGCCAGATCGAGGTCGCGCGTCGTCGCCCGATAGGCACCTGACGATGTATAGCCGGTGATCGAGGTCTGGCGCATCACCCCGCCGGTCACCGCCAGCGGCTCGCCATAATGCAGCACCAGCCTGTCACCCTCACGCGCCAGTCCGGTGGCGGTCATGTTCACGCCGGCCGCCCGCGCATCCAGCGCCATGTCGCGCACAAACGCGTCATGCCGGAAATCCACCCGCGCCCGCAGACGCAGCCATTCGGCCCCGACCGACAGCCCCGGAGTCAGCTGGCGCGACGCCCGCAGTCGCAGATAGTCAGAGCGTGTCGGCCGGGCCAGCGCATAGCCGCCCTCAGGCCGACTGCCAAGGAAGCGGCCGCTTTCATTCATCCGGCCAAGCCGTGCCTCGATGCCGTTGGCGCGGCTGCCGATCCGGCTGCTGACGCCATAATCACGGATCGAATAGGTCTCGCCCCGCTGTGTCGCGGCGGCGATGCTGGCGCGTGAGAAGAACAGGCCGGCATGAAGGTTCGATGCCATCTGCCAGTCTGATTCCGCGCCGATGATATCGCGTGCCTGCGGGGCCAGCGAGTCCCAGACCGGCGGCGCGCCGTCACTCTGGCGCAGCAGCGCGGCCGGCGACAGCGCCGCCGCGTTCCGCCGGTTCACAAGCGCCAGCGCGGTGCGTGATCGCGCCCCGACATAGCTGACCACCCCGCCCTCGCCGATCGCGCTGTCGACATCGGTGGAACGGCGCAGCAGCGTTGTCACCCCATCGCTCCGGCCCACCACCACCGGTGGCCTCGGCGTGGCCATCGCCATCACCCCGGCAAGCCGCGGCCCCGGCATCACCCGGTCCTGCAAGGGTGCGCGGAAATTATAGACGCGGCCGAACATGTCGAAGCCGCCGAAGCTGAAGGGCTGTGACGGCGCGGCATCGCCAAAAGCCGATGAAAAAGCCACCCGCGTGTCAGACGCCGCCGCCACGCCCAGGGCGTTTCTCGCCGCCGCGCTGGTCTGGCCAATCGGCTGCAACGCCCGCGCCAGATTCAACAGGCCA
>CBFHRT010000018.1:0-20606 GCA_965658285.1 Puniceispirillaceae bacterium (SeqCode) | reverse complement strand
CCCGATGAGCCGGAGCCGGACGAAGCGCTGCCGGACGAAGAACTGCCGGACGAAGAACTGCCGGACGAAGAACTGCCGGACGAAGAGCTGCCGGACGAAGAACTACCGGACGAGCCGGAGCTTGACGTGGTCGAAGCAGACGATGCCGCAGTCGACGCACTGGAGTCGCCACTGCTGTCGGTCGTCGTCTGTGATGCGGTTTCGCAAGCGGCGATGAAAAAGGCGACTGCCACTAGCGCAATCAGGCGGTGCAACATGGTTATGCTCCCTGTATTAGGTGTGGTCTGCGTTAAGCCCGGTCACGTATGATCCGGTCGACCAAATGTTTCGTGCCTTGGCTGTTGATTCTGGGGCTATTGGTTCTGGCCACTCCGGCCGGCTTAGTCCGTGCTATAAAGTCCCCACCAAAACCCTTGATTAGCCAAGCTTTTCGGTTCCGGTTTCCACCGGCCCTCAAATCTCTGTCACTTACTAACCCAAAAAACCTTGCAATGGAAACAAAAACTCCCCAATAGGATCGCATAAAATCTCAATTTCAGCCCTTAATGTCAGCGTCGCAAGGGCGACCAGGCCGGATCCGAAGCGTCAGATGGCGTAATGATGCGCCGTTCGTTAAAACCCGTGATGTCGACGCGGTATAGCGCTGTCTTGCCGCCACTGCCGTCAGCCTTGAAGCGTTCCTGCTTGTAATACATCAGAACACGCCCGTTTGGCGCCCAGGTCGGGCCCTCGACAAGAAAGCCCTCGGCAAGAAGCCGTTCGCCGGTGCCATCGACATTCATGATGCCGATATAAAAGGTGCCCTTGTGCATTTTCGTGAACGCGATGATATCGCCACGCGGCGACCAGACCGGTGTCGCGTAGCGCCCGTCGCCGAAGCTGATCCGCTGGGTGCCGGTACCATTGCTGTTCATCACATATAGCTGCTGGCGTCCGGCGCGGTCGGATTCAAACACCACGCGGCGCCCGTCGGGAGAATAGGATGGCGCCGTATCAATGGAACTGGATTTGGTAAGCTGGCGGATGTCCTGGGTGCGCAGATCCATCTCGTAGATGTCGGTCAGCCCGTCCTGCGCCCAGCTCATGATCAGCTTGTCGCCCTGCGGACCGAAGCGCGGCGCGAAGGTCATCCCCGGGAAGGAGCCGAGCCGCTCGCTGCGGCCGGTCCGGATATCCTGGATGTAGACATTCGGCTCTTCGTTGAAATAATTGAGATAGGCGATTTCCTGGGTGGTTGGCGAAAAACGGGGCGTCAGCACAAGATCGAGCCCGCTTGTCAGATATTTATGGTTGTGACCGTCCTGGTCCATGATCGCCAGCCGCTTGATCCGGCTTGCCTGCGGCCCGGCTTCCGCGACATAGACGATCTGTGTGTCGAAATACCCTGAATCACCGGTAAATTCCTCATAAACAAGGTCAGCGATCTTGTGTGAGAGCTGGCGCAGGGCATTCGGATCGGCGCTGCCCGTGCCGGAACTGAGATCACGCTCGGTGATCACGTCCCAGAGGACGAATTCAACCTGCAGTTTGCCATTCTCATCGACAATGGCCGACCCGACAAGAAGACCTTTCGCGCCAAGCGGCGCCCAGTTGGCGAAATTCGGCTTCATCGCGGGCGAACCCGGCGGGGCAATGAAGGCCGCGCTGTCAATCGGCTCGAACAGGCCCGAACTCAGCAGGTCGTCGGAAATGATGGTCGCGATCTCGCGGCCTTCATCCGTGACGCGACCGTCGGCACCGGTAAAATCGGCAATCGCAATCGGTGTCGGCGCGACCATGCCCTCGGTGATCTCGATGCGAAGCTGCGCCACCGCGCTTTCGGCGACCAGCAGCATGGCAACAAGCATGGCGGCCAGCTGTCTGGCGAACCGGACATGGCCAGACCGGAGATGGCCAGACCGGACATGGCCAGACCGGAGATGGCCAGACCGGCTTTGAACGGAAGCGGAAAAGAAAACCGGCATCATTTGAAGTGACCCTATCGTGAGATGAATTTCGGGTTGAATTCGAACGTGAATTCCTTGAGCTGATCATATTTCTGCGGCGGGATTGGCAGCGGCGAACAATCGACGATGGCCCGCTGCGCGGCAATTGCCGACGCCTTGAAATAGGAATCGAGATTGAAGCGCAACTTGTCCTCGATATCCGCTTTCAGAACCTCACCGTCCCTATTCACCGATACAAATATGTCAACAATAAGAGTGTCATTGCCGGCCGCGCCGAGCGGCGGCTGCCAGCATTTCGACACATGCTGCTGAATGCGCGCGACATCATCGATTCCGACCGGTGCGATGCTTTTCTTCGGCGGCGCCTTCACCGCGTTGCCGGCGACCGCGGACAATGTCTTGGTCACGGTGTCGGCGGCCACTTTTCGTTCCTGCGTCTTACGTGCCTGTTCGGCATCATCGGCGGCGATTTTCGCCTCGGCCAAATTCTGCAGCACACCAGAGGCGGCATCGGCGCGCTTCTTGTTGTCCTTCACCATCTTGTTGAGTTGGTTGGCCAGCGCATCATTCGCCTTTGCTTTCTGCGGTGGTGCCGGTTTCGCCGTCTCGACGGTCTTTGGCACCGGTTTTGGTGCCGGCGGTGCCGGCGGTGCCGACCGCTTCGGTTTCGAGACAGGCTTCATTACCGGCGTCGGTTTCGGTTTTGGCGCCACCTTGGCGGCCGGCTTCGGCTTCGGCTTTGGAATGTCTACCTTGGCGAGCTTCGGCTTTGGTATCGGCTTGTCGGGCAGGACTTCTGCGGACGGATCCTCGGCCGGCGCTTCCGGTTCCGGCGCAGGCTCTGGCGCTGGTGCCGGCGGCCGCGCGGTGGCGGGTTTCGGTGGCGGCGGCGGCGGTGGCGGCGGCGGTTTCCTTGACACGGTTGCCTGCTGCTCTTCCTTTGCCGTGCTTGGCTTGTCTCCCTCAATCAAATTGGTCTCCGGCACGGTCCGCACCACCTCAAGGCGCACCAGCGGCATTTCCTCCGGCAGGTCGCGGCCAAGCATCGGCATGCCGAACACCACCAGCAGCGTGAACGCCAGATGCACCGCAACGGAGATGATGAGGGGACGCGACATCATGATCGGTGCGCAGCTCCTGTCATTGAAGCCCGGATCATTGTGGCCCGGATCATTGTGGCCCGGATCATTGTGGCCCGAATCATTGCGGTTCCGGCAATTTGGCGACAAGCGCGACGCGTTCGAACCCGGCGGCCTGAATGCGCCCCATCACACCAAGCACCTCGCCATAGGCCACTGCCTCGTCGCCACGCACGAAAATCCGGACCTGCGGATTGGCTTCGGAAATGGCGCGAAGGCGTGGCACCAGCCTGTCACTCTCCACCTCGGTTTCCTGCAGATAGAGCGCGCCATCCGACTTGATCGAGACGACCAGTGGCGCTGCATCGGCATTGATCTGGCCAGCCTTGGTTTTCGGCAGATCAACCTCAACCCCGACCGTCAGCAACGGCGCCGTGACCATGAACACGATCAGCAGGACAAGCATGACATCAACAAAGGGGGTGACGTTGATTTCGCCCATCGGGCGATGGCGGCGACCGGCGCGCGGCCTGTTGACCGACATCCCCATTAGCGACCACCCTCGTCAAGCTGGCGTGCCAGCAGGGTCGAAAATTCCTGGGCGAATGTCTCGAGCCGGCCACCGACGCGATCCAGATCGCCGGCGAACTTGTTGTAGGCAACAACCGCCGGGATCGCCGCAGCAAGACCAAGTGCCGTGGCGAAAAGCGCCTCGGCGATACCCGGTGCGACGACAGCGAGGCTGGTATTCTTTGACTCGGCGATCGACTGGAAGGAGTTCATGATCCCCCAGACGGTGCCGAACAGCCCGACAAAGGGCGAGACGGACCCGATCGAGGCCAGAAAATTCATCCCTTTTTCCAGACGTTCCATTTCGCGGGTGATGGTGAAGGTCATCGACCGTTCGACCCGCCCCAGAAGCGAGGCCCGCAAGTCGGACCGCGCCGCCGTCGCCAGGCCGCTCGCCTTGGCACGGCGCCATTCGCGCATGCCGGCGACAAATACCCGCGTCATCGCATCGCGCGGATCACCGCCGATCTCGTCATACAGCGCATCGGCCGAACCGCCAGACCAGAACGCATCCTCGAATTGGTCGGAATGACGGCGCTCATTGCGCACCGACATGACCTTCTCAAAGATAATCGCCCAGCACCAGATTGATGCCAGAACAAGCATAAGCATCACCGACTTGACCAGCGGATCGGCGGCCAGAAACAGCCCCCAGATACTAAGATCAGAACTCGAATGCGCTACAAAACTGTCAACAGATTCCATCTGTGAACCTCATGCCACCCAGCACCCGTTTGGCTGGCACCCCCGCCGCAACCTGCGCCGGCCCGGCGTTACTGGCCGGAAGCGGTGTCGGGTGGCGTGGCGGCCCGCAGCCTGTCAACCACGGCGCTGGGAATCCGCCGCGGCCGTTTACCACCAACCTTGCTGGCGGCAACGCACACTATGTCGACGAGAAGTCGGGCAAGAATGTGGCCATTCTCAAAATTCATGATCGTCTGATCAAGCTGCATCGAAGCGCCGCGCAACGCGGTCATCCGCGTTTCGACATGCAGGGCCGCACCAAGCCCGGCGGGCGTCAGATATTCGATATTCAAACGGCGCACGACGAGCATCACCCCCTCGAGCGGCGGGCCCACATCGCCGGCAAGCGCTGCTTCCTGATTGATGCCGATAAGGCGCAGATAGGACGAGCGCGCACGTTCGGCAAAGGCAAGGTAATTGGCGTGATAGACGATGCCGCCGGCATCAGTATCCTCGAACTGCACCCGCAAAGGGTAATGGTGGCAGCCATCGGCAATCCACCCGTCCAGTGACGCCGGGCCGTCGGTTGCCGGGCCATCGGCGGCGTCACGATCCGTCATCATCGCCCATATCGGTCAGCATATCGAGCTGCTGTGTCGCGCCTGGCGGCGGTGTCAGGTCAAGATAACTCCATCCGGCGCTGGACAGGCACCGGCCGCGCGGCGTGCGCATCAACAGCCCGGTCTGCAGCAGATAGGGCTCGATCACCTCTTCCAGCATGTCGCGCTGTTCAGCCAGCACCGCGGCCAGTGTTTCCACCCCGACCGGCCCGCCAGCATAATTTTCCGCAAGGCACCCAAGATAACGCCTGTCCATCGCATCAAGGCCTGCCGCATCCACCTCGAGACGGCGCAGCGCCGCGTCAGCCACCGCCGCGGTCACCTCGCCCTGCCCTTCGACAGCCGCGATATCGCGAACGCGGCGAAGCAACCTGCCGGCAATACGCGGCGTGCCACGGGCGCGGCCGGCAATTTCCAACGCCCCATCGGCGGCCAGCGCCAGATCAAGGCGCGTCGCCTGGTTGGCAAGGATCACCGCCAGTTCCTCACGGCCATAGAATTGCAACCGCATCTGGATGCCGAACCGGTCGCGGAGCGGCGTGGTCAGCAATCCGGCGCGCGTTGTCGCCCCGACAAGCGTGAAGGGCGGCAGATCAATACGGACCGAACGTGCCGACGGCCCCTCGCCGATGATCAGATCAAGCTGAAAATCCTCCATCGCCGGATAGAGAACCTCTTCCACCGCCGGGTTGAGACGATGAATTTCATCGATGAACAGCACATCGCGCGGACGCAGATTGGTCAGGACCGCAGCCAGATCGCCAGCGCGCGCAATAACCGGGCCCGAGGTGGCGCGAAACCCGACGCCAAGCTCGGCCGCGATGATCTGCGCCAGCGTCGTCTTGCCAAGGCCGGGCGGGCCATGAAGAAGGCTGTGATCCATCGCTTCGCTGCGGTCGCGCGCGGCGGCGATGAAAGTCTCCAGATTGGCGCGCCCACCGCCCTGCCCTATGAAATCGGCCAGCCTTTCGGGGCGCAGGGCATTATCGGCACGCTCCGGCGCATCGCCACTCACCAGCCGCTCGTCATCCTGCGCCATCTACCATCCCCTATTGGCCCATTTCCTGAAGCGCCGCCGCGATCAGTGCCGACAGATCATCCTCGACGACACCGCCGGCGCGGGCCCGTTGCAGCGCCGCATGCGCCTCGGCACGGCCATAGCCCAGATTGACCAGCGCCGACATCGCATCGGCACCGACCGAGCCGGCCACCGCACCGCCACCGGCGATGGATGCCGGCGCCGCGCCGGATACCGGCAATGCACCGATCTTTTCGGCAAGTTCATTGACCACGCGCAGCGCCAGTTTCGGCCCGACACCATCTGCCCGTGCCACCATCGCCTTGTCGCCGGCCATGATGGCGCCAGCAAGGTCATCCGGCGTCAGAACCGACAGAATGGCCATCGCCGCCTTTGCGCCAACCCCCTGAACGGTGACAAGCAGCCGGAAGGCATCGCGTTCCGCGGCATCGACAAAGCCGAACAGCGTCATGCTGTCCTCACGCACAACCATATCGGTCAGCAAGGTGATTTCGCCCCCGCCAACGGTTAGCCCGGCCTGTGTCTTGCCGGAAACCGTGGCCGCATAGCCGACGCCGCCAACATCTATAATTACCATATTGTCATCGATCCGGATGATGGTCCCACGAAGCTGTGCGATCATGACCTGCCTCCCGTTCCGCCACCGGCCTCGCGTGCCAACGCCGCGGCAATCGCGCGGTCCAGCCCTGTCCCGGCATCATCGGACGGGGTCGCGCCCGCGACGCCGCCATCGTGACCCGCTGCGATCGCGATGGCCAGCGCATCGGCGGCATCGGCATTGACCGCCTGAACCGCCAGCAACCGTGTCACCATCGCCGTCACCTGCGCCTTGTCGGCGGTGCCGGTGCCGACGACCGATTTCTTGACCCGGCGCGCCGCCAGTTCCTGCAAAGGCAATCCGGCAACCGCGCATTGCATCATCGCCACGCCGCGCGCCATCCCCAGCTTCAACGCCGAGGCCGCAGAGCGCGCGACAAAGATCTCCTCGATCGCGGCACAGTCAGGATGGTGGGCGTCAATAACGGCGGCAAGGTCGGTCGCTATGGTTTGAAGACGAACGGCGTCGGGGGCTTTGCTGTCGGGTTTGATGACACCGTTGGCGACATGTGTCAGCCTGCCATCAACCAGCGTGATCACACCCCATCCGGTGTTGCGAATGCCTGGATCAATGCCGAGGATCTGCATCCGCCCCCGTCCCGTCAGGCCAGCTTGGCCAGGATCTCGTCGGAGATGTCGAAATTCGACGATATGTTCTGCACATCATCATTGTCGTCAAGCGTATCAAGCAGCTTCAGCAAAGTCGATGCGTGGTCCTCGCTGACCTCGATGCTGTTCTGCGGCTTCCAGACGAGGCCGGATTCGGATGGCGCCCCGAACTGGCCTTCCAGAGCCTCGGCGACGCTGTTGAAATCCTCGGTCGCGCAGGTCACCTCATGACCGTCATCATCGGAGTCGACATTGTCGGCACCGGCCTCCAGCGCCGCCTCGAACATCGTGTCGGCATCCGTCACGTCGCCGGCAAAGATGATCTGGCCAACGCGGTCGAACATGAAGCTGACCGACCCGGTCTCCCCGAGCGAGCCGCCAAACTTGTTGAAAGCGGCGCGCACTTCGGAGGCGGTGCGGTTCTTGTTGTCGGTCATCGCCTCGACGATCAGCGCGGTGCCGCCCGGGCCATAGCCCTCATAGCGGATTTCATCATAGATCTCGCCCTCGCCGCCTTCCGCCTTCTTCAGGACCCGTTCGATATTGTCCTTCGGCATGTTGGCGGCGCGCGCCGCCGCCAGCGCCGTCCTGAGGCGCGGGTTCGAGGCAGCGTCGGTGCCGCCGCGCGCGGCAACGGTCAGCTCTTTGATCAGACGTCCGAAGATCTTCGCGCGCTTCTTGTCCTGGGCGCCCTTGCGATGCTGAATATTCTTGAATTTACTATGGCCTGCCATGGTCGTGCGATCTTTGTTCTGAAATCCGTTCCAAGGTCGATTTTACATGTGCCGGCAGCGGTTACACCGCCCGCTCCGTTGCTATAGCAAATTCGACACCGGTTGCGCCAGTGGCGATGCACCGCCTCGGTATTGGCCTGTCAGATTGCCCACCTGTCAGATGTTTGGCGTGATCGCCGAGAGACGACCGCCACGGCGCAGCGGCGCTACTGCCCGCGCCAGACCCGTCTCGTCACTTTCGACAAGCAGGCCGCACAGCGTCACCTCGCCAAGCGCCACCGACAGGCGCGGCCCGTTGATACCCGTGAACCTGGCCGTCGCCGCCTGCTTGTCCATGCCGATCACGCTGTCATAATCACCGCACATGCCACTGTCGGTCTGGAAGGCCGTGCCACCGTCAAGGATATGGTGATCTGCCGTCGGCACATGCGTGTGCGTGCCAACCACCATCGTGGCGCGGGAATCGGCATGGTGCCCGATGGCCATCTTCTCCGATGTTGCCTCGCCATGAACATCGATCATGATGAAATCGGCATCGCGGCCGAGCTGGTTGCGGACCAGCGCACCGTTCACCGCCGGAAAGACAGGGTCATAATCCGACATGAACAGGTTGGTGATGGCGTTGATCACAACCAGCCGCTGTCCGGCCTCGTCGGTCACACAGACTGATCCTGCGCCCGGTGTGCCCTCGGCCATGTTGATGGGGCGCAACAGCCGCGGCGTCGCCTCGATATAGGGGATGATCTCGGGTTTGTCCCAGACATGGTTGCCGGTTGTCAGAACATCGATGCCGGCCGCGAAAAGATCATCGCATATGGTCGGCGTCACACCGAAGCCGCCGGCGGCGTTCTCACAGTTCACGACCAGGAAATCCAGCGCCAGCTCTTCCCGAAGGACCGGCACCTGTTCGATCACCGCCTTGCGCGCGGCGCGGCCGACAATATCCCCCAGAAACAGAACGCGCATCATCCGAACCCCAGCTTGATCAATCCTGTGCACTACCCGCGCGCAGACCGGATGGTGTGAGCACCGCATCAAGCGGCACGTCGAACGGCCCGACCGGCACCTTATCGACCAGCTGTCCGTCAAAGGCAATGCCGATGGCCGTCACACTGGTTCCGGCGACGCGAAGTCCGGCCAGGGTGCGGTCATAGAAACCACCACCATAACCAAGCCGCCAGCATGCCGCGTCATAGGCCAGCATCGGTGCCAGAATGATCCCCGGCGTGACAAGGGGCGCCGTCGGCGATGGCTGGCGCGTGCCGTAGGGACCATCGACAAGATCATCGCCCGGGGCCCAGCGGCGGAACACCAGCGGATTTCCCGGCGACGGCGTTTCGGGCATCGCGGTCACGATCCCCTGCGCGACAAGGATGGAGACAAGCGGCAGCGGCGACAGTTCCGAGCGGATCGGCATATAGGCCGCAACAATGCCGGCAGGCTCGTCGCGTTGCGCGATCGTGATGATGATGTCGGCTTGCGCCGCCAGCCGTGCCGGCGCGTCAGGCTCGGAGCCCATCAACGCCGTGCGCCGCGCCGCGGCGCCTTTTCGCAATGCGGCCTTCGCGGCCGCTGGATCGCTGGATGTGTCTTGCATGAACGCCTGGCCAGCCAGTCGGTGACAGGAGCGGGAAGCGGCGGCAACCAGCGCAGTCGCCGGTAGCTTCATCCTCTGTGACCTGCAGTGCAGGTGGGCGCCGCGGATAACCGGACCACGATCCGGCCAGAGGCAGCTCCCAAGAGATGTTTTATGGCCCCAGGGATCGAAAATCCAAGCGCAAGGTCCAGTTGCCGCACCCGCTTTATCTAGTGGGAAGACAACCGTGATGCAAGCGCAAGGATCCGGTCGGCAGCGTTTTCCAGAGCCGCGGCGGCGGCCTCACCACCGTCATCCAGCGGTGCCTCGGTCGTCACGGCAGCCACCCCGCCGTCATGCGCGCGGTCTGCCAGGATCAATGCGGCCATCGCCAGCAGGCGCGCTTCGCCGATCTGGCCAACCGACCCGACAAGGGACTGCAATATGGTTTCAATATCGCTGGCCAGCGATTCGATATGCGCTTCCTCGCCCTCGCCACATCCGATCTGATAGGGCGTTCCGTTGAGGCGGATGGTGACGATTGACTGGCTCATGCTGTTCCACCTTCACTTCCGGACGTCTGCCTGGCCTGATCAATCATCTGCATTGCGCTGGTCAGCTGATCGTCGATCCTGCCGATCTCGGCGATAATGGCTGCGCGGTCAAGCGTGTCGCCGGAATCCACGGCCCCGGAAACGGGGGTGGGGCTGCTGGCCAGCGCCGCCTCGAGTTGCTGCAGCGCGGCGTCAAGCTTGGCATGGGCATCGGAAAGGCGCGACATGGACAATTTCCCAAATTAGATCGATCAGTCTGGATTGATCATGACTGTGCGACCGACCACCGTGAGGCAGGCGAATCGTCATCCCCGATCGGGTCTTCCGCGGCAAGGCTCGCCGGTTCGCCCGGTGGATTAGAGATTGCTCAGAGACTGCCCCAAGCGAGGCGGCAAATAAAGTCCGATTTTATATCCCTGTCTTTTCCTTGCATTTCCGTGCGCTGACGGGCGCGCCTGCGGCTGGCTTCATGATTAAGTTGCCAAGGTCGGCCCGACTCACCAATTGACGAAACGGCCTTCTTGAGGGCACATTGCGGCCGGTCACCAGCAGCGTCACGAAGACCTTCACGCTCGCGGCACCTTTAGGAGATTTTCATGGTCAATTCCCCCGCGCGTCAGGATATGGCAAACGCCATTCGCGCCCTTTCGATGGACGCCGTCGAAGCGGCGAAATCAGGTCACCCCGGCATGCCGATGGGCATGGCAGACGCCGCCACGGCGCTGTTTGCCGACCACCTGAAATTCGATGCCGCCGCGCCGGACTGGCCCGACCGGGACAGGTTCGTTCTGTCCGCCGGGCATGGCTCGATGCTGATCTACGCGCTGCTGCACCTGACCGGCTATGAAGACATGACAATGGCGCAGCTGCGCAATTTCCGCCAGATCGGCGCGATTACCGCCGGCCATCCGGAAGTGGGTCACGCCGGCGGCATCGAGACGACCACCGGCCCGCTTGGCCAGGGTTTCGCCAACGCGGTCGGGATGGCGATGGCGGAAGGGCACATGGCGGCGCGCTACGGCCGCGATCTTGTCGATCATTTCACCTATGTCATCGCTGGTGATGGCTGTCTGATGGAGGGCGTGAGCCATGAAGCCGCCTCGATGGCGGGTCATATGGGGCTTGGCCGCCTGATCGTGCTGTTTGACGATAACGGCATCTCGATTGATGGCAGTACCGAACTGGCAGTTTCTGACGATACCACGGGGCGCTTTGAAGCCTATGGCTGGCAGGTGCTGGCCGTTGACGGGCATGACATGAAGGCTGTCTCGGACGCCATCACCGAGGCCCGCGCCGAAGAGGACAAGCCAACCCTGATCCGCTGCCGGACGGTGATCGGTTATGGCGCGCCGACCAAGGCCGGCACATCGGGTGTGCATGGCGCGCCGCTTGGCGGGGATGAAATTGCCGGCACCAGAGCGGCGCTCGGCTGGCACCACGAACCGTTCGAAATTCCGCAACCCATCATCGATAGCTGGCGCGCCGTCGGGGCGCGTGGCCGCGCCGCACGCAATGCCTGGCAGGACCGGCATAAAGCCGCCGACAGCGCAGATTTCGACACCGCGATGGCGGGTGATTTCGACGCCGCCATCAATGACGCGGTGCAGAGCTGGAAAGCCACCCTCGCCGCCGACCCGCAGAAACTCGCCACCCGCGTTGCCAGCCAGAAGGCACTCGACGCCATCATCCCCGCCTGCCCGGCCCTGATCGGCGGGTCGGCGGACCTCACCGGATCGAACAACACCCGGGCCGGCGGACAGGATATCTTCAGCCGCGACAATCCGGCCGGCACCTATGTGCATTACGGGGTGCGCGAACATGGCATGGCGGCGGCGATGAACGGCATCGCACTGCATGGCGGGGCCATCCCCTATGGCGGCACCTTTCTGGTCTTCACCGATTACTGCCGCCCGTCGATTCGCCTGTCGGCGCTGATGAAACAGCGTGTCATCTATGTAATGACACATGATTCGATCGGCCTTGGCGAGGATGGACCAACCCATCAGCCGGTCGAACATGTCGCCGCGCTGCGGGCCATTCCAAACCTGCTGGTATTCCGGCCGGGCGATGTTGTCGAGACGGCCGAGGCGTGGCAATGCGCGCTGACCGCGCATGACCGCCCGTCGGTTCTGGCGTTGAGCCGCCAGGGGCTGGCGCAGTTCCGGCTGGGAGACCTGACTGCCAACAGGACCGCCGAGGGCGGCTATATCGTCGCCGGTGGCGAGACGGACAGACAGGTCACGATCATCGCTACCGGGTCGGAAGTCGGCATCGCGCTCGCCGCCCGCGAACAGCTCGCCGGCGACGGCATCGCCGCAACGGTCGTCTCGGTCCCCTGCATGGAATTGCTGCGCGAACAGGATGCCGCGACGCGCGAGGCCATGCTTGGTTCAGGCCCACGGATCGCGGTCGAGGCAGGCATCCGCCAGCCATGGGACTGGATGCTGCGGGATGGCGATGATTTCATCGGCATGGACGGGTTCGGCGCTTCCGGGCCGGGCGGCGCGCTGTTCGAGCATTTCGGCATCACCGCGGAGGCCATCACGGGCCGCGCCAGGGCGATGGTTTCCTGATACACTCGCAACAGACATGAGGACATGGCTTTGACAATTCGACTCGCAATCAGCGGCTTTGGCCGTATCGGGCGCATGGTTCTTCGCGCCCTTGTGGAAACACAGAGAAGAGATGTCGAGATTGTTCTGATTAACACCCCCGGTCCGGTCGAGACTTCGGCTCATCTCTATGAATTCGATTCCGTGCATGGCCGCGCCCGCGCACCGGTCAGCCATGGCGAGGGCTGGATGGATGTCGGCACCGGCCGCATCGCGATGACGCATGAACGCGACCCGTCGATGATCCCGCATCCCGACCATGGCGTCGATATCGTCCTCGAATGTTCGGGCAGGTTCAATGACCGCGAGGCAAGCGCGGCGCATCTTGTCGCCGGCGCGAAGCGTGTTCTTGTTTCGGCCCCCTGCAAGAATGCCGATGCGACCATCGTCTATGGCGTCAACCATCACGAGATTACCGCCGATCAGCTTGTCATCTCCAACGCCTCATGCACGACCAATTGTCTGGCGCCTGTGGCCAAGGTGATGTCCGACACGGTTGGCATCGAGGCCGGCTACATGACCACCATCCATGCCTATACCGGCGACCAGCCAACGCTCGATACCAGCCACAAGGATCTGCGGCGGGCCCGCGCCGCCGCGATGTCGATGATCCCCACCTCGACCGGTGCCGCGCGCTCGGTCGGCGAGGTGCTGCCGCATCTTCGCGGTCGCATGAACGGGTCGGCCATCCGCGTGCCGACAGCCAATGTCTCGGTCGTGGATTTCGGCTTCACCTCGAACCAGGACACCAGCACGCAAGAGGTCAACGCCTTGCTGAAGGCCGCCGCCGAGGGGCCGCTGAAGGGCGTTCTCGGGATCAATGAAAGGCCGCTTGTCTCGATCGACTTCAACCATGACCCGCACAGCTCGATCGCCGATTTGACGCAGACCCATGTCATGAATGGTCGCCTTGTCCGGGTACTGGCCTGGTATGACAATGAGTGGGGTTTTTCGTGCCGGATGCTGGACAACGCGGCCGAAATCGGCAAAACACTCTGACGATCCACTTCAGGGCGAATGCAGGGCATCTGCCCCGACGCCATCATGACGCCGCGCCCAGCGGCCTGCCTGCGACGAGGTTCAAGATGAAACTGAACGGTAACGCCATCAAACCTGGCAATGTGATTGAACATAACGGCCGGCTGTGGAGCGCGGTTAAGGTCGAGCATGTGAAGCCCGGCAAGGGCGGCGCTTTCGCCCAGATCGAGCTTCGTGACATTCGCGACGGCACCAAGCTGAATGAGCGCTTCCGCTCCTCGGAAACGGTCGAGCGTGTGATCCTCGAGGAAATCGAATGCACCTTCCTCTTCGATGACGGCGACAATCTGGTCTTCATGCATAGCCAGACCTATGAGCAGATGGCGATCAGCCGCGACATGGTCGGCGACAGTGCCGCCTTTCTTCAGGATGGTATGACGGTCACCGTCAACAGCCATGAGGGCGAGGCGATCTCGGTGCAGTTGCCTGACAAGGTGGTGATGGAGGTTGTCGAGGCCGACGCCGTGGTCAAGGGGCAGACAGCGTCCTCAAGCTACAAGCCGGCGATCCTCGAAAATGGCGTGCGGGTGCTTGTGCCACCACATATCGAGGCCGGTACGCGAATCGTCGTGCGGCCCGAAGACGCCACCTATGTCGAGCGTGCCAAAGACTGACCACGCCCACCTTCGGGCCCAGAAAAGAAAGTAACGATATGGCCAGCCAATCGGCGCTGATCAACGTCATGCAGAAAGCCTCCATCTATGCCAGCAAGGGGCTGCTTCGCGATTTCGGCGAGGTCGAGAATTTGCAGGTCAGCCGCAAGGGCCCGGGCGATTTCGTCAGCCGCGCCGACATCAATGCCGAGAAGACGATCCGGCGCGAACTGTCAAAGGCCCGGCCTGACTGGGGCTTCCATCTCGAGGAAGGCGGCGTCATCGAAGGGTCCGACCCCGAGGCCCCGGTCTGGGTGGTCGATCCGCTGGACGGCACCACGAATTTCCTGCACGGCATCCCGCATTTCGGCATTTCGATCGCGGTGATGGAGACTGACAGCCAGGGTCGGCGCAGCATCGCCGCCGGCAGCATCTTCGATCCTGTGAAGAATGAATTCTTCTATGCCGAGAGGGGCAAGGGCGCGTTCCTGAATGAACGGCGGCTGCGTGTCTCGGGACGCCGGGCGATGGCGGATTCGCTGTTCGCCACCGGGATCCCGTTTCTGGGCCGCGGCGAGGATGAGGACCATGCCGCCTTTCTGAAGGAACTCGGCAATGTCATGGCGGTCAGTTCCGGCGTGCGCCGTAATGGCGCCGCCGCGCTGGACCTCGCCTGGGTGGCAGCGGGCCGGTTTGACGGCTTCTGGGAGCGTGGCCTCAGCCTGTGGGACATCGCCGCCGGGGTCATTCTGGTTCGCGAGGCTGGTGGCTTCATCTCCGATTTCGCCTCACGCGACAAGGCGCTGGACAGCGGTGATGTGGTTGCCGCCAACCCGGCGATTCATGGCGATCTCATCCGCCTGCTACGCAGCTGATTGCATCCGGCCTCATTCCTGCCATTCTTTGACAGCAGGTTCCAGATGTCATTTCATCTGCCGTACCAAGCTGTTATGGGAGACCAGGCCATGATGACCGACCCGCGACGCTATCTCGTTCGCATGCTGATCTTTCTGTTGATCGTGTTCGCCATCGCGGCGCTGCTGCACGCACCGTTATGGCGGGCCTTCATGGGGAACCCGGCGCTGAATGGTGTGATCGTCGGCGCACTTGGTCTTGGCATCATCTACAGCTTCAGGCAGATCCTGCGGCTGGTGCCGGAACGGCGGTGGCTGACCGGCATCCAGAAGACCGGCAAGCTCGACAACCGTCAGGTCAAGCCGGTGCTGCTGGCGACGGTCAACGCCATGCTGGCGGACCAGCGGCAGGAGGCACAGCTCTCTGCATTGTCACTCCGCTCGGTCCTGGACGGCGTCGCGGCGCGGCTTGATGAAGGCCGCGAAATTTCGCGCTACATGATCGGGCTGTTGGTGTTTCTCGGCCTTCTCGGCACCTTCTGGGGGTTGCTACAGACCATCGGCGCGGTCGGGCTTGTCGTCGGCTCGCTGGATACCGCCAGTACCGATTTCGACGCCATGATGGTACAGCTGAAAGGCGGTCTCGACGCGCCATTGTCGGGCATGGCGACGGCGTTTTCGTCATCCCTGTTCGGCCTCGCCGGATCGCTCATCCTCGGCTTTCTCGACCTGCAGCTTGGCCAGGCGATGGGGCGTTTCTTCAATGAACTCGAAGACTGGCTGTCAGCCTTCGCCCGCTTCAATGACGGCGGACCCAGTGGCAGCGAAGGGGCAACGCCGCTGGCCAGCGGCATGAGCGAGGAAGCGGCGCGGGCACTGATCCATCTCGGCAATTCCATCGCCGCCGGCGAGGACAACAGACAGCGTGTCCTCGACCAGCTCTCCAGCATCAACATGACGCTTGCCGCGCTGAACGAGGCGATGACAGATGACCGGCGGCTACGCGAACAGCTGGCGCAGCTGAATGCCGGCATCGCACATCTGGCAGCTGACCTTCGTGATGATCGAACGCGCTCGACCGATGCCGTCAGCGCCGAGCTGAGATCACTGTCGAACGCCATCAACAAGATGGCCAGCACAACCCGCACCACCCGCCAGACGAAAGGGTCCTGACGATGGCGCTGGCGCGGCTTGGCGGCGCCCGCCGCCCTGACAGCTATACCTGGCCCGGCTTTGTCGACGCGCTGGCGACATTGCTGATGGTGATCATGTTCGTGCTTCTGGTGTTCGTGTTGATCCAGGTCAATCTTGCCTACCGGGTGGCCGGACAGGATGCCACCATGAATGACATGCGCGCGCAGATCGCCAGTCTTGGCGAGCTGCTGAATCTCGAGCGCAAGGCGAATGACGACCTGGCGGCAGAGCTGGCCCGGATTTCGAGCAACCTTGTCGACGCCACGCGCGAGCGTGACGCGCTGGAGGCCCAGCTTGCCGACACCAGCACCACCCTCGAACAGCGCGAATCCGAAATTGCGAAACTGACCGCGTTGCAGGCCGACAGCCAGGCGGCACTGATAGCCGCGCAGGCCACGCTTGCCGACCGCGTTGCCGCGCTGGAGACCGCCGAGGCGGCGCTTGCGGAATCGCGGGATCGGATCGCGGCGCTGGAACTGACGCTTGAAGAACGGATAGCCGCCCTCGAAGCCAGCGAAATACAGCGCCAGCAGGCCGAAAGCGACCTTGCCGAGGCCACCTCCCGGAACACGCTGTCACTGGCAAAGATTGACGAACTTGAAGAGGAAAATGCCGCCTCGAAGGCCGAGGTGATCCAGCTGACCAATGCCCTGACCGCGCTGCGTCAGCGCATTGATGAGCTGACCACGCTGCTGGCCGAAAAGGAGGCCGAGGCCGCTCGGGACAAGATAGCCATCGCCAGCCTTGGCAAATCGCTGAACAACGCGCTGGCATCGCGTGTTCAGGAGCTGCAGCGGTTCCGCTCGGAATTCTTCGGCCGGCTCCGCGATATCCTGCGCGGACGCGATGATGTCCAGATTGTCGGCGACAGGTTTGTCTTCCAGTCGGAGGTTCTGTTCGCCCAGGGACAGGCGAATATCGCCGTCGAGGGCGAACAGCAGCTGGCAAAGCTGGCCGTTGCGCTGAACCAGATTGCCGCCGAGATCCCGGAAGATATCGACTGGGTCCTGCAGGTGGAGGGCCACACCGATGACATACCGGTGCGGGCTGGCCGTTTTGCCGACAATTGGGACCTGTCAACCGAACGTGCGCTGTCGGTGGTGCGCTTTCTCGCCACCCAGGGTCTGCCGCCAACCCGCCTTGCCGCCGCCGGCTATGGCGAGTTTCAGCCGCTGGACAGCGCTGGCAACGATGAGGCGCGCCGCCGTAACAGGCGGATCGAGATGAAGCTGACGCAACGCATTTCGGCAAATTGATCGGTCGCGGCCGGCCATCTGGCAAGCCGGCAATCTTCACCGCAATGTGACACCTCACCCGGCCATTCCTTAACCGAAGCATGACTTACCTGAAAGGATGATCCTTTCGGGTAATATTGTCGCTGGATCGCATCTGGCGCGTGCCGGGGCCGCGGGTCTGTCAATCGGCATCTTGGTGACGGCAACGGCGCCAGCATGCGGCCCGGATCACCCCTGCGCGGCGGAGGCAATCGACGGCTTCTTCATGCCGCTGATCGCCAGAAGCCTAAGCGATACGGCTCGGACCACAGCACTTTCACCATCGCCGCCCTTGCCGTCGCCAGCCATTATCGATCAACCACCACTGCCGGAGATCCCGCCGCCACCGCCAGACGCCGCCGTTCCGGTCCAGCGCCTGCTTGTCGGCCAGACACTTTTTGCCACGCCCCTTCAGGAAGGCGGCGATGTTCACATGTTTTTCCAGCTGCTGCCATCAACCGGCGGGGTGCCGGATACGCTGCCAGATCACACAGCGCTGTCGAACCTGGCGCTGAGGCCGGACATGTTTGATCATGACATGCTGGCGATGGAGCATATCGTCACCCTGCCGGCTGGCGATTTCTGGCCATTGCAATCCCTCTCACAACCGGTGGCGATGCGCGTCACCTGCGGCGCCTGCGGGCCTGATGGCGGCCTGTCACAATTCGATGGCACCGGCAGGCTGGAGATCCAGATCAAGCCCCTGGGCAGTGGAAAAATCACCAATATCGATTTGCAGACACCCGGCGGCTCAACGGCGCATGGCGAAATGCGATTCACCCTCCGGTCATCGCTTCAGAATGTCTTCTCCGATGACCAGGCACGTCTGCAGCTTGTGATTGATCAGGAGACAATAAATCTGGATACCCGCCTTGTGGCCTGGCGTGGTGCCGCGCGTTGGATGGCCGGCCTTTTTGTCGGGGTGCCTGAGGGGGATGACATCGATCCGGGCGGCTTCGCCGGTCAGTTCAGCGGCGCCGGATGTGTGCCAGTCTGCGGCGCGGAAAACTGAAGATCGGCCAGATGGCGGTACAGCGGTGATTCGGTGATCAGCTGTTCATGCGTGCCGGTGGCGACGATCTTCCCACCATCGAGAAGAAAGATGCGGTCGGCGCGAATCACCGTGGCCAGACGGTGCGCAATGACAATCGAGGTGCGGTCCTTCATCAACGACTCAAGTGCCGCCTGAACCGCCGCCTCTGACCGGGCATCAAGCGCGCTTGTGGCCTCATCGAGCAGCAACAGGCCGGGATCGCGGAGTATGGCGCGCGCAATGGCGATACGCTGCCGCTGGCCACCGGACAGCCGCACACCCTTTTCACCAACCGCTGTGTCATAGCCATGTTCAAGCGCCATGATGAAATCATCCGCCTCGGCCTGACGGGCGGCAGCGACAATCTCGTCTTCTGCCGCATCGGGGCGTCCAAAGGCGATATTATCGCGAATACTGGTCGAGAAAAGCGCCGGATCCTGCGGCACCAGCCCGATGAAGTCGCGGATATCGGCAAGACCGAGATCACGGAGATCCTGCCCGCCAAGTCGCACCTGCCCGGTGTCCGGGTCATAGAACCGCAACAGCAGATGGAACAGCGTTGATTTGCCAGCCCCGCTCGGCCCGACAAGCGCCACCCTTTCACCGCGCCTGACGGCAAGATCGACGGCACTGACCGCCGGACGGGCCGCACCGGCCGGATAGGCAAAATCGACAGATTCAAATTCGCAGGCAATTTCGTGATCGCGTGGCAACGGCGCTGGCTGCCCCGGCTGTGGCAGACTTGCCGATGCCTGAAGCGCCTGCGCAATCCGCTCGGCGGCGCCGGCGGCGCGCTGCAACTCACCGGCCAGTTCCGACAGGAATCCGGTCGAGGCGGCGACAAGGAAAGCGTAGAAGACAAAGGATGACAAATCTCCAGCGCTGATCCGGCCAGCCAGCAGGTCCTGCCCGCCGATCCACAGGATGGCCGAGATGCCGCTGAAGACAAGAAAGATGATGATGCCACTCATCCAGCCACGCAGCCTGACCCGCGCCAGCGCCGCATCAAGGCTGGACTCAACTGCGGCATCGAATCGTCCGCGCATCAGATCCTGCCGCCCAAAAGCCTGCACGGTGCGGATGGCGGACACCGTCTCCTCGGCCTGAACAGCGACGTCGGCAAGCCTGTCCTGGGCCAACCGCGAGGCCCGGCGAAGCCGGCGGCCAAGGAAAATCAGCGGCACCACGACAAGTGGCACCACCACCAGCACGACAAGCGACATTTTCGGGCTCGACAGCACCACCATCACCAGCCCGCCAACAAGCAGAATGACATTGCGCGCCGCCATCGAAATGGTCGAGGTCATGACCGTCTGGACGATGGCGGTGTCGGTGGTGATCCGCGCCAGCACATCGCCGGTGCGCGCCGTCTCGTACCATGCCGGTGACAGCGTCAGCAGATGACCGAACAGCGCCTGCCTGATATCGGCAAGAACGCTTTCACCGATCTGATTGACCAATGTCGTGCGAAGATAGCTGCCAGCGGCCAGAAACAGCGCGATGACCGCCGTGCCAATCACCGCGCGGTCGAGCAGCGCCGGGTCCTGGCGGCCAAGCCCCTCATCAACAAGATAGGCGAGGCCGCGCCCCATCGTCAGCAGCGCGCCAGCCACCATCAGCAGCGAGATCACCGCGCCGATGATGCGATTCCGGTGGGGGCGCAGATAAGGCCAGAAGACACGCCACAGTGCCGCCGTCGTGAAGGATTGTCCTGCCGGCTGTGGTGAGGGGGAAGAATTCACGCTGCGTTGCCTGTCTGTCCGATGTAGGGTGGGCCCGCGCGAAGCGATAAGGGCCAATTCGGGCTTGCCTTGCGGGGTGGTTGACGATATACCACCGCATCCGAATAATGACCAGCGCCGCCGGGTGGCGCGCGCGGAACAGAACGACGCAAAAGACGGCCCAATTCGACAGGCCGATACTACAGGCCGATTAGACAGGCCGATTAGACAGGCCGATTAGACAGGCCGATTAGACAGGCCGATTAGACAGGCCGATTA
>CBFHRT010000017.1:0-22007 GCA_965658285.1 Puniceispirillaceae bacterium (SeqCode) | reverse complement strand
CTGTCAAATAGGCTCGTCCAGGCGGGTCGCCCGGTCTGCCGAAGGGGGCAGGATGGCCCGATGATATGGCGGGTTTATGCCGCAGGTTCATGCTGCAGGGTCATGCCGCAGGGTCACTCGGCAACTGACAGGTTGCGCGCAACGCCAAGCTGTCTCGCGCTGACGGAACTGATTTCCTTGCGCGCATCGGCGATCACCCTGCTGCGATTCTTCGACAGGCCGGTCACATCGATGATCGTCACATCATCGACACCGATAAAGCCGAGAATGTGCTGAATATAGCTGGTGGTGAAATCGATATCCTTGCCGGCAAGCGTGCCGCCGGATGTGACAATCACCGTGGCGCGCTTGTTCGACAGCAACCCGCGCGGCGAATCATTATCATAGACGAATGTGATCTTGTCGCGGCAGATCAGATCGATCCACGCCTTCAGCGCTGCCGGCACGCTGAAATTATAGATCGGCGTTGCGATGACGATATCATCGGCAGCCTGAAGTTCGGCCACCAGAGCGTCGGACTGGGTCAGCAGGGCGCGCTGATCCGAAGTGCGGTTTTCTTCTGATGTGCGCTCGGCCTCGATCCATGCTGCGTTGACGATGCCGATGCCGGCCGCAAGGTCACGATTGATCACATTGACCGAAGATCTGCGGGCGCCAAGCGCGGCCACCATCTCGTCGGCCAGCATTCTGCTGACAGACTTTTGTCGACGCATGCTGGCGTCAATCCTCAGGATGGTGCGGTTCATTACGTTCATAACGACTGCCTTTCGCCCATTTTTTCCGCGCCGTCAACTGGAAGAGAGGAAGACCATGGGAGGGGGAAGGGGCCTTGCGCCTGCAATAGAGCTAATTATTGCCAAGCCGAGTAAAAAGACGAATTAAGGGAAAATATAATTCTAATTTTCAGAATAATAATGTAAGCTGCGACATTATGAGCCAGATTGAGGAAATCCGTGCATTCGTCATGGTGGTCGAAACAGGAAGCCTCACTCAGGCTGCTGAACGGCTAGGGATCGCTGTATCTGCCGTTAGCCGGCGCCTGAAGGACCTTGAACTGAGGCTGGGCGCGCCTCTGATCCAACGAACAACCCGCCGGATGTACCTGAATGAGGTTGGCCAGGGATTCTATGAGCGATGTAAGGCAGTACTCGACGAATTAGAGGCCGCGCAACAGGAAGTGCTTAATTCCGGTGGAGGTCTAGGCGGCGTGCTCAGGATCAGCACGCCGCTTTCATTTGGTGTGTCGCATATGTCCTCGGCCATTTCGCAATTCATGCATGCGCACCCCGATGTGCGAATCGACATGGATCTGTCCGACAAGCGGGTTGATCTGGTGGCCGAGGGGTTCGACCTTGCGATCAGGATCGGCGTGCTGTCGGATTCAAGCCTTATCGCGAAAAAGATCTCGACAGTCCGCAACATTCCCTGTGCTTCGCCGGATTTTCTGGCGCAGTACCAGCCAATCACCAAACCCGAGGACCTCGAATCGGCACCGGCACTTGTCTATTCGAATGACAAGACGCCGAATGACTGGCGTTATCGCAGTCCCGATGGCAAGCCCGGGGTGCTGCGGGTGTCGCCGAAACTCTCGGCCAATAACGGCGATGTGCTGCGTGAGGCCGCGATCGCCGGCCTTGGCATCACATGCCTTCCGAATTTCCTACATTACGATGCCATCAATAACGGCCTTCTGAAGCCGGTTCTGGCCGAGTATGAATGGGCCGAATATGACGTTTATGCTGTCTATCCGAAGACAACCATCCTGCCCAAACGCACCCGCGCCTTTGTCGACTTCATGTCGACCCGCTATGGCATGGATCCCTATTGGAACAAGATCCACGCCTGATATATCCACACTCAGGACTGTCCGGGGCCTGTCCGGGGCCTGTCCGGGGCGGGTCCAGAGCTGGCGGTGACGACAGGCATGCCACACCGGAATATTATTGATAGCTGTGGAAAAATCTTTTCCCGCGCCGGTCCTTTATTGTGATCCTGATAATGGTTAGCGTTTTTTCCAAGATTTGACGCGGGATGGCCCCGCGACCGCCAAGGCTTTGTGTGATGGCACCCACACAAAGCTCCAACTCATCCTTCAGTTGGAGCCCACTAAAAGAGGCGCGAAAGCGCCTCTTTTTTTGGTTTGAAGCGCGGCGCCCCGGCATATCGAAAACGTGATTTGCCTGCCTGCCGACCATCGTTCAGGCTGTTTTCCAAGCCAGCAGATGGCAAACAACATCCGATAGCAGTGAAAGGGTGAGGGCGCCATGCCAGACGACGCCACGCCAGACGACGCCATGCCAAAGCATCACAAAATTGACTATGTCGAGTTTGCCTCGGCGGACCCGGCGGCGACGCGGGCCTTCTTTGCCACGACCTTTGGCTGGCAGTTCGAGGAATATGAGTCCTATCTCGCCTTTCACGGGGCCGGGCTTGATGGCGGGATCTATTCTGCCGATCTGGCCAATCGGGCCGATGCCGGCGGCGCGCTGATCGTCTTCTACAGCACCGATCTGGCGGCAACCGAACGGCTGGTCAGGCAGCATGGCGCCACCATCGTCACGCCGGTCTTCGCCTTTCCCGGCGGGCGCCGCTTTCATTTCACCGAACCGGCGGGAAACGAATTCGCCGTCTGGTCGGACCGGTGAAGCCTGGCCGTCACGGCCGCGCCATGAACAGCCTGCCGCCATGATCATTATCCTGATGTGATCGAGATCGTCATATAAGTGCGACCCCGGTTTTCAACTCCGGGCATTCACATCTTGGCCGGGCCGTCAAACCTGTCATACTTGGGCATCGCCACCCGCGGATGCCCCGATGATCGCAAGATCCAGCCTGCCATTTCTGACCGCCGCCCTGCGCCAGGCGCGGCTTGCCTGCCTGACCGTGGCCTGGGTGGCGGCCGTCAGCGCCATTGTGACAGTGCGTCCTGACGGACTTGTCGCCAGCATTGGCGCGCTGGCATTCGGCCTTTTCATTCTTCTGACGATGGCGCGGCTGCGCTGGGACAGTCTGGTAATCCTTGCCGTTCTGGCAGCAGTGACCTGGCTTCTGCTCGATGAAATGCCGGGCGGTGCCGAAATTCTGGCTGGCGGCAGACGGGTCCTGATCTTTGCCGCGCTGCTGCCGACGATGGCGCTTGTCAGGGCGACGGCGATGACGATGCCGTCGGTCCATGCCACGCAGCGGCGGCTTGGCGACCTGCCAGCCGGCGCCTCCAACGGCGGCCAGCAGCTGGCCGCGCATGTCTTCGGCGGAATCATCAATACCGGGGCTTTCGCGTTGCTGTCGGCGGCGCTGCCCGAGAACGCGGAACAGCCGCGCCGCCGCGCCGCCGCCGAGGCGGTGATTCGCGGCATGGTGTCGTCCTCGGCCTGGTCGCCCTTTTTCGTAGCTTTCGCCATCGGGCAGAATTTCGTCGCCCCTGTCTATGCCTGGATGGCCATCGCGATGGGGATGCTGTCGGCGCTGCTCTTTACCTGCGCCACACTTGTTGGCCTGAACCGCGACTTCTCGCTGGAACGGTTGTGGCTGTCGCTTGATTGCCTGCGGCCCGTAGCCTGGCGTCTTGTCATCGTTCTTCTGTCAGTTTTGCTGGTGGCGCTGGCCTTTGGCCTGACCGCGCTGTCGGCGGTGGTGGTGGTGATGCCGATGCTGGTGTTGTTGCAGCTGTTCCGGCACCGTGACAAGGCGGCGGTGATCCTCAGGCAGACGCGTGAGGCGATGCACAGCACGGCAGATGATCTGGTGGTCATCACGGCGGCGATGCTGGTGGCTTTCTTCGCGACCCAGAATGACAGTCTGGCAAGCCTCGTTGGCAGCATCTATCAGGGGCAGATCCCCGGCTGGGTGGCGCTGATGGCAACGCCGCTGGCGATGATGATGCTGTCGGTTGCCGGCATTCATCCGGTAATCACCAGCACGGCGCTGCTTGCCACTTTCAGCGGTGGCGGGGCGGATGTTCATCCGGCGCTGCTTGTGCAGGCGCATCTGATTGGCTGGGGGGCGGGCACGATGAGTTCGGTGGCGTCGCTGTCAGTGCTGACATGTGGCGGGTTGTACCGGGTGCCAACGCGCCAGCTTGTGTTCGGTGACAATATGCTGAGCGGGTTTCTCTATTCTCTTGTTGGCGGTGCGTTGCTGGTGGCGTTCAACTTCATGATGGGGCATGGCTGAGCCCGACGGTTTGTTGCCGTGGCCTGGTGCATTGCCTTTGGTGCATTGCCTTGTTGCCTTGGCGCGCAAAATTCTGCAGTTTCAGACATAATGGGAGGGACAATTCATGATTTTTCGACAGCTGTTTGATTCAGTGTCTTCGACCTACACCTATCTTCTGGCAAGTCGCGTCGGCGGCGAAGCGCTGCTGATCGACCCGGTTTTCGAGAAGACGGATCGCTATCTGAAGCTTCTCGAGGAACTTGACCTGAAGCTCGTCAAGGTCGTGGACACACATGTCCATGCTGATCACGTCACCGCCATGGGCGCGCTTCGCGACCGCACCAACTGCGTCACCGTGATGGGTGAACAATCGCCTGTCGATGTCGTGTCGATGCGCGTTGCCGATGGCGAGAAAGTGACCATCGAGGGGTTGGCGATGACAGCGATGCACACGCCTGGCCACACCGATGACAGCTATTGTTTCCGCATGGATGACCGTGTCTTCACCGGCGATACGTTGCTGATCAGGGGCACGGGCCGCACTGATTTCCAGAATGGCGACGCCGGTGATCAATATGATTCGCTGTTCGGCAATCTGCTGACACTCCCTGACAGCACGCTTGTCTATCCGGCGCATGACTATAAGGGCGACATGGTGTCCAGCATCGGCGAGGAGAAAGCCTTCAATCCACGCCTGCAGATCGATTCCCGCGCCGCCTATATCGATCTGATGGCGAATCTGAATTTGCCGAACCCGAAGATGATGGATGTCGCGGTGCCGGAGAATATTCGTATGGGGATCACCATCGATCGCCAGCGCGAGGTGGCTACGGTCACCTCGGAGGTCATCATCAAGGACAATGCCGAGGGTATGTTGCTGGTCGATCTGCGCGAGGAGGCCGAGCGGGTGAAGTCGGGCGTGATCCCGGGATCTGTGCATGCTCCCTACAGCCGCCTTGACCAGCATCTTGCGATGCTCAAGCAAACCGGCGACAGGCGGGTCGTCTTTTATTGCGCGGTTGGTGAACGCTCGACAATGGCGGTCGATATCGCCTGCGACAGCGGTGTTAAAAGCTGCGCCCACATTCCGGGCGGGTTCGTGGCCTGGACCGAGGCTGGCGGCAACGTCGCGCGGGTCTGACGGGGCGAGGGGCCGGAACAGAACATGGCGGGTCGGACCATAGGCTCGGTTCTTGTTGTAGGCGGCGGCATTGTCGGTGTCTGCAATGCGCTGGCGCTGCAACGCGCCGGCTATCAGGTCAGCCTCATCGACCGGGGCATGCCGGGGCGCGAGACCTCTTATGGCAATGCCGGCGTGCTGTCCGAATCCTCGGTGGCGGTGCTGAACAGTCCGGGCCTGCTGAAGGCGCTCCCCAGACTTCTTCTTGGCCGGTCGAACGGGCTTCGCTATTCACCGCTGTTCGTGATCAAGCGGCTTGGCTGGATGCTGCGCTTTCTGGCCCATTGCACGCCGCGCCACTGGCGCGCCGCCGCCCGCGCGCTGCGCGAATTGCAGGTTCTCTCGCTGGCCCAGCACAAGGACTGGATCGCCGAGGCGGGGGTGCAGGATCTGCTTCGTCATGGTGGCTGGATGAAGGTGTTCCGAAGCGAATCCTCCTTTGCCGCCTATGCCGCCGAACTGGCGCTGTGTGACGAGGTCGGGGTCCGTTACACGGTCTTTGACCGGGACCAGCTTCGCCAGATCGAGCCCGGCCTGAAACCGATCTATGAGAAAGCGGTGCTGTTTGACGATACCTGCGGCGTCTCCGACCCGGCCGCCCTGACCGATGCCTATCTGGCGATGTTCAAGGATGCTGGAGGCAGGGTGGTCGAGGGCAGTGTTACCGACCTGCGCCAGACCGCCACCGGCTGGCGGGCCACGCTTGCCGGTGACGATGGCGCCACGCGTGAAGGTGATGGTGTTGTGCTTGCCGCCGGCGCCTGGACAGCCGAGATCGCCGGCTGGCTTGGCTATGATCTGCCGCTGGGATGGGAGCGCGGCTATCACCTCCATCTTGCCCCGGCTGACGGGCCACAGCTGAACCGCGCGGTGAATGACATGGATGGCGGGTTTGCCATCGCGCCGATGCAGCAGGGGGTGCGGATCACCAGCGGCGTCGAGCTGACGGACCGCGACGCGCCGCCTGATTACACGCAGATCAGGAAATCGGTTGCGATGGCCCGTGAGGCGCATGACATGAAGGGTGAGATCGAGACCGACCCGTGGATGGGGCGCCGCCCGACGATGGTGGATTCGCTGCCGGTCATCGGCCCGGCGCCGCGGCATCGCGGACTGTGGTTCAATTTCGGGCACCAGCATGTCGGGCTGTCGATGGCGCCGGGATCGGCGCTGGCCATCACCGCGATGGTGGCAGGCACGCCGCCGCCGCTCGACACCACGCCGTTTCGCGCCGAACGATTTTCAGTCTGATTTCAAAAAGCCGGCCTCCTGCGCCCGTACGATGGCGCTGAGGGTCTCGTTGACCGGCGTTGCGATCCCGTGGCGCGCGCCGATTACCGGCACCATGCCGTTGATGGCGTCGATCTCGGAGGCGCGCCCGGCAAGATGATCCAGCCGCAATGACGGGCTGGCATCGGGCATCAGCGCGGCAAAGTCGGTGACATAGGCCTCGACATCCTGAAAGGAGAAATCGACCCCCTCGGCAAGACCGCATTGATGGGCCTCACGGGCGCAGCAAAGCGCCACCGCCCAGGCTTCATCATTCGCCATCAGCGCCCCGACATTGCAGTCAAAGGTGGTGCAGGGGGCGCTCAGCGTCACATTGCACACGAACTTCTCCCAGATCAGCTGCGTGATGTCCTCAAAGGCGCGGGCGGTGAAGCCGGCCTCCTGCCATAGCGATTCAAGGTCACGCAGGCGATCGGTCATGCCGCCCTCGATCTCGCCAAGCCGGATCATCCGCATGGCGTTGTGATGCGCATGCCCGGGCCCGCGGATCGAGGCCCCAAAGCCGTCGGCGACGCCAAGCAGCACGTTATCTGTCGGCATATGCGCGGCGATCCTGTCGGCGGCGCCCAGCCCGTTCTGGATTGTCAGCACCAGCGAATGTGGTCCCATCACGCCGGCCACCGCGCGCGCCGCCTCGCCGACACCGCCGGCCTTGGTGGCGATGACATAGAGATCGCACATCCCCGCCGCGGCCAGATCGGTGGCGGCGCTGATCGAGGTTGCGCGACGGTCACCGCTGATGCCTTCAAGCCGCAGCCCGTCGGCATTGATGGCGTCGACATGATCGGCCCAGCTGTCGATGGCCCAGACATCATGGCCGGCCTCGGCCATCATCACGGCATAGATCGACCCCATCGCGCCGGTGCCGATAATGGCGATTTTTCGTGGTTGCGTGTCGGTCATCACCTTGCCTTTCGGAAGACAAGTTCGGTCGGCGCCAGCAGGCCGGCCTCGATATGCGCCACCAGATTGCGGAACCTGTCAGGCGGCGCGCCGTCTCGCGGTGCCGGTTTGGTCGCCATCACATGATCGAAGAATGTCTTTGCGGCCGCGGTGCCGTCATGGCGCGCCAGCAGTTCAAGCCCGGCCTTCGCGGCGGCGGCGATATATGTATCGGGCGGTGCCACCGCGCTGACCGACGCGTCCGATGCCCAGGGAAGCGGAAAGCTGATCTCGCCATCGCCGACCCGCATCATGTCATAGGCGCAGAACAGGCCATCCGGGGCGAGAACCCGCGCTGCCTCGGCCATCAGGGGCTGCTTGTCGGCGATATTCATTCCGACATGAAGCATCATCGCGCGATCGAAGCTTGCCTCCTCAAACGGCATCTCAAGAGCGCTGCCATGATGCAGCGTCACCAGCGCCTGCAGCCCGCAAGCGGCGTTCAGCCGGTCGCCGGCGGCGATGAAATCACCGGTAAGGTCGATCCCGGTGACATGGCATTCATGCGCCGCGGCGACGGCCCGCGCCGGCCCGCCGGCCCCGCAGCCAATATCCAGTAGCCGGCTCGACGGGGTGAGGTCCAGCCGGCCCGCCACCCGGTAGGTCGCTGGCATGCCGCCGACATGAAATTCATCATAGGGGGCGAGGATTTCAGGCGTCAGCCGGTTGATATCATGGCCTTCGCCCTGCAGCGCGGTGAAAATCCGCTCGGCAAGGCCTTGCCCCCGGTAATAACTCTCTACGGCATCTGGTGAGGTCACAGCATATCCTGCGGTTAATTTGCGATCGGTGCGCAGGATAGCAGCCTTGGTGCATTTGGTAAGCAGCCTTGGTGAAATTGGTAAGCAGCCTTGGTAAAATTGGTAAGCTGAATGTATCCTCCCTGCCAGACAACGCCCCTGTCCGTATAACCTGATGACACCGTCATGATCGACCCGTCCCCGCTTCTCAACGCCGCCGCGCCGATTCCCTTTCACGCGCTGGCGGCGCTTGCCGCGACCGGGCTTGGCGCGGTGCAGCTGTGGCGGCCCAAGGGTGGGCGTATGCACCGCCAGCTTGGCTATCTGTGGGCAGCGTTGATGGCCGGTGTTGCGATATCGGGGCTGTTCATCCATGAAACACGGATGGTTGGGTTGTTCAGCCCGATCCACCTTCTGTCGCTCATCACGCTGGCCAGCCTGTGGATTGCCATATCCCGGGCACGGCGCCGCGACATTGCCGGGCATCGCCGGGTCATGCTGCTGCTGTTCTGGCTGGCGCTGGTGCTGACCGGTGCCTTTACCTTCTGGCCCGGGCGGGTGATGCATCAAATGCTGTTCGGGGCCTGGTGATCATCCTGCCTGCTTTCCTGCCGGTCCTGTTTTGACTTAAACTGGCCGAAAGGTATGATCTTTCCATGGCCCTGTCAGATCGGGTCCAGTGCGCACAGATCCGGGATTATCGATATCATGGCAGAGTTCATGTCGCTGAAGGACGCCGTCGCCACACATCTGTCGGATGGCATGATGGCGGCCTTTGAAGGCTTTACCCATCTGATGCCCTATGCCGCCGCGCATGAGGTGATCCGCCAGCAGCGGCGCGACCTGACGGTCGTGCGGATGACGCCGGACGTGATCTATGACCAGATGATCGGCATGGGCTGTGTGGCAAGGATGATCTTCTCCTATGCCGGCAATCCCGGCGTCGGGTTGTTGCGGCGGCTTCGTGATTCGCTGGAGAATGGATGGCCGCACCGGATCGAGATTGTCGAGCATTCGCACGCCGCGCTGGCGCATGCCTATGAGGCCGGCGCCTCGAAGCTTCCCTTTGCCGTGCTGCGCGGTTATGTCGGTGCCGGTCTGCCGCAGGTGAACCCCGAGATCCGCGAGATTACCTGCCCCTTTACCGGCCAGATCCTGGCCGCCGTGCCGGCGATCAATCCGGATGTCAGTTTCATCCACGCGCTGAAGGCGGACCGCAAGGGCAATGTCCTGATCGAGGGCATTGTGGGCGTGCAGAAAGAAGCGGTGCTGGCCGCCAGGGCGGCGGTGGTGACGGTCGAGGAAGTCGTCGACAGTCTGGAGTCGCACACCAACGCGCTGGTCCTGCCGCACTGGACGGTGGATGCCATCGCCCATGTGCCGGGCGGCGCGCACCCGTCATACGCGCATGGCTATTATGCGCGTGACAATGCCGCCTATATCGCCTGGGACCAGATCGCCGCCGACCGCGATCGATTCCTGGCCTGGATGGATGAACATGTCCTGGCGGTCGATGAAACCGTGTTTGCCAACCGTGTGACATGGAGCGACAGATCATGAGTGATGATTTCACGCCTGATGAGATGATGACGATCGCGGCGGCGCGGATGCTGACCTCGCAGGATGTCTGTTTTGTTGGCATCGGCCCGCCTTCGGCGGCCTGCAATGTCGCGCGACTGACGCATGCGCCCGACATCACGCTGATTTATGAATCCGGGACCATCGGGACCGAACCTTCGGTGCTGCCGCTGTCCATCGGTGACGGGGAGTTGTGCGATACCGCGATGACAACCGTGTCGGTGCCGGAGATGTTCCGCTACTGGTTGCAGGGCGGTCATGTCACCATCGGCTTTCTCGGCGCCGCGCAGATCGACAGATTCGGCAATATCAACACCACGGTGATTGGCGATTATCACAACCCGAAGACGCGCCTTCCGGGCGGTGGCGGCGCACCGGAGATCGCCAGCCTGTCACAGAAGGTCTTCGTGACGATGAAACAGTCGCGCCGCGGCATGGTCGAGACGATCGATTTCTTCACCAGTTTCGGCCATGGCGAGGGCGGTGATCACCGTCGCCGCATGGGGCTGGAGACGGCCGGGCCGGTGGCGCTGATCACCGATCTGGCGGTGTGGGAACCGGACCCCGAAACGGCTGAGCTGACGGTGACCAGCCTGCATCCGGGTGTTACGGCCGAGATGGTGCAGGAGACATGCGGGTGGCCGGCGCGCTTTGCCGAGAATGTCGGTGAAACGCCGCCGCCCGATGCGACGGCGCTGTCGGTGCTTCGCGAATTGAAGGCCCGCACCGCCAGGGCAAATGGCACCGGCTGAAGGCCGGATATCCGGGCTCAGATATCAAAGGTGATGACCGACCTTGCGATCTCGCCGCGCTTCATCTCGGCGAAGGCCTCGTTGATATCGGCAAGCCCGATCCGCCGCGAAATCATCGAATCGAGATGCAGTTTGCCGTCGAGATAGAATTCGACATAGTTCGGCATGTCGACGCGGAACCTGTTCGACCCCATGTTCGAACCGCGCAGTACCTTGTCATTGATCAGCTCGGCGGCCTCGATCTCGACCATCTGGCCCTCAGGCACCATGCCGATGACCGTCGCCATGCCGCCGGTGGCCAGCATCCTGAACGCCTGCTCGGTGGTCTGCTTCATGCCGATGGCCTCAAAGGCATAGGCAACGCCGCCGCCGGTCATCTCGCGGACCGCCTCGACCGGGTCGGTCTGCGCCGCGTTGACGGTATCGGTGGCGCCGAACTGCCGCGCCGTCGCAAGCTTGCCGTCATTCAAATCGATGGCGATGATCCGGCCGGCGCCGGCAATCGCCGCGCCATTGATCGCCGACAGCCCGATCCCGCCACAGCCGATGACGGCGATGGTGGCACCGATCTCGATTTTTGCGGTGTTGGTAACGGCGCCGAATCCGGTGGTCACCGCGCATCCGATCAGCGCCGCCCGGTCAAGCGGCATGTCGGGCCGGATCTTCACCAGCGCATGTTCATGGACAAGCATATATTCGGCGAATGACGAAAGGTTGTAGAACTGATGCACCGGCGCGCCATCCTGCGACAGGCGTGGCGGTGAGGTCGCGGCGCGCGCGGTATCCGGGCTTTCGCAGATAAAGGGCCGGCCGGTCGTGCAATGGTGGCAATGCCCGCAGAATACCGACAGGCAGCTGATGACATGATCGCCCGGCTTCACGTAATGCACGTCCGCGCCGACCTTCTCGACGATGCCGGCGGCCTCATGGCCGAGGATGGTCGGGGCCGGGGTGGCATAATGCCCGTCAATATAATGCAGATCGGAATGACACACGCCGACGGCGGCGGTGCGGACCAGCACCTCGCGCGCCTGCGGGTTGTCGATCTGCACCTCCTCGATGGTCAGCGGTGCATGCGGTTCGCGAAACAGCGCAGCTTTCACATCGGGGCTCCCGTGACATCATGATCATCAGGATGAGCCTGACGGCAGTGCGGCGCCGAATCAAGCATTGGCAGCCCCGTCGGGGCCGAATTTTTCAATCGGCATTGGTTATTTTGGCGAGTCGATCTTGCCTTTGACGGATTCACGAGGCTTAATTCTGGTCCCCGCGGTGCGAAAATCAATCCGCGAGGGTGTCATCAGGGAGGAAAACCAATGAGACATATCCTGAAACTGTCGCTTGCCGCCGCCTTCAGCGTCGGTCTGAGCGCGCAGTCATTTGCCGCCGAGTGCATTGCACCGGCAAACCCGGGTGGTGGCTGGGACTTCACCTGCCGGACCATTACCAAGATCATGACCGATATCGGCGCCTATGACGACTCGATCCAGGTCACCAATATGGCCGGTGGTGGTGGCGGGCTCGCCTTCACCCATGTCGTGAATGAGCGTAACAGCGATGCAGATCTGATTGTTGCCGCCTCGACCGCGACCGCGACCCGCCTCGCGCAGAACGCCTATTCCGGCATGACGGCCGACCAGGTGCGCTTTCTTGGTGCGATTGGCGCCGACCCGGGCGTGATCGTCGTGGCGAAGGACTCGCCCTATCAGAACCTGAACGATCTTCTTGATGCGGTGATTGCCGACCCGTCGAAGCATGCTTTCGCGGGTGGTTCCGCCGCCGGTGGTTATGACCATCTGAAGGTCCTGATGGCGCTGAAGCGCAAAGGCTTCACCGACATCAAGAAGGTGAAATATATCGGTGTCGACGGTGATGCCGACGCCATCACCCAGACCGTCGGGGGCTTCACCAGCGCCATGACAGGCGACATCTCGGGTGTTGTCGGCTTTATCAAGTCCGGCGATGTGCGGGTTCTGGCCTCCTTCACCGAAGAGCGGATTCCCGGCTTTGAGGACATCCCGACCGCGCGCGAGCAGGGCGTCGATGTAATTGCCGTGAACTGGCGCGGGCTTTACACCCCGAAGGGTGCTTCGGCCGCCTCTTACCAGCAGTGGACCGATGCCCTGCGCAAGGTTGGCGCATCGCCCGAATGGAAAGAAGCCATGATCGCCAATGGCCTGGCCCCGTTCAACATGGTTGGCAGTGACTTCCAGTCCTATGTCGACGGCGTGATCGGCGAAGTGCGCGCGATGTCGGTCGAACTTGGCGTCATGAAGTAATGTCAGACCGGATCACCGGCCTGATTGTGGCTGTTCTGGCACTCGCCTTCGCGGCGGGTGCCAGTCAGCTCGAAGAGCCGTTCTTCGCCGACCCGATGGGTCCGAAGGCATTTCCCTTGCTTGTTTCTGCGGTTGCGTTCCTGGCCGGCGCCACAATGGTGATGCGCCCCGATGCCGAGCCTGCCTGGCCCGGCCTCGCGACACTTGTCAGGCTGGCCATCGCGACGATCATTCTGGTGGCCTATGCGCACGCGCTGAAGCCGCTCGGCTTTCTGCTGCCGACCGCCATCGCCGCGGCGGCGCTGTCCTATCAGATCAGGCCGCGCGCCGGGCAGAGCGTGGTGATCGGCCTTGCGTTGTCGGCCGGATTATTCGTTATTTTCAAATATGCGCTGGGGCTGGGGCTTTTCGCCCTGCCGCGCTGGCTGATGGGGTAAGGGTATGGACCTGTTCGCCAATCTCGCCCTTGGTTTTTCCATCGCGCTGTCGCCCGAAACGCTGGCGCTGGCGGTGGCCGGGTGCATTCTCGGCACGATGATCGGGGCGCTGCCGGGGCTTGGTCCCTCGAACGGTGTCGCCATCCTCATCCCGCTTGCCTTCAGCTTCGGTCTCGACGCAACGCATTCGCTGGTGCTGATGACAGCGGTCTATTACGGCGCCATGTATGGCGGGCGTATTTCGTCGATCCTGCTCAACATTCCGGGCGATGAACCGGCGATGATGACGACGCTTGACGGCTATCCGATGGCCAAGGCCGGGCGCGCCGGTGATGCGCTGGTGCTGTCCGGCGTGGCGTCATTCGTCGGCGCGTTCCTGGCCACCATCGGACTTATGCTGCTGGCACCGTTGCTGGCGCGGGTGGCTTTCATGTTCGGGCCGGCCGAATATTTCGCGCTCTATCTTCTGGCCTTCTGCACGCTTGGCGGGCTCGGCTCGAACAATCAGGCAAAGGCCGCCATCGCGGTCTGTCTCGGCCTTGGCATCGCGATGATCGGGGTCGACAAATCGACCGGTCTGACACGTTTCACCGGCGGCAGCCTGCATCTGTTTGACGGGGTCGATTTCCTTGTCGCCATTGTCGGGCTGTTCGCGGTTGCCGAAGTGTTCGTCTTCATCGAGAGTCATGGCCGCGATTCCGCCATTGGTGTGAAGCTCGAGAAAATCCGCATTCCGGTGAAGGATATCATGAATAGCGGCTGGACGATGCTGCGCGGCACCGGCATCGGCTTTGTCGCCGGTCTGTTGCCGGGCGCCGGTGCTTCGCTCGGCAGTTTCCTTGCCTATATGCTGGAGAAATCGGTTGCCCGCGACAAGAGCACATTCGGCACCGGCGAGCCGAAGGGTGTCGCCGCGCCGGAGGCCGGTAACAATGCGGCGGCCGGCGGTGCGCTGGTGCCGATGCTGACGCTTGGCGTGCCGGGGTCGGGGACGACGGCGGTGTTGCTGGCGCTTCTGATGACGCTGAACATCACGCCGGGGCCGCTTCTGTTCACCGAACGGCCAGAGGTTGTGTGGGGCCTGATCGCCTCGCTGCTGATCGCCAATGTCGTGCTGCTGATCCTGAATGTCCCGCTGGTGCGGGTATTCAGCCGGATCCTGCAGGTGCCGGCGGCGGTGTTGCTGCCGGGTGTCACGATGATTTCCTTTGTCGGCATCTATTCGCTGTCGGGAAGCTATTTCGATCTGTTGCTGATGATCGGGTTCGGCGTTCTCGGCTATGTGCTTCGCAAGCTGTCGATCCCGGCGGTGCCGGTCATTCTCGGCATTCTTCTCGGCGGCCATATGGAGGTCAGCCTGCGCCGCGCCATGGTGCTGTCCGACGGTGACTGGACCTATCTGTTCGCCTCGCCGATCTCGATCGGCTTGTGGATTGCCGCCGTGGCTGGCTTCATCCTGCCGCTGTTCCTGCGCCCCTATCTGCGGCCGCCGGTTCAGGCGACGCCTGATGCGGATGCCGATCAGGATGCCGATCAGGCTTCTGGCAAGCGCAGGGGCAGGGGCAGGGGATGATGCCGACGCGGGTGCTCGTCCCCTCAGGTGTCCTCGGTCTCGGGTTCGATCCGGCGGCGCTGGCGCGGGGCGTTGCGGCGGGTCCCGACATCATCGCCATTGATGGCGGGTCGACCGACAGCGGTCCCTTTTATCTTGGCACCGGCACCTCGAAATACAGCCGCGCGGTCTGCCGCGATGAATGGCGACAGCTTCTGGTGGCGCGCGCCGATGCCGGCGTGCCGCTGGTGATCGGCAGTTGCGGTACCTGTGGGACCGCCAGTGCCGTCGACTGGCTGTTCGAGATCACCTGCGAGCTTGCCGCCGAGCTTGGCCAGACGCTGCGCGTGGCGCGGCTCTATAGCGATGTGCCGTCGGATGCGTTGCGGCAGGCGCGTGATGCGGGCCGTCTGGCACCGCTCGACCCGGCACCGGCAATTGATGATGCCGCGCTGGCGGGCATGACAAATATCGTCGCCCTTGCCGGGGCCGAACAGATGCAGGCGGCGATCGATACCGGCGCCGATGTGGTGCTGGCCGGGCGGACAACCGATACCGCGACCATAGCCGCGTTGCCATTGGCGCGCGGGGCGCATGCCGGTGGTGCCTGGCATGGCGCGAAAATCGCCGAATGCGGTGCCTTCTGCACAACCCAGCCCGCCAGCGGCGTGATCATGGTGAGTTTCGATGAAACAGGCTTTGCCGTCGCGCCGATGGGCGACGGGGTGCGATGCACGCCGCAATCGGTGGCGGCGCATATGCTGTATGAGAACAGCGACCCCTGGATCCTGCATGAGCCTGGCGGCCATCTCGACGTGACTGCTGCGCGCTATGCCGATGCCGGGGATGGCTGCGTCAGGGTCGAGGGCGCGGCCTGGGTGCCGGCACCGTCCTATGGCGTGAAGCTGGAAGGCGCGCGCCTCGCCGGTTACCAGACGATGATGCTGGCGGTGGTTCGCGACCCGCGCTATGTCGATGCGGTGGCGGACTGGGCCGACCGGTTGTTGGCGCATTGCCGGGGGCTGATCGCTGCATCGCTCGGCCTGCCGGAGGATGAGTATGACATCGAGCTTCGCCTGATCGGCGTTGATGCGGCGCTCGGCGGGCAGGAACGGCAACGCGGATCGCCGGTTGAGGTCGGCGTGATGCTGCTGATCACCGCCGCCAGCCAGCCGGTGGCTAGCGAGATCGCCGCGGTGATCAATCCGCACCTTCTGCATTTTCCATTGCGTGATGATGAACCGCTGCCGACCTTCGCCTTTCCGGTGTCGCCGGTGCATTCCGACCGCGGTGCGGTCTATGAATTCGCCCTCAACCATGTCCTGCAGCTTGCGGATCCGATGGACGGTTTCCGGATATGCGTCGACGAGGTTGGTCATGGCTGAACTTCGTGACATCGCCAGCCGTATCAGGTCGAAGAATGCCGGCCCGTTCTGGATCACCATCGATATTTTCTGTGACGGGCCGGATGTGCTGGCGCGGGTGGCGGCGGCGCTGCCGGCCGAACGGGTGGCGGATCATCTGCAGATCGACGCCGCGCGCCTCAAATGCTTTGAAATGCCGACACTGAATGTCCTGAAATTCAGCTTTCCGCGCCCGCATCCGCAGGGGAGCCTGCGGGACCGCGACATGCATGGCGCGCAGGTGGCGGTGTTGTTGGAATCGCTGGAGGTCTGACGGACCAGGCTGTTGGCGTTCAACCCTCACCGCCATTGATGGCGACGGTCTGGCCGTTCATCGCATCCGACCCAGGTCCGCACAGCGACATTGCGGCCCGGCTGACCTCGGCCGGGGTGATCAACCTGCCAAGAGGGCTCATGCCGGCGAGGACAGCGCGCGCCTCATCCGTCGTCATGCCGGTGCGCTCGGCAATGTTGGCGATTGAGCGGTCGGTCATCTCGGTGTCGAGATAGCCCGGGCACAGCGCGTTCGCGGTGATGCCGCTTCCCGCCAGTTCTGCAGCCACCGATTTTACCAGCCCGTTCACCCCATGTTTGGAGGCGCTGTAGGCGCTGGCATAACGGTATCCGTCCAGTCCCATGATCGACGATATGGCGACAAGCCGCCCCCATTTGGCCCCGGCGTCGCGCATCGCCCTGAGCCCGGCCCGAAATGTCAGGAAACAGCCGGTCAGATTGACCGCCATGATCCGCTGCCACTGGTCAAGCGAGGTGCGATGAAGCGGCGCGCTCTCGGAGATGCCGGCATTGGCGATGACGATGTCGCAGCTGCCAAGCGATGCAAACAGCGCGTCTGTCGCGCCCTCGTCGGTCACGTCAAGCTGATGCGCGGTGATCCCGGGAACCGCCTTGACGGCGTCATCAAGCGGCGCCCGGCGTCGTCCGGCGATATGGACATCCACGCCGGCACTGGCGAAATCAGCCGCCAGCACACGGCCAAGCCCGCCCCCGCCGCCGGTGATCAATGCCCGTTTTCCGGAAAGCTCCATGCTGGTGTTCACTCTCTGCCAGATTACGTGTTCAGACTGGGAGGCTGGCAGCCGCCTTGCACAATTTCAAGTCGGGAACATGCAGCGCCCGATCAACCGAGCTGTGATCCCAATATTGGGCTGGCCTTTCGAATGCCGGTGCTGGCAAGATGCCCGCACTTGCGGGCCGGTCCCGTGCCACGGTCGTTTCGTCCTTTGCGGGAGGGGCATTCGCTTTCAATGGATATCATGACGGTAGCTTCAGACATCATCAGCCATCACCGGGTCGGGGCAGCGGCGATCATCGAGATTGACCGGCCGCCGGTCAACGCCATCAATCACGACATCCGGGCCGGGTTGATCACCGCGCTGGCGGCCATTGCCGGCGATGATGAGGTCGAGCGCATCATCCTTGCCGGTGCCGGCGATATCTTCGCGGCGGGTGCCGATGCCGGTGAATTCGGCCAGCCGATGGTCCAGCCCGACCTGCCGGCGGTGGTGGCGGCGCTGGAGACGGCACCGGTGCCTGTGATCGCCGCGATCAGGGGGGCGTGTCTTGGCGGGGGTCTTGAACTGGCGCTTGCCTGCCGCTGGCGCATCGCCGCTCCGACGGCGCAGCTCGGACTTCCCGAGGTCATCCTCGGTGTTGTGCCGGGGTCGGGCGGCACACAACGCCTGCCGCGCCTTGTCGGGATGGTTGCGGCGCTGTCACTGATCCCCGAGGGGCGCAGCATCCGGGCCGCAGAGGCGCTGGAGATCGGGCTGATCGACCAGCAGGATGATGACCCGGTGGCGGCGGCGCTGGCGGTGCCGCGTGCCGATCTTGAGGCCCGCCCGCCGGTTTCGGCACTGCCGGCACCTTTGGCCGATGCCGAGGCTGTGGAGGCGGCGCTGGCAAAGGCACGCCGCAGGATGCCGCGCCAGCGCGCGCCCGAGGAGGCCATAAGGCTGGTCGGGCTGGCCGCAAGCCATGCGTTCGAAGATGCGGTGAACGCGGAACGCGCCACCTTCCTTGCGCTGCGTGACGGCGATGAATGCCGCGCGCTGCGCCATATCTTCTTTGCCGAACGCGGGGCGCGGGCACCGGCCCGTCTGAAAGCCATCACGCCGGCGTCGCTTGACAGCACCATCGTCATCGGCGGCGGCACGATGGGGGCCGGTATCGCGCATGCGCTGGCCCGCGCGGGAAGCGCGGTGACGCTGATCGAACGCGATGATGACGCGCTGCAGGCGGCAGGTGACCGCATGGCCGGCCTGTATGATGTTGCCGTCAAGCGCGGGTTGATGGATGCCGGGGCGGCGGCGGCCGAACAGGGCGCGATTCGCTTTCAGGCCGGTTATGACGGCATCGACACGGCCGATCTGGTAATCGAGGCGGTGTTTGAGGACATGCAGGTGAAACGCGATGTGCTGACGGTGCTGGATGCGGCGGCGCCGGACGCGGTACTGGCCAGCAACACCTCCTATCTCGACATCGACGCGATGGCCGACTGTCTGGCTGACCCGTCACGGCTTGTCGGTCTGCATTTCTTCAGCCCGGCGCATATCATGAAACTGCTGGAGATTGTGCGCGGCGCGCGAACCTCCGATCACGCACTGGCGACCGGCTATGCGCTGGCGAAACGGCTTCGCAAGATCCCGGTAGAGGTTGGCGTCTGCGACGGGTTTGTTGGCAACAGGATACTGCAACGGGTACGTGAGGCGGCCGAATTGCTGCTTCTCGACGGGGCCGAAACGGCGCAGATCGACCGCGTCATGCGCGGCTTTGGGTATGCAATGGGGCCTTATGAAACGCAGGATATGTCGGGACTCGACATCGCCTGGGCGAACCGCAAGAGACAGGCCCCGACACGTGATCCGGCGCGTCGCTACAGCCGCGTCTCCGATCAGGTCTGCGAGGCGGGATGGCTTGGCCGCAAGGCCGGCCGCGGCTGGTATCTGTATGAGGATGGCAAGCCGGTTGGCCCGAACCCCGATGTGGCGCCGCTGATCGCGGCCGAGGCAGCACGTCAGGGCATCACCCGCCGCGAACTGGCCGATGACCTCGTTCTGGAAACATTGCTGCTGGCGCTGATCAATGAGGCAGCGGACATTCTTGATGAGGGGATCGCCGGTGCGGCTGCGGATATCGACCTCGTGCTGGTGCATGGATATGGCTTTCCGCGCTTTCGTGGCGGCCCGCTCTGCCATGCCGACAGCATGGGCATCGGCATGATCCGCGACCGCCTTGCCGCCTTGCAGGACAGCGACCCGGTGATCTGGAAACCCGCGCCATTGATCCACCGCCTTGCCGACGCTGGAAAGGGGTTTCTGGATCAGGCCTGAACCGGCGCCACCCGCGGCGGGCGGTTTGACCTTGCCATGCCATCGCAAGGGCGTCGAAGTGAGGCTGCATAGCGGCGGAGGGCGCGCGCGGCCAAAGGCCTGCAGAACTGTTTGATGACCGAGATCGAACAGCGCCACGTGTCGCTGTATCCAGGGTCGGATTCGGATCGGATCAGATTCGGATCGGGTCGCGAATCCAGTTTCCGCTTGAACGCACCGCGACACGCGCTAGGCTGAACCATCAATACCGACTAAACAATGAAAGAATTGGGGGAATAGAGCGATGATGAAAAGATTTGTCGCAGCGTCGTCAGCCTTGGCGATGGCAGTGGCCTTGCAGGCCGGAGCCGCGTTCGCCGATGATGGCGCGAAACGTGGCGGTACCTTGATCTGGGCCGTGCAGAACACGCCCCGGCACCTGAACCCGGCCGTGCAGTCGGGGATCGCCACCGGCGAGCCTGGAAACCAGCTTTTCGCGGCGCCGCTGCGCTATGACGAGGACTGGACACCGCAGCCATATCTGGCGGAAAGCTGGAACACATCGGCCGATGGGCTGACCGTGACACTGAACCTGGTGAAGGGCGCGACCTTCCATGACGGCACGCCGATCAAATCGTCTGACGTCGCCTTCTCGATCAAGACGGTACAGGAAAACCATCCCTTCAAGACGATGTTCGCACCTGTCGACAGCGTTGAAACCCCGGATGACCACACCGCGGTGATCAAGCTCAGCAAGCCGCACCCGGCGCTGTTGCTGGCAATGTCCTCGCAGCTTCTGCCGATCATTCCAGAGCATGTTTACGGCGACGGTCAGGACCCGAAAACGCATCCTGCCAATGCGGAGAATGTTGTCGGCTCGGGACCCTTCAAGCTTGTCGAGTTCAAGCGTGACCAGCACATCATCCTCGAGCGGAATGATGATTTCTTCATTGATGGCCGCCCCTATCTCGACAAGGTCGTGATGCGGATCATCAAGGATGGCGCGGCGCGGACCATCGCGCTGGAGAATGGCGAGGCGCATCTCAGCGGGTTTGAACAGAACCCGCGTGACATCAATCGTCTGAAAAAGGCCAGCGGTGTGACGGCAACAAGCGACGGTGTCGCCTATGCCGCGATCGGCCCGATTGCCTGGCTTGCCTTCAACACCGCCGCTGACGGTCCGACCGGCAACAAGAAGGTCCGTCAGGCCATTGCCTATGCTGTCGACCGCGATTTCGTGAACAAGGCGATCATGCTTGGCACCTCGACACCGGCGCTGACCGGCATCCACCCCGGATCGCCCTTCTTTGAGCCGGATGTCGAGACCTATGACCTTGATCTCGACAAGGCCAACGCCCTTCTCGACGAGGCCGGCTATCCGCGTGGTGGTGACGGCACCCGTTTCACGCTGACGGTCGATTATGGCTGGGCCGGGATCAAGGCGCAGGCCGAATACATCAAGCCGCAGTTGAAGAAGGTCGGCATCGATGTTGTCATCCGCTCGTCACCCGACTTCCCGACATGGGCCAAGCGGGTTGGTGGTCATGATTTCGAAATGACCTGGGATGTTGTCTTCAACTGGGGTGACCCGGTGATCGGTGTCCACAGGACCTATGCGTCAAGCAACATCAAGAAGGGTGTGATCTGGTCGAACACGCAGAGCTATTCCAACGCGCGCGTTGACGAGCTGATGGAGATGGCTGGCAGCGAGACCGACCCTGTGCGGCGCAAGGCACTCTATTCGGAGTTCCAGAAGATCATCGCCGAGGACGTGCCGGTCTATCACACCTATGCGCTTCCCTATCACACCATCTACTCGGACAAGGTCGGCAACCCGCCGGTCGGAATCTGGGCAACGGTGTCGCCGCTTGACCGGGTCTATCTGAAATAGCCCGGAATAATCCGACCCCGCGCCGTCCCGGCGGCGCGGGGATTTCTTGATCTATCCCCTTCCGCGAGCAGATACTGCGGTGATACTTCTCAAACAAATGGCCGTAAGGATAGGCTACGCGCTGGTGTTGTTGCTGGCCGTTGTCGTCCTCAATTTCACGCTGATCCATATCGCGCCGGGCGATATCGCCGACACCATTGCCGGTGACATGGGCGGTGCCACCGAAGAGGTGATGGCGCAGATCAGGGCAGATTACGGCCTCGACAAGCCCTTTCCGGTACAGCTCGGACTCTATCTTGGCAATGTCGTCAGGCTGGATTTCGGCTACAGTTTCTTTTTCAACACGCCGGTCACCAGCCTGATTGCCGAGCGCCTTCCGGCGACGTTGCTGCTTGTCTTCACGGCGCAGATCCTTGCGCTGGTCATTGGCGTCGTACTTGGCGTGATATCGGCCCGGCGGCCGGATGGGCTGTTCAGTC
>CBFHRT010000016.1:0-22559 GCA_965658285.1 Puniceispirillaceae bacterium (SeqCode) | reverse complement strand
CGTTCAGAGGATGACCGGCCCGAAGCCCTGAAGACGCAGATGATCTTTCAGGACCCTTTTTCTTCGCTTAATCCGCGCAAGAAGGTCATCGAGATACTGACCGAGGCGCCGATCCATCATGGCCTGATCAAGGCCTCGGAAAAGCGGGCATTTGCCCTCGAGATGCTGAACAGGGTGGGCATGGACTCCGAAGCGCTGGGGCGCTATCCGCATCAGTTTTCCGGCGGTCAGCGACAAAGGATCGGCATTGCCCGCGCGCTGGCGGTGTCGCCTGAATTGCTGGTGTGCGATGAATCCATCGCCGCGCTGGATGTATCAATCCAGGCGCAGGTGCTGAACCTGTTTGTCCAGCTCAAGCAGGACTATGACCTGACCTATCTGTTCATCAGCCACGATATCGGTGTCATTGAACATATTTCAGACCGCGTGATTGTTATGTATCTGGGGCGTGTTGTCGAAACGGCACCGATTGAGACCTTTGTTGAAAACCCCAATCACCCCTACACAAAGGCGCTGCTGGAAGGCGTGCCAAGGCTGGAAATCGGGCAGCGGGATTACGAGCCTGTCAGCGGTGAAATTCCCTCGCCGCTTGACCCGCCTTCAGGCTGCCATTTCCATCCACGGTGCAAGTTCAGCAACGAGACATGCCGGGCGGTCAGGCCGGAATTGATCGAAATTTCGCCGGGCCACTATTCCGCCTGTCATCTGAACACCACCGAATGACGCTCGGCGGCGTCGGCGTCGGCCGGCTGCTCAGTCCGTCAGATTCAGCCCACTCACATCAAATCCAGCCAGATCCAGTAATGAGCGGATCAGCACGGCGCTGCCGCTTGCGATGGCGTCAGGCGTGGTGAATTCCTCGGGGCAGTGGCTCAGCCCGTCCTTGCAGGGGATGAAGATCATGGCGGCCGGCGCGATGCGTGACATATGTGCCATGTCATGACCGGCCCCGCTCGACAGGTTGATGTGGCTGAGCCCCAGATGATCGGCAGACTGCGCCAACCTTTCCCTCAGCGCATCATCCATATAGGCAACGCGCGCCGCCGATATCCTTTCGATCTCGATTGCGCAGGATTCCCGCTGGCTGATATGCGCGGATGCTGACTGAAGCTGTTCCAGAAACATGTCACGGGAATGTTCGTGCGACGCTCGCAGATCAAGGACCATCTTCACGTCACCGGGGACCGTTGCGGCACCGTTGGGGTAAACATCGATCCGTCCGATCGTGGCGACGAAGTGCCGGTTGTCCTGCGCGGCAATGCTGCGGGCGATATCGCGTGTTGCCATGATGATGTCGCTTGCCGTGACAAGCGCATCCTTGCGGTCCTCCATTCTTGTCGTGCCGCTGTGGCCGGCGCTGCCCGTGACAGCGATGGCATATCGGCTGATGCCGGGGATGTCGGTAACGATGCCGATATCGATCTGATCGGTTTCCAGCCGGCTCGATTGTTCGATATGCAGCTCAAGGCAGGCCAGAATTGATTGCGCATCCGGCCGCGGCCCCGATACCGGCGTTCCGGTTCCGCCGATCTTTTCAATCTCGTCGCCAAGCCGCCGCCCGTGCTGGTCGACGCGGTTCAGAATATCTTCTGTCAGAAGGCCTGCCATATGGCGGCTGCCAAGACAGGATGTTCCCCAGACATTCAATTCCTCGCCAAGGAAATCTATGATCTCAACATCAAAAGGCAGGTCGATCTGCTGTTGATTGAGGAAATGAATGGCTTCCAGCCCGGCAACAACGCCGGCAATGCCATCGAACCGGCCGCCTGCGGGGACAGTGTCGATATGCGAGCCAATGATCACTCTGCCGGGGCTGGCTGATGTTGCTGACGCCTTGCGGGTGCCGATTAGATTCCCACCCGGGTCAATCTGGCAGTGAAGACCCGCTTCTTCGAATTTTGATTGCAGCCACTGCCGGGCCTGCTGGAATTCGGGGCTGAACACCAGCCTTGTGAAAGGCTGCTCGGGCTCGGTGAATCCGGCCAGCGTCTCGACGGCTTCCGCAATGCGGTCCGGGTCGCTGTAAGTATGGAATTGCTTTGTCATGTGCCTGTTTTGCCGGTGGTTGCTTGCGTTGTGATGGTCAGTCCCGTTACTCTTCGCTTCATATAGGTTGGTTCACATGGGATGAGGCTAGGTAGCGTACATGGGCTTGATTGAGGAACTCAAAGAAAAACGGGATGAAATGGCGTCCTGGCGGCAGCATCTGCATCAATTTCCGGAAATCGCCTATGAGGAGGCCATGACCTCGGACTTTGTCGCGGCAAAGCTCGAGAGTTTTGGCGTCGAGGTGCATCGTGGTTTGGGCAAAACGGGCATTGTCGGCGTCATCCACGGGGCGGATAGCGATGATGACCAGTCCTCGGCAATTGGATTGAGGGCTGATATGGACGCGCTTCCGATGGAAGAGAAGACGAACCTGCCCTACGCATCCAAACATGCCAACCGCATGCATGCCTGCGGCCATGATGGCCACACGACGATGCTTCTTGGCGCCGCGGAGCATCTTGCGAGGAGCCGTCAATTCAAAGGCAAGGTCTATTGCATTTTTCAGCCTGCGGAAGAGGGTGGCAATGCAGGTGCGAGGTCGATGATCAATGACGGGCTGTTCGACAGGTTTCCGATGGACTCCGTCTGGGGCATGCATAACTGGCCCGGCATGGAAACAGGGCGCGCGGTTGCCCATATCGGGCCGGCAATGGCCGGGGCGGATATTTTCATCCTCACCATTGACGGGTCTGGCGGGCATGCGGCGATGCCGCATCAAACAAGGGACCCGATCGTGGCTGCCGGCATGATCACCGTGGCGTTGCAGACACTTGTGTCGCGCCAGCTGGACCCGTTTGACCAGGCCGTCGTTTCACTGACAAAGCTGGAAGCTGGAAGCGCGTTCAATGTCATTCCCGGTGTCGCCACCATTGGCGGCACGCTGAGAACGATGAAGGCGACAACAAGGCAGGCGTTTCTTGAAAAAATTGAATCCGTTGCGAAGGCGGCCGCCAGCACAGCCGGCTGTGATGTGAGCATGGAGATTCGGCCCGGCTATCCGCCGACCATCAACCATGAAAAGGATGCAGTTTTCGCGCAGACCGTTATATCCGACGTACTTGGTCCGGAGGGGCTTGATGCCGATATCACACCGGCCATGGGCGCGGAAGATTTCTCCTACATGCTTCAGGAAAAGGAAGGCGCCTACATCTGGCTCGGCGCCGGCAGGGAGTCCGAAAACCTGCATAGCCCCCAATATGACTTCAATGACGATCTGTTGCCGCTAGGTGCCAGCCTGTGGGTGCGCATGGTCGAGGCGAAATTATCCCCCTAACCGATTCACCGGCAGCCGGATACACCTGCCGCCGGCCGGTAATCTCAACGTGCGCGCTTATGCCGGCCTTTCGATCACCGGCGGCTTCGCATCCTTCGGAATCGGGCAGATATACGGCGTCGTTCTCTGCCGATGGTCATGAACCTCCCGTGCGGCCTGCAGCGTTTCGGGAGAATTGATCAGATGCGTTGCCGTGGCCGCCATCACCTTGGCGGCATGGATCATGCCCTTATGTGCTGCCGGGGCCTTGCCCTGCGCGACGGTCTGCCAGGTGTGAAAGGGTGTTCCAACAGCGCAGGTGGCCACCCGTGCCTGAACCGTTGGCGTCACCCAGCTGACATCACCGACATCGGTTGAGCCTTCACCGCCAATGCTCGGCCTTTCAAGTGGGGCGACAAAATCGCAAAGCGGTAAATCCGGCGGCGTATCGCGGCCGGCCCGCTGAAAGCTTGCCGCGATATCCTCGGCTGTCAGCGTCTCACGGATTTCATTGGCGAAAACAGCATCTTCCTTGTCAAACGGCACTGGGCCAAGCTTGTCAAATTCGCTCTGCATCGCCTGTTCCAACGGCGCATTGCCAACCAGATTGGACACCCCCGAATAGACTTTCGATTCCACGGTTGTGCCGGTCATAAGGGCGGCACCCTCGGCGATATTGTGCACCCGGGCAATCATCTCGCGAAGCGTTGCATTGTCGCTTGCCCTGATCAGCTGCCTGACCGTAGCAGTGGCCTGAACGACATTCGGCGCCGCACCGCCTACATCGAGATAGGCATAGTGAATCCGCGCCGCGTCGGGCATATGCTCTCGCATGTAGTTTACCCCGACATTCATCAACTCACAGGCATCAAGGGCACTGCGTCCCAGATGTGGCGCGGCCGCGGCATGCGCCGCCTTGCCGGTGAAGGTGAAATCGATCCGGCTATTGGCAAGGGAATTCCCATGCTGGACAGCGTTGAAAGTGGAGGGGTGCCAGGAAATGGCGGCGCTCACATCGTCAAACAGCCCGTCGCGCGCCATATAGGCCTTTGCCGCGCCGCCTTCCTCTGCGGGGCAGCCATAATACCGCACCCGCGCCTTGATGCCGGTTTCCGCAAGCCAGTCCTTGACGGCGGTGGCGGCCAGCAATGCTGCCGAGCCGAGCAGGTTATGCCCGCATCCGTGGCCATTGCCGCCGTCCGCAATCGGACTGTGTTCGGCGACACCCGGTTCCTGGCTCAAGCCGGGAAGGGCATCGAATTCGCCAAGAATGGCAATGACCGGTCCCTCGTCACCGGCTTCACCCATGACGGCGGTCGGCATGCCACAGATATTTTCCGTGATGGTGAATCCTTCAGCCTCGAGCGCGGCAACATGTTCCTGTACTGAACTGAATTCAGTGTACAGGGTTTCCGGGGTGTCAAAGACGCGGTCCGACAAGCGGATGAATGCCTCTTTTTTCGAATCAACCAGTTTCCAGATATTCTCTTCGTTTTGAATCACCATCTCAGTCCCAAAAAGCTGTCAATCCCTAGAAGTCGCACGTCTTTGTTGACTATGTTTGTCGACTATGTCTGTCAGTTAGAAAGCGTAGGCTGGTAAAAAATTTCTATCAACTGTCAAAATCATCGATGATCCTTTGCGAAAGGCGATATTCGAGGAGACTTCATTGAAGCTTTATCCAACAGGCAGACATCCGGCAGGCGGATATACGAAGGACGGGAGACACACGACATGACAGCACCGAGAGTGGCTCTATTAGGTTTCAAACTGGAATCAAACCGATTCTCCCGACCCGCGGAGATCGAGGATTTCAAAAGCCTGACCTTGCTTGAAGGCGAGGGGCTGTTGGACGAGGCACGCAAACCGACGCCGTCGCTGGCAAAGGAATTCTCGGCCTTTGTGCGGGCCATGGATGCGACGGGCGACTGGCTGCCCGTGCCGATAATGCTGGCGGCGTCACATCCGCTTGGCCCGGTCAGAGAGGCGGTGTTCGAACATCTAGCCGACAGCATGCTGGGTGCTCTGGATGAGACGGTTGATGCTGTCTATCTGTGCCTTCATGGAGCTATGGTGGCCGAACATCTGGATGATCCGGACGGTGAATTGCTGACACGAATCCGCAAGAAACTTGGCGCGGATGTGCCAATTGTCATCACGCTTGATCTGCATGCGAATATCTCGGAAGCGATGTGTGCGGCGGTGGATTTGATCTGTGGCTACAGGACGAACCCGCATGTCGATATGGCTGAGCGCGGCCAGGAAACCGCCTTTTCATTGCGGCGCATTCTTGCCGGACAGGTGAAGCCAATGATTGCCCATGTCAAACTTCCGCTTGCGCCTGCCTCCGTTGCGCTCCTGACCGCCACTGGCCCCTATGGTGATCTGATAGATTTCGGGCAAAGGCGGCAGGCCGAGCTGTCCGGCGCGATCATGAATGTGTCGGTCTTCGGCAATTTCATTTTCTCCGATGTTCCTGAAAATGGCGTGTCGGTCGTGGTGACAGCGGCCGAGGATCATGACATCGCCAAGGGTCTTGCAGAGGAAATCGCCCGGATGGCCTGGCGCAGGCGTCAGGAATTCAGGCGGGATCTGACCACCGTATCGGATGCGGTTGAGATGGCGCTGGACCATGACCGGCAGCCGTTGATCTTTTCTGAGGCAGGTGACAATCCCGGTGGCGGCGGGTCCGGTCGGACCACAGACCTGTTGTCTGAACTGATCAAGGCCGATGCGCAGAATGTCATTTACGGGTCCTTCTTTGATCCCGATCTGGCGGCAGACGCGCATCAAGCCGGTGTCGGGAGCAGGCTTGTCGCGACATTCAATCGCAACCGGGGATCTGCGGACTGGGAGCGATGGGACGCACCGCTGGAGGTCGAGGCAGAGATCATCGGGTTGACCGATGGCGATGTCGTTGGTCGGCATGGGATGCTGCAGGGCCGCAGGATGTATCTTGGCAAATCCGCTTTGTTACGGATCGGCGGCATTGACGTCGTGGTCATCTCGGACCGGGCGCAGACATCGGACCCGGTATTCTTTGAGATGTTCGGTGTGAACATTGCGGAAGCCAACACGGTGATCGTCAAGTCCAGAGGACATTTCCGGGCAGGCTTCAATATCTGGTTTGCGCATGAACAGACCTTCGAGATCGATACTGCCGGTTTGACCTCGCCTGTTCTGACGCGGTGGAATTTCACCCGCATAAGCCGGCCGAGTTATCCGTTGGACGAGGGCGTGGAATGGACCGGCTAAGCCGCATCCTGCGGGCGCCGAAATGAGTCTTGAAGGTTTGATGATGTGCGGTGATAGTTTGGAAGCGTCTGCCTTTCATGTCGCCACCGACAATGCCTGAGCATTGCGAAACGAAACCTGTTTTTGAGGAGTGTTCCCATGGCAACCTGCATGATATCCGCACCACAACCGGAAGCTGTCGAGGCTGGCCTTGAGACATTCAAACGCAGCGGCAATGTGATGGATGCCGCCATTGCCGCGGCCATGGTGCAGACGGTTGTCGACCCGCAAATGTGTGGCATTGCCGGCTTCGGGTCGATGCAGATCATCAGACCCGGAGCAGGCGAGAGCAGTTTCATCGATTTCCATGGCAGCGCGCCCCTGGCCACAACCCCCGATATGTGGGAACAGCTGATCGAGCGCGAATGCGATGACGGGTTCGGCTTTGTCCTGACGGGGCGGGTCAACGAATTTGGCTATACCTCCATGACAACGCCCATGACATTGCGCGCGCTGGACATGGCGCTGTCGCAATATGGCTCGATGTCGCTTGGTGACGTGATGAAACCGGCCATTGATTATTGCTTTGAGGGTTTTGCCGTGCGCCCGAAGGTCCATGCCTTCTGGATGCAGCCCGCGCAGGCCGGCCGGATGGAACGCGTCGCGGTGGTCAACAAGCTGCCGGCGTCGCGGAAAATCTACCTTGATTCGCAGGGCGAGCTGCTGAAGATCGGCGATTGCCTGAAGAACCCGGATATGGGGCGCACCTATCAGCAGATTGCCGATGAAGGGGCGGCGGCGTTTTACAGCGGGTCCATCGCGGATGCCATCGAGGCCGACATGCGCGCACATGGCGGACTTCTGACAAAACAGGATCTTGCGAACTGCACGCCTGTCACCAATCCGCCTCTGGTCGGACATTACCGCGGTTTCGAGGTGGCCACAAATCAGCTTCCCGGCGGCGGGCTGATGATTCTCGAAATGCTCAACATCCTCGAATGTTTCGATCTTGCCGGTATGGGACATAACACGGCCGCCTATATCGCGGCGGTTGCCGAGGCCATGAAACTGGCGACGATCGACAAGGATCTCAGCATGGGCGACCCGAATTTTGTCGATGTGCCTGTTGAACGGCTGATGTCAAAATCTTACGCGCAATCGCTTGCTGACCGCATTCGGGCCGGAGAAAAGGCACATGTCGCACGGCTGAACACGGGCGCGCCGGAAAGCAAGGATACAACGCATCTTGTTGTTGCCGACAGTGATGGCAACATCGTCAATCTGACGCATTCGCTTGGCTCCAGCTCAGGTGTGATTACCGATGGTCTGGGCTTCATGTACAATAACTGCATGATGGTCTTTGACCCGCGCCCCGGTCATGTCGGCTCGCTCGCGCCCGGGAAGACCCGCTTTACCGCCATGTGCCCGACGGTTCTCTCGAAAGACGGCTCGCCCATGCTGGCGGTCGGCGCGCCGGGCGGCACCACCATCACGATGGGCGTGCTTCAGACGATCCTGAATGTGGTTGATTTCGGCATGACGGCGCATGAAGCGGTGTCCGCCCCGCGTTTTTGCGCCACCTCGGACACTATCGAACTTACCAACCGCATCTTCCGGTCGGTCGAGGCCGAGCTGAATGACGCAGGTTATGAAACCACCCGATATGCCGCCAGCTATGTCACGCCGATCGTCCATGCGGTGCGGCTCATCGACGGGAAACTTGACGGCGGCGCCGACCCGGCCGGGGACGGTATGGCGGCATCCTGCTGATACGCGCCCTTACAGGCCGCGCCTCTACAGGCCGCGCCTCTATAGGCCGCTGCGCGTCGGTTGCTTTGCAAGTTTCAGGATTGTTTGCGCGATGAAGCGTGCCCGTTCCGCAAGGCTGGCGATTTCCATCCATTCATCGGGACGATGATAATTGCCCCCGACAGGCCCGACCCCGCAGATGACCGGCGTGCCGACGGCGGCGATAAATCCACTATCGGCGCACCCGCCAGAATGCTCCCCCGCGACCGCCACACCATCCTGCGCGGCAATCCCCTGATAGATGTCGAACAGCTCGGCTGATTGCTGCGACGGGGTGAGCGGATAGAATTCACCCTTGATCTGCAGCGATGATGATGTGCCGTCGACCGTTGTTGACTCGCAAATGGCACGCACCTTTGACAGGATAGGCTCGCGGTCAGGTTGCTCCCGATAGCGGATATCGATGGCACAATTTGCATCCGCGGCAACGGTATTCACCGATTGCCCGCCGCCGACCAGCCCGACATTGATTGTGATGCCTTTTTCAAGATCGGTCAGCGCGTGGAGCGCCTGCACCTTGCGCGCCAGCTCTTCGATGGCGCTGCGCCCATCCTCAAAGAAACCGCCGGAATGCGCCGCGATTCCGGTGATGTCGCAGCGGCAGAAAATGCCGCCCTTGCGCCGCGTGACGATATTGCCATTGGGCCGGCTCGGTTCACTGTTGAAAGCAAGACGCGCCTTTTCCGCCTCGGCGATGATCACATCCTTTGACTCCGGCGATCCGATTTCCTCATCACCGGTGAACAGCCCGACAAGCGGGTTTGGATGGCCGCCAAATTTATGGAAGGCGGCGAGGATAAAGGCGTTGATCACAAGGCCGGGTTTCATATCCGCCACACCGGGCCCGAAGGCCTTGCCACCCTCGGTCGAGAAGGGGCGTTTTTCCACCTCGCCTGTCTGGAACACCGTGTCGCGATGCCCGCAAAGAAGGATTGGCTGATTGCCGTCACCGCCGGACACGACAGCGCGGATGGCGTCGCCATAGGTCTGCAGCGGCATGGTTTCATGCGGGATTTCATGTTCATCAAGGAAGGACACGAGTCGGGCCCCGACACGGTCCACGCCGGCCTTGTCAAAACTGTTGCTGTCGATATCGACAAGGTCCTTCAGCAGCGCCAGCATGTTGTCCTGTTGCTGGTCCAGCCATTCGATAATCGGTTCACTCATTCATCTAGCCTTTGTCACCAAGAAGTGTGTCTTTCGCCGCCGCCTTCCGTTCTCTCATTTCACGCCGAATGACATAAAAAGACGAGCCGAAAATGATGCTGGCTCCAACCCATGTCCAGATATCTGACAACTCGCCGAACATAATCCATCCGAATAGCATGGCAAATGGCAGGCGGGCATAGTCAACACCCGCGACGAAGGACGCATCCGCCAGCTTGTAGGCGCGGACCAGGGTGACATGTCCGATCACGGCCACCGGACCGGTCAGCCCCAGAATCAGCCACACCTCGATATTCGGCCATTCCCAGACATAGAGCGCCGGCAGAAGCGCCAGCGGCATCATGATCAGATGTGAGATAAAGACGATGACAAGCGGGTCGTCCTTGCGCGTCAGATGTTTGATGACGAGCATCGAACATCCCATCGCCACCGCCGAGCCGATGGCAACGATATGGCCGAGGCCGACCTCGGTGATCCCGGGCCGGAGGATGATGAACGCGCCGATGAAGCCGATCACGATCGCAAGCCATCGCCGCAAACGAACGATTTCTCCAAGGAACAGGGCGGCCCCCATCGTCGTGAAAAGCGGTGCGAGAAAGCTGAGCGCGGTCTGTTCACCGATGGGAATGAGCGTGACAGCAAGAAACCATGTCCACATCGCGATGATGCCGACAACGGACCGGAAGACATAAGTCTTGAGCTGCGTTGTCGCGATGGTGCCAATGCCGGCGCGCAGGATCAGGGGCAGCAACACAAGAAAGGCAAAGAACAGACGGCAGAATACGGTTTGAAATGAATTGACGTCATATTGTCCCAGCAATCTGCCAAGCGCGGCAAGAAACGACAGGGCCACGCAGGACACAAGCATCCAGCAGGCTGACTGCAATGTCTTGTCTGCATGTTTCAGAAATTGTGATGAAAAATTCAATGGTTACCTTGCTAATTGATCGGTTTGTCCCTGTATCCGCCGCGTGGCGACCGCGGTCTGGCGGCGTCGACCAAGGTAACAGCATTTGAAATTCTGAAAAGCATGCCGGCCATCACGGCCGGACGCAACCGGTCAATCAATGGTCTCGCAAGGTCTTGGCAAGCCCCGCCGCCTGTGTTTACGATAAATGGGCTTGTACGAAAATGTTCAGTTGCAGGAGGAATCAATATGAAAAGAAAGTTTTTATTGACCATCACCGGCATGGCGCTGGCCGCCGGTATCTCCGGTGTCGCGCATGCGGGGAAATCAGACGACACGCTTAATGTCGCGATTGATAGAGAGTTGGAGTCAGTCGACAATTACTACAACACGGCCCGTGAAGGCATTGTGATCTCGCGGATGGTATGGGATGCGCTGCTGTATCGCGACCCGACCACCAACGAATATCTGCCGAATCTGGCCACCGCATACAACTGGGTTGACTCCAAGACCCTTGAGTTTGATCTGCGCGAGGGCGTGAAATTTCACAATGGCGAAACATTCGACGCCGATGATGTTGTCTACACTCTGAACTATATCTCAAACCCGGAAAACGGCGCCAAGCCAGCCAGAAATGTGAACTGGTGGGAGTCGACCGAGAAGCTTGGTGACTACAAGGTCAGGTTGAACCTGAAGAAGGAATTCCCGGCTGCGCTGGAATTCCTCTCTGGCCCGATCGTGATGTATCCCAATGAATATTACGCCGAGGTCGGCCCGGAAGGGATGGCGCTGAAGCCGGTTGGCACCGGTCCCTATGCTGTCACCAGTGTCGAGCCCGGCAAGCGCTACAAGTTCAAGAAATATGACGGCTACCATTCATCCAGCCCCAAGGGCCAGGCCAACATCGGCAATATCGTCATTCGCACGATCGCGGAAAGCAACACCCAGCTTGCCGAGCTGTTTTCCGGTGGCATCGACTGGATCTGGAAAGTAAAGCCGGATCAGGCGGACCGTATCGGGGCGCAAGGCGAGTTCACCGTCAAGAATTCATCGACCATGCGGATCGGCTATCTGAATTTTGACGCGATGGGCCGGCACAGCGAGAACCCGATGAACGATGTGCGGGTGCGGCGCGCCATCGCCCACGCCATTGACCGTGAGGGCATTGTGAACGCGCTCGTCCAGGGCGAGTCGATGGTGGTGCATTCGCTGTGTTTCCCGTCACAGTTCGGCTGCACACAGGATGTGCCGAAATATGACTACAACCCGGAAAAGGCCAAGCAGCTTCTTGCCGAAGCCGGCTATGCGGATGGGTTTGAAATCCCGTTCCTTGCCTATCGCAACCGGGATTTTGCCGAGGCGATGATCAACAATCTGAACGCTGTGGGTATCAAGACGAACTTTGAATATCTGAAATATGCCGCGTTCAGGGACAAGGTGCAGGATGGCGGATCGCCGTTCAATTTCGGCACCTGGGGGTCATATTCGATCAATGATGTCTCTGCCATCACCAGCCACTTCCAGTCTGGCGGCAAGGATGATTATTCGAAGGATCCCGAAGTGATCAAGCAGCTTGGCATTGGCGATTCCTCGGTTGACCCGCAGGTCCGCAAGGACGCCTATAAAGCGGCGCTGTCGCGGATTTCGGACGAGGTGTTCATGTTCCCGCTGTGGTCATACAACACATGGTATGCCTTCTCGAAAGAGGTGGATTTCAACCCGACAGCGGATGAAATCCCGCGCTTCTTCACAGCCAAGTGGCTGTAGTCCAAACTCCGATCTGCGCGCCGAAAGGCGCGCAGATGCCTTTCATTGATAATGTTCTCACTGGCAATGTGATGTGTTGAGTGATGATTTACTACACTATAAAGCGTCTGGGGCTTGCATTGCTGGTGGCACTCACTGTCTCCTTCATCAGCTTCGGATTGCTGTATCTTTCGAGCGATCCGGCCATCGCGATGGCGGGCGAGACAGCCTCGGACGCCGATATCGAGGCGATCAGAACGCTGTATGGTTTTGATCGGCCGATCCTTGTCCAGTATTTCGACTGGCTGCAGCGCGCCATGGCCGGTGATCTTGGCAAGAGCTATTACTTCCGAACGGATGTGAGCGCCCTGATCGGCGAGAGATTGCCGACGACGATGACGCTTGGCGTCTGTGCCATCACCTTTGCGATTGTCCTGTCAGTGCCGCTTGGCGTGGCGGCCGCGATCCGCCCGAACAGCCTGGTCGACCGCGTGGCGCTGTTCCTGTCTGTCATGGGCCAGGCCCTGCCAAGCTTCTGGTTTGCGCTGATGCTGATTGTGCTGCTGTCGGTGAATTTGCGGTTGCTGCCAACGTCGGGGTCGGACACCTGGCTGCATTTTGTCATGCCGACCATTGTTCTCGGATATTATGCGGCGCCAGCCATCATGCGGCTGACACGTACCGGCATGCTCGAGGTGTTGAGCACGGATTACATCAGAACGGCGCGTGCCAAAGGGCTCCGGCCCTGGGTGGTGCTGTTCAAGCATGCCCTGCGCAACGCGATCATTCCCGTTGTCAGCCTTGCCGCCGTGCAGTTCGGCTTCATGCTTGGCGGCTCCATCGTTGTTGAAACCATCTTTGCCCTTCACGGGGCCGGGTTCCTCGCGTGGGAGTCGATCACCCGCAATGATCTGCCGACGGTGCAAGGGCTGATTCTGGTGTTCTCGCTCTTCTACATCGTTCTCACATTTTTCGCTGATCTGTTGAATGCATGGCTTGATCCGCGCATCAGGATAAATTGATGGCTTCTGTAGACAGTCAAACCACCGACGCAAATTCAGCCTTCGGCGTGATGAAAAAGCGGGTGCGCGGCCATCAGGGCATGATCATCGGCTCGCTGATCGTCGTATCGGTTATCCTGATCGCGCTTCTCGCCCCGCTTCTTGCGCCGCATGATCCCTATCAGCAGGATTTGCTGAAACGCCTGATCCCGCCTGTCTGGGATAGCCGCGGCAGCTGGGACCATATTCTTGGCACGGATCATCTGGGGCGGGATTACCTGTCACGGCTTATTTACGGTGCCAGGATTTCGCTGCTGATCGGCATCGGCGCGGCGCTGATATCAGGCATTATCGGGACGATCATGGGCGTTATGGCAGGCTATTTCGGTGGCCGCGTGGACATGGTTGTGACCTTCCTGATCACAGTACGACTGTCGATGCCGGTGGTGCTTGTCGCGCTGGCGGTTGTGGCGATTGTCGGCGGCTCGCTGCAGGTTGTCATCACTGTGCTTGGGCTGTTGTTGTGGGACCGGTTCGCCGTTGTCATGCGATCCTCCACGCTGCAGATACGCTCGATGGATTATGTTGCCGCGGCGCGGGCGGTCGGCTGTTCGACATCGCGTGTGCTGGTGACCGAGGTCATGCCCAACGTCGTCAACAATCTGATTGTCATTGCGACCATCGAAATTGCCCATGCGATCATTCTGGAAGCGGCGCTGTCCTTCCTCGGGCTTGGTGTGCAACCGCCGCTGCCGTCCTGGGGGCTTATGGTCTCGGAAGGCAAGGACATGATGCTGTTCGAGCCCTGGCTGATCACCATACCGGGTGTGGCGCTGTTCCTGCTGGTGCTGGCGATCAATCTGATGGGTGACGGGGTGCGTGACATTACCGCGCCGGAAAACCGGAATTAGGAGGCTTAGGTGAGCAATCGTGTTTTGAGCGTCCAGAACCTGTCCGTCGATATTCCGCTGGCCGATGGTGTCCTGCATGCCGTCGATGATGTGAATTTGCATGTCGACCGTGGTGAAACATTGTGCATTGTCGGCGAGTCCGGCTGCGGCAAGTCACTTACATCGCTTGCCCTGATGGATCTTCTTCCCAAGAAGGCGATCCGCACGATTGCAAAGCTGGATCTGAACGAAGCCAGCATTCTGGACTATTCCGAAAAGCAGATGTCGGATGTCCGGGGCAATCGGATGGGGATGATTTTCCAGGAACCGATGACGAGCCTGAACCCGGCATTCACCATCGGCAACCAGATGGTGGAAACGCTACGGCGGCATCGCGACATATCCACGTCGGAGGCAAAGACCCTTGCCAAGCAGACGCTGGAAAAGGTGGGAATCACCGCCGCCGAACAGCGCCTGAACCAATATCCGCACCAGTTGTCAGGCGGGCTTCGCCAGCGTGTCATGATTGCCATGACATTGCTGTGCGAGCCGGAACTGATCATCGCCGACGAGCCGACCACAGCGCTTGATGTCACGATTCAGGCGCAGATCCTGTTGCTGCTGCAGGAGTTGCAGCGTGAATATGATATGGGGCTCATTCTGATCACCCATGACCTTGGCGTGGTCGCGCGTATCGCAACGCGGGTGGCGGTTATGTATGCCGGCCAGATTGTCGAACAGGGCACGGTGGAACAGATTTTCGAGAACCCCATGCACCCCTATACGCGCGGTCTGATGCGCTGTATTCCGGTGCCCGGCAAAACCCGGCCGGGCGAGCCGCTTGGCTCGATCCCCGGCATGGTGCCGTCACTGATTGGCAGTTTTACCGGCTGCCGGTTTGCCGACAGATGCGACCTCGCGAAGGAAGCCTGCCGGGAGAGTGACGTCGAACTTCGTGATGCCGCCGGCAAGACACAGGCCTATCGCTGTGTGATCGACCCGCAGGCGATGACAAAGGTGGCATGATGGCAGAGGTGATGATCAACGCCAGCGCCGTGACCCGCGATTTTTCCATTTCGCGCGGCATGTTTCGAGGCAAACAGCGCTTGCAGGCGGTAAACGGTGTGGACCTGACGGTCACCCGCGGCGAGGTTCTGGCCCTGGTTGGCGAATCCGGTTGTGGCAAGACAACGTTGGCGAAGATCCTGCTTGGCCTTCTGCCGCAGACAAGTGGCTCGATATCGCTGTGCGGCACCCCGATTGGTGAAGTGCCGCGTCTCGAGCTGTCCAGAATGATCCAGCCGATTTTTCAGGACCCCTATTCGTCGCTGAACCCGCGGAAAAGCATTGGCAGCATTATCGGGCTTCCGATGCGGGTGCAGGGCGTCGAAGACCAGCAGACGATGCTGCGGCGTGTTGAGGAAACGATGGAGCTTGTCGGTCTGCCACCGCGCCTGCTGAACGCCTTTCCAAACCAGCTTTCAGGTGGACAACGCCAGCGCGTTGCCATCGCCCGCGCCCTTGTCAACAGACCGCAGGTTGTCGTATGTGACGAGCCGACTTCGGCGCTTGATGTGTCGGTGCAGTCGCAAATTCTGAATTTGCTGAATGACCTTCGGGCCGAACTGAACCTTACCTACATCATCATCAGCCACAATCTGGCTGTCGTCGAACATATCGCGAGCCGGGTTGCGGTGATGTATCTGGGCCGCATTGTCGAGGAGGCCGAGACCACCACCCTGTTCCGCAACCCGCAACATCCCTATACCCGGGCGTTGCTTGATTCGGTGCTGACACCCGACCCGCGCCTTGGCGTGCCGAATACCCAGCTGGGTGCCAGCTATCCCAACCCGATTGACCCCCCGAGCGGCTGTGCCTTCCATCCACGCTGCGCCAACGCGATGCCGCATTGCGCCCAGAGCGCACCGTCCGGCACGTCGCATGATGATGCCTATGTCGCGTGTCACCTCTACAGCGATACGGGTGCAAAGAAAGCCGGGTGATCAGCCTTTCAACCCGTCAAGATCGGCAAGCGGCCGCCGGGTTGCCGCATGACTGGCAAGGACGGATTCCAGCGCCCGCGCAACTTCGATCACCAGCCGGTCATTGCCGGGCGCGCTCAGAATCTGAATGCCAAACGGCATGCCGGCGTGATCCAGCCCACAAGGAATGGTTACACCGCAGGCAAGCGCCATTGTCGGCAGATAGGTAATGCCAAGCCAGCGCATATAGGTTTCCATGGGCGTGCCGTCGATGTCGCTGACCGACCATTGGTCGTGCGGAAACGGCGTCGTTGAGGCGCCCGGGCAGATCACCACATCGATATCTTCAAACAGGTCAAGCCAGGCGCGGGCAATCCGTGATTGCTGAAGATGTGCCTCGGCCACATCGGCAAGGCTGTAGGCAAGTCCCCGGTCGACATTATCAACAACATTCGGGCTGAGACTGTCGCGGTGATCGCGGACACGGGCGCCGTGGGCAGCGACGAAATTGACCCCGCGCAACACCTCGAAACAATTGTCACCGTCGGTGAAATCAGGGCTTGCATCAATGGCCGCGGCGAAATGATGCCGGAACATCCCGGTGCGTTTGCTGAAAATATCGCGGTAGGATTTTGACATGGCGGCGCTGCCAAGGTCCGGTGTGATCATCGCCCGGATGCTGCCAAGGTCGGCATCTTCCAGCGGGCTGTGCAGTTCCAGAACAGGTGCCGTCGAAAACGGGTCATGCGGATTGGGACCCGCCTGTGCCTGCAGCAGCAGGCAGGCGTCATCAACGGTGCGCCCCATCGGCCCGAGGACCGAGAAGGGCAGCAGGCCGACGGGCCTTCCTTCGGCTGCCACCACGCCGGGGCTTGGGCGTATGCCGACAACACCGCAGAAGCTGGCCGGTGTGCGCAGGCTGCCACCATAGTCTGATCCGCTGGCAAGTGGCACCATACCGGTGGCCAGCGCCACCGCCGACCCGCCGGATGATCCGCCACAGGTCAGCACGGGATCGAACGGATTGCCTGTCGCGCCGAACACAAGATTGCGGGTGTTGGCACCGGCCCCGAATTCCGGTGTGTTGGTCTTGCCGAGGATGATGCCGCCGGCGTCGCGAATATTGGCGACGGCGCCCTGATCCTTTGCCGGAACATGCGTGGCATATAAGTTCGATCCGGATGTTGTGCGGATGCCGGCCGTTGCCTCAAGGTCCTTGATGCCGACCGGAAGCCCGTGCAACAGGCCCAGCTCGTCGCCGTCCAGAACCGCTTTTTCAGCATCGCGCGCTTCCGCTCTGGCCCGGTCATAACTTTTTGTCACCATCGCATTCAACTGGCCATCGACGCGGTCAATCCGATCAATGCAGGACTCGACAAGTTCAACCGGCGAGATGTCCTTGCGGCCAATCATCCGGCGCAATTCGCTGGCGGTCAGATCACATAAATCCGGCATGTTGTCCTGTTCCCTTTGCAAGTATCAGATTGTTATTGGATTTCTGGTTGTTATTGGATTTCTGGCGTATCACCGGCACCAAGATCCCACCACAGGCCCGTCATCAACCGCAAGGCGGTCCTTGTCGTGCCTTCGAGGATATGCTCGTTCGGCGCATGCTGGGAACATCCGGCATAGGAATGCGGCACCCAGATTGTCGGCAGCTCCAGCACATCCGCGAACACATCATTCGGCAGCGAGCCGCCAAGGTTCGGGATCACGGCAATGTCCTGGCCATGCGTTTCGGCAAGCGATGCGAGGGCCCATTTCGCCCACGGATGGTCCGGGTCAAGCCGTGTCGCATACATCGGGTCGCGCTCGGGCTCGATTTCGATAGCGCCGAACCCGTGCTTGTCGAGATGCGCTCGCAGCATCGGCATCAACTGGTCCGGGTCGGTGCCAACGACATAGCGAAGATGCCCGAAAGCGGTTGCCGATGGCGGAATCGCATTTGCCGGTGATTGCGGATTGCCGGTTTCAAAGGCACGGATTTCAAAAGTGTTGCTGGCGAAGACCCGCTCGGCCGGGGTCATGTCAGGCTCGCCCCAGTTCGGATTCAGGGTCGGCGCATTCTCGCCGCCGCCAACGTCAAGCCTGGCGAGTGCCGCCCGCACTGAATCCGGCATCTCGGTGCTGCGCCAGCCTTCGACAAGGATCTTGCCCTGCGAGTCGATCATGCTGGCGATGGCGTGCGCCATCACCACACCGGGGTTGGTCAGCAACCCGCCCCAGTTGCCGGAATGATGGCCGCCCTCATGCACGTCAAGCCGCATGGTGAAATTGAACACCCCGCGCGACCCCATGAACATGGTCGGCGTGTCGGGGTGAATGCGCGGCCCGTCCGAAGCGATGAAGACGTCGGCATCGAACAAATGCTTGTTTGCCGCACAGAATTCCTTCAGGCCGGGGGATCCGCGCTCCTCGCCCATCTCGATCAGGACGATGATGTTGAACCCCAGATGGCCGCGCACATCCAGAACCGTCTTCAGTGCGGCGAGATTGATTGTGTGCTGGCCCTTGTTGTCGGCCGTGCCGCGGCCATACCAGCGATGCCCGTTTTTCGTGATCCGCCACGGATCGATATTGTCAATCCAGTCGCCATCATATCCGGCGACAACATCACCATGCCCGTAGGTCATGACGGTTGGCAGGTCGTCACCTTCCTGTCGCCGCGCCACCATAATCGGGCCGGCATCACGTCGCGGGTTGGGGTGGATCGTGCAGGCGAACCCAAGTGATGAAAGAAAGGGCGTGATCTCATCATCAAGGTAGCTTTGGAGGGCGGCTTCACAGCCCGCAAGATTGCTCTCGGTCCTGAAGGCAACGCGCCGTGCCAGATCAGCCTCGAAGGTACCGTTCACAAAATAATCATCAATCTGACCGAGGGCCTGGTCACGTCCCATCTATGCTCTCCTTATCTCTGGCACACAGGTCCAGATGCTCGCATGAAATCTGATCAGCACCCATCAGAATACAAAATGGGCCGCGCCTCAAGGCTTTCATCATGTGATCGGTGATGCCGAATTGATCACGTGAAAAGCACCGGCGGGTCAGTGCCGCAGGTTAATCTGCGGCCTTGCTTGCTGGATGTATGTCAGGAACTGCTGCACCTTTTCGGTCCTGTGCAGGTCGATATGGGTCACCTGCCAGATAGCGACCGACCAATCCTGTGTTGGTGGCAGTATTTCCACGATGTCAGGGTCGCCGGAGGCATCATTTTCAGGCAGGAATCCCAGACCGATGCCGTCCCTGACGGCGCTTAACGTGACCTGCTGGTCCGTGGTCTTCAGGACAAGATTCCGCGCGCTGACATTGTTTTTCATCCAAGGCGCGAAGGGCAGGCGAGACGATGATTCGATGGCGCCGACAAAATGGTGGTCTGCCAGCTTGTCAGCGGCGGGATGGCCATGCCGTTCCACATAATGCCGGCCTGCATATAAACCGAAACAGATATGCCGGAACAGTTTGACGACATAGTCCGGCATGTTCGGTTTTGGCCCCGCGCGAAAGGCAACATGCGCCTCGCCATATTCCAGTCTGGCCAAATTGCCGTTGGCCGCGAATTCGATGCTGATCTGCGGATGCGCCAGGTGAAATGCGCGGAGTGCCGGCGTGATGAGCGGCGCAATGCCGGGCAGGGCGGTGACAATGAGGTTGCCGGACAATGTCTCGGAACGGCCATGATTGCGGCCGGCAAGATCGTTGAACATCGCGTCCGCGCGGCCGACGACATCCAGCATCTCCTGTCCGCTCTCGGTCAATGTGTAGCCGCGCGCGTGCCGCTGGAACAGCTTCACGCGAAGCGCCGTCTCCAGGGTGTCGATGTGACGATTGACAGTCGCCCGGTGAACGCCAAGCGCCGCCGCCGCGGCGCTGACCGTCTCGAGGCGCGCGAGCATGAGCGCTGTTCTGAGTTCCAACCAATGCTGCATGTCCCATCACTAGCATGCCACAAATGTCGTATCAACGCGCATGTGATGCGCATATGCGTATCTGGTGCGCAGTGCAGATTGGTGGGATCTTCCTGATCAAGCGGCAACAAACATCCGCACTTTCGAACCACGGAGAGACACCATCATGAAACATATCTCAATCGGTCTTCGCGCCCTTCTGACAGTTGCATTCCTCGGGGCCGGCGGTGCCAAGCTGGCCGGCGTCGAGATGATGGTCGACACCTATCAGACCATCGGGCTTGGCCAGTGGTTCAGATATCTGACCGGCATTGTGGAAGTTGGCGGCGCGCTTCTTCTGTGGCTGCCGCACCGTCAGGTTGTGGGGGCCGCCCTTCTGGGTGCCACCATGGTTGGTGCGATTCTGGCCCATATGCTCATTCTGGGCCCGTCCATTGTGCCGGCAACGGTGCTTGGTTTGATGTCGGCAGCCGTTCTGTACATTCACCGCGCGCAAGTTCAGATCTATCTTGGCCGCCTTCAAAGCGTCTGAGCCTGGAAAACGCGCCCCTGCGTGACGCCCGCCTGCCAGTGTGCCCGTCAGTCGGCGATGGATTTCATCACTGCCAGGAACTGCGCCACCTCATGCAGGCTGTTATAATGGCACATCGAGACCCGCACGCACCCGTCAATCCCCAGCGGGTCGAGGATGTTGCCTGAATAATGATCGGCCTTTCGCAGATGCGTGCGAATGCCCTGCTCGTTGAGGCTTGTGACCACATCGGCCGCATTCATACCGTCAACATAAAGCGAGACCAGCCCTTCACGGGCCGGGTTGTCAATGCCGCCGATAATCTGCACCCGCGGCATGCTGGCGAGGCCCGGCAGATTGCCGGTGCCGTGGATCATCGCATCCGTGAGAGATGTCTCATGGGCGTGAATGGCCGCGCCAGCCGCCGTGAAGCGGTCCCGCCTGTCGGCGCTATCGGTGACCTGCGCGCCAAGCCATTCCAGATAGTCAGTGACGTCCGAGAGCGTGGCATAGGCGCCGGTATCGCGTGTGCCAAGCTCCCAGTTGCCGTCTGGCCCCCCGACCAGTGAGTCATGTTCGATCGCTGTCATTCTGTCGGAAATCCAGGCAAGGCCATAGCCGTGGCGGGAAAACATCTTGTAGGGCGAGATGACATAGCCATCGACATCATAGCTGGCGATGTCGATCTGACCGTGGGCCGCGTGCTGGATACCGTCGACGATGATGATGCAGTCGGGTGCGACAGCACGAATGGCGCCTGAAATGGCGGCGACATCCATGCCCATGCCGGTGACCGGTGATGTATGCAGGATGGTGGCGACGCGCGTGTCCGGTGTGACCTGCGCCGCATAATCCTCCGCCGTGACGAGGCCGAGCGCATCATCATGGGTAACCAGCCGATGCGTCTTGCCGGAAATTCTGGACCAGCGGTGGCAGGCGCTCCGTGTTGCCGGGTGTTCGACGGTGGAGCCAAGAACGATGCCATTATCAGCTGTACCAAGACAGGCATTCATGATGACGCGGAACAGCAATTCTGTACCACTCTCACCGACAAAGAACTGGCCGTCAGGCGCGTTCATGAAAACCCGCATATCGTCTTTGGCCTTGGTGATAACGCGAACGAGTTCGTGCGATCCGGCATTGTCCCGGCCCTGATTGTCGGGAATCGCAGCATAGGTCCTTGATGTGTCGACAACGCTGTTCAGCGTCAGCGCGCCGCCGGCATTCTCGAAAAAGACGCGCGGCCCCTGTTGCGGACAGACATCAACCTGCGCAAAGCGGTTTCGAATGTCATCTAGAAGCGTTTCGGTAATATGGGTCATATCGCATTGCCGGTTACAAGGCACTCTGGTTGAAAAGGATCATGGGTTGGTGGAGCCGCGAGGCCCCTTTGCGACGTTTTAGAGAGACGCCGACGCGGCGTCGAGTGGTTTCAGATAATTCTGATTCCCGTCAGGAGGATAGCCGCTTTCTGGACGGCGCATCGCAAATCCTGGCCTGAAGTTTTCATGACCCCTGCATCAACCCTGTTTCAAGGAGATGCAGATGAAAACGAAAAAGCTTGTGTCAGCGATGATCATGGCCGGCGCGCTGTTCGGCGCGGCCCAGGCTGGCGCTCAGGTTGTTGACGATACCCGGACCGGCTACGTGACCGGCGTTGAAACAATCTGGAAGCAGCGCATCGTCCAGGAGCCTGTCACCACAAGATCCTGTGAGACGGTTCGGTCACATTCCCGGGTCGAGGGAAATGTCGGTGATGTGGTCATTGGCGGCCTGATCGGCTCGGCCATCGGCAACAAGTTGAGTGACAATCATGGCGCCGGATCGCTTGGCGCCCTGTTTGGCGCGGTGACTGCCATGGACAGGGCCCCGCGTCAGCGCCAGGTCTGTCGGGACCGGACCAGCTATCACGAAACAACCGAGAGCATTGCCGATCATTATCTGGTTCATGTGCGCGCTGATGGTCGCAGCCTGACATTCCGCTCGAACCATCGCTATCGGGTGAACCAACGCGTCAGGCTCTCTGTCTCCTCCAATTATGGCCTTCTGCGCTGAAACACGCGCAGCGGCATCCCTGTCAACCTGAACAGCTGAAGTTAAGAAGGA
>CBFHRT010000015.1:0-23135 GCA_965658285.1 Puniceispirillaceae bacterium (SeqCode) | reverse complement strand
GGATGGTCGAGTTTATAGCCAGCAGCACAGTCAGCAGGATGCCAAGCGCAATCGGTGCTCGCGCTAGCTGGAATGCACTCCTGCCGCTGGCCTGCATGACAAGAAGTTCCCGGTCGGCGACGGCGCGGTGAAACACCCAGGAGACAGCGATAAAGGCACCGATCGGCACCGCAATCGTCAGCCACAGTGGGATCACCGTGATCGACATCAGCAGGAACTCGGAAATCGGGGCACCACGGTTGATCACCACCTCGAGAATGCGGATCGTCTGGAACAGCCACATGATGCCGACAAGCGTGATCGACACCGCAATGGTGGTCCGGATCATCTGCGCAAAAAGGTAGCGGTCGAATTGCATGGTGGCCCCTTGAGACTCTGCCGGCATGATTACCATATGAAAACCTGAAAAAGCAAAAGCTATGACGTTTAAATCCGGCCGACAGGGCGAATATGACCCCTATATCAAGACGCTGGTTTGACAGGATTGTGGCAAAGCTGTTTTATCAAACACGCCGCGCCGAGCTTCCAGGCAGGTGTTCGGAAAAATTTCAGACAGGACAGGCATATGGCATCCAAACTCGATCTCTCCTTTTCTTCGAATGCCCCAGATGGGGGCCAGGCTGTCATTTGCCTCGTTGCCGAGGGCGGCACGCTTTTGCCGACCCTTGACAAGGCCGCGGCGGCGGCCGTTATCGCCGCCATGTCCGCTGCCCAGTTCACCGGTGAAGCCAATAAATCCCTGACGCTGTTTCTTGAGGCTGGCGTTTTCGTGCTTGTTGGCACCGGGGCCAGTGTCGAGGCTGGCAGCGCGGCAGAGGAAGTCGGCGGCCGGGTCTTTTCCGCTATCGACGGGCTTGAGACAAAGCGCGCCTGCCTGCCGGATCAGGGGCTTGGCGATGAGGTGATGGCTGACATGCTCATGGGCATGATGTCCGCCGCCTATCATTTCGAGGATTATTTCACCGAAACGACAAAGCGTGAAAAAACGGTTCAGGTCACGATTGTGTCGGACCGTCTGGAAGAGTCTCACCCGGCTGTCAGCGATCGGATGGGGCTGATGAAAGGCGTCGACATGGCCCGAAATCTTGTCTTTGAACCGCCGAACAGACTGTTTCCGGTGGAATTCGCCTCGCGCTGCACTGTGCTTGAGTCACTTGGCGTCGAGGTGTCTGTCCTCGATGAGGAGGCGATGGCAGAGCTTGGTATGGGTGCCCTGCTTGGCGTCGGCCAGGGAAGTCGGCGCGAATCCCGGCTTGTCGTCATGAACTGGCGCGGCGGTACGGACGAAAATCCCATAGCGCTTGTCGGCAAGGGGGTTACCTTTGATACCGGCGGTATTTCGCTGAAGCCGGCCAAGGGCATGGAGGATATGAAATTCGACATGGGCGGTGCCGCCGCTGTCACCGGCACGATGATGGCGATTGCATCGCGCAAGGTGGCGCGCAATGTCGTTGGCGTGATCGGTCTTGTTGAGAATATGCCCGATGGCAACGCGCAGCGTCCGGGTGATGTCGTGACCTCGATGGCTGGCAAGACAATCGAGGTGATCAACACCGACGCCGAAGGCAGGCTGGTGCTGGCGGATGCGCTGCACTACACGCAGACGCGTTTCAAGCCGCAGGCGATGGTCGATCTGGCAACCCTGACCGGGGCGATGATTGTCGCGCTCGGCAAGGAATATGCCGGGGTGTTCAGCAACAGTGACGGCCTGTCCGATCAGCTGTCAAAGGCCGGTGAGGCGACGCTTGAACCAGTCTGGCGCATGCCGCTTGGCAAGGCCTATCACCAGCAGCTCAAATCCCATATCGCCGACATGAAGAATATTGGTGGTCCGGCAGGCGGGTCGATCACGGCGGCATGTTTCCTCGAACGGTTTGTCACCGACACACCCTGGGCGCATCTTGATATCGCCGGCAAGGCGTGGGCCGACAAGGCCACCAAGACCGTCCCGAAAGGCGGCACGGGCTATGGTGTCAGGCTGCTCAGCAGGCTGGTCGATGACTGGCAGCCGGTTGATGTCGCCGCGAATGACAGCTGACAGACAGCTGCCCGACGGGGCGCAAAGGAACGGGGCGCAAAGGAACATGGCACAAGGGACGATGGCACAAGCGGAAACCTGGCATGCCGCAGGTTGATTTCTATCACCTGACCAGGTCTGAATTGCCGGATGCATTGGTCATGCTGATCGAGAAATCGCGGCAGGCAGGTCGCAAGGCGTTGGTTCATTGCCCGCGTCCCGCTGCCGAGGCGATTGACGATGATCTGTGGGTACGGGAGCCGGATTCCTGGTTGCCGCACGGGCTTGACGACGCCGAAGGCACCTCGCATGCCGTCGCATGGATCGTGTCAGAGGGAACGGCCAACCCGATCGCGGCCGAGTTTCTGTTTCTGCTGCATGGTGCCGAGCGCCAGGATATGGCCAGCTTCGAGCGGGTGTTCTACCTGTTTGACGGGCGCTCCGAGGCGCAGGTCGAACAGGCCCGCGCGCAGTGGCAGACATGGCGCGGTGGGGAAGGGCTCGAGATGCGGTATTTCGCCCAGAATGATGATGGAAAGTGGCAACAGCGCGCCTGATGCTCATCTGCCGTTTCTGCCAAAATTCATTAAGGCCTTTTGTCCTTGTAACCGTGCGCGTCTCGCCCTATTAAGGCGGCGTCCGTGCAGGGGTTAAAACCCTGCCTTCACCCGTTTAACGCTGTCCATTTCAGTCAAAGGGAAAACCATGGCCCTCGAAAGAACCTTCTCCATCATCAAGCCGGATGCCACGCGGCGCAACGTCACCGGTCAGATCAATGCGCGTCTCGAAGCCGCCGGCCTCCGCATCGTCGCCCAGAAGCGCAAGCAGCTGAGCCAGGCAGAGGCGCAGGCCTTCTACGCCGTGCACAAGGAACGCCCGTTCTATAATGACCTTGTCGCCTTCATGACCTCTGGTCCGGTTGTGTTGCAGGTTCTCGAAGGTGAAAACGCCATTGCCAAGAACCGTGAAGTGATGGGCGCCACCAACCCTGCCGACGCCGCCGAGGGCACGATCCGCAAGGATTTCGCCGAGTCAATCGAGGCCAATTCGGTACATGGTTCGGACGCGCCAGACACCGCTGCCAACGAAATCGCCTTCTTCTTTTCGGGAAGCGAAATCACTGGCTGACAGGCCTGAAAGCCTGACAATAATTGGGTCTGAAAACAGAAACGGCGGCACGATGGTGCCGCCGTTTTCATATATCGCGATGCATACCCTAGAGCAGGGTGGCCGCCATGATCACCAGCGTCAGAATAACCAGAACGACGACAATCTTCGAGCCGTTCATAAATCCGTTATAAAAATTCAGATGCGCCTGCGCCTGTTTGTCAAAATCGTTGCTGTCCATGTGATAAGGCTCCCCGTCACGTCTTGAATCCCACTCAGGTTATGACCGAACGCTGACGTGAAATCAATATCAAGATTGTCAGGCCTGGCCGGCACCGGACGCCTGATCTGGTGGCCAGATAACTGCCCCTTTCAGAGCGCCGCTGATGGCGGCGTCGGTCGCCTCCAGCGCCGCGCCGCGCTGGCGCCAGTGCGGTCCTCCATCCCCGATCTGCAGGACCCCGGTGGCAAGCGCCATGATGACAAAGGGATAGAGCGCGTGTTCGAGCTTCAGCACACGCACCGCCAGCTGCGCCTCGGTCTCGTCCCCGGCAACGGTCAGCGCGGCCTGTAGCAGGATGGGGCCATCATCCAGCGCGGGCGTGACGACATGCACGGTGGCGCCGTGCGAGGCGCGCCCTTCGGCAAGGGCGCGGGCATGGGTGTCGAGCCCCTTCAGATCGGGGAGGAGCGAGGGGTGGATATTGATAATCCGATTGCGGAATCTGGTGACAAAATCGGCTGACAATATGGCCATATAGCCGGCAAGAAGGATCCAATCGGCACCTGCCGCCTCGATCGTATCTGCCAATGCCGTCTCATGCGCGGATTTGTTGGCAAAGTCGCGGCGATCAACAAGCTGCGTCGGCAGGCCCTGCGCGGCGGCGCTGTCCAGCCCGGCGCAGGGTTTGTTCGCCGCGATCAGTACGATCCGGGCGTCATCTGGCATGCCCGCAATGACCTCGGCAAGCCGCAGCATATTGCTGCCCCGGCCGGAAATCAGGATGGCGATTCGCATCATGATGCGGTGGGCCAGCTGTCCATCGAGACGAATGCGACCGCCGGACCACTGCCGCGACGTGTGAGCTCGCCGGCGATCCACGCGGGCTCACCATTTTCCTGCAGGGCGGCGAGGCAGTTTTCGGCATCCGGGGCGGAGACGAAAATCAACATGCCGATGCCGCAATTGAAGGTGCGGGCCAGTTCGGCCGAACGCACCCCGCCGGCGCGCCCCAGCCAGTCAAAGATCGGTGGCAGGCGCCAGCTGTCGCAATCAAGCCGCAGCGCCAGATCATCGCCATAGATACGGGGCGGATTTTCGACAAGGCCGCCCCCGGTTACATGACAGATCCCGGTCACATTGCCGTGCGCATGCGCAGTTCGCGCGGCATGATGATAGATCCGGGTGGGGGCGAGGAGTGCCTCGCCAAGGCGGCCTTCAACGCCGTCGATATTGTCGTCAAGGCTGACGCCGGCAAGATCGATGATCTTGCGGACAAGCGAGAACCCGTTTGCATGAACGCCGGATGAGGGAAGGGCGATCGCGACATCGCCTGCCGCCGGCATGTCGCGTGACAGCAAGGTGCCACGTTCGGCCGCGCCAACGGCAAAACCGGCAAGATCGAATCCGCCCCCGGGATAGACGCCCGGCATTTCAGCCGTTTCGCCGCCGATAAGGGCGGCCTCGCATTCCACACACCCATCGGCGATCCCGGCGATCACCTCGGCGGCGATGGCACGGTCCAGTTTGCCGGTGGCGAAATAGTCGAGGAAGAACAGCGGCACCGCTCCCTGGGCGATGATGTCATTGACGCACATCGCCACCAGATCGATGCCAAGCCCGCGATAGCTGCCGATGGTGCGGGCAAGTTCCAGCTTCGTGCCCACGCCGTCCGTGGCGGCGACGAGGATCGGGTCTTCGAAACCGGCGGCGCGGATATCGAACAGGCCCCCGAACCCGCCAAGCGCAACGTCTGCACCGGCGCGGCGTGTTCGCTTGGCGTCCGGCGCGATATCGCGAACAAGTGCGTCACCGGCATCGATATCGACCCCGGCATCGCGATAGCTGAGTGAATTCCGTACCGGCGATTTGTCGGACATGCTGGCAAGCCCACGGCGTAATGGTGTAGTACTAGACGGAGCCGCCATCATACCGTTTCGACATCATGCGTATAGTCCCATTCTGCCGTTCATTGCCATTGCTGTCCCGATACGTTCCTGTCGGGATGATTATTGTTGCGCTTCTTATGGCGTCAGCACCTGTGGCGCGCGCCTTCGAGCAATGCGCGGCACCACAGTTTGGCGTCAAGGGAATCGCCATCGACCGCACCGGCACGACAGCCGAGGAAGCGCAGATCCTCGGCATTCAACAGGCGGCGCGGATCGGTTTTCAGCGTGTGCTTTTGCGTCTGCTTCGGGACGGCGCTGTCGCGGCAGCCTTCATTGAGGGGCGTGAGCCGGACCAGTTTGTCGATTTCTATCATATCGCCGAGGAGAACAGCCTCGAGGGGCGCTACATCGCCGAGTTGGATTTCTGTTTTCAGGCACAGCCTTTGCGTGCCGCCTTGCGCGCCGCTGGCCTGCAATGGGCCGAGTTGATCAGCCCGAAGATTCTGGTGCTGCCGGTCTGGCTGGCGCCGGATGGCGCACGCGCCTGGCAGGTTGACAATCCCTGGCTTGCCGGCTGGCGGGACGCTGTTGCCAAGGCCGACGGGCTTGTCGATTTCACCCTGCTGGCGCCAACCATCGTGAATGAGCGCAGCCTGCGCGCCGAGGATATTGTCGCCGCCGACCCGGTCACCCTGCGCCGTGCCGCAACGGTGGCAGGGGCCGAGCAGATCATGCTGGTCATTGCGCAGCTGGATTATGTGGGATCGAAACAGGTGCTGACGGTTGATGGCACGCTGTTCACGGACAAGGCGGAGGAACTGACAGTGCTGGCAAACATGGTCGATCGCCCGGTCTTTGATAATCTGGATCTGCAGCTTGATTACGCCCGCATGCATATTCTGAGCGAGCTTGAGACCGGCTGGCACCGCGCCAACATCATTCAGGGCGGCGAGGCACGTGAGATCACGGTTGAGGTGCCGGTGGCCAGCCTTCGCGACTGGGCGGCCCGTCTCGACGCCTTTGCCTCGCTCGCTGTGATCGACAGCTATGTGGTCAGACAGCTCGACATGCGCGGGGGTCTTGTCACGCTGAATATGGTCGGCAGCGATGCGGCCATTTCAAATGCGCTGGCAACGCGAAATCTTCGGCTGCGAAGGCGCGATGACGGCGTCGGCGTCATCGAACCGTTCTAGACACCGATGACGATGCGACAGCTTCCCCTTGATCTGCAGTTCCTCACCGCTCAGGGACGCGAAGATTTCATCATCGGCGACAGCAACCGACTGGCCGCCGCGTTGATCGACCGCTGGCCGGACTGGCCCGGTCAGTTCCGCGTGGTGAACCTTGTCGGACCGCCGGCCAGCGGCAAGAGCCATCTTGCCGCGATCTGGTGCGAACAATCCGGGGCCACGCATCTGACGGCTCTTGCAGGCTGGCATCCGCAAAATGCACCCGGGCATTACGTGCTGGAATCGCCACACCCCGGCGCCGACTGGCCGGACGAGGCGCTGTTCCATCTCGTCAACCGCACGGCCGAGGATGCGTCCTCGCTGCTGATCCTCAGCGCCGAGCCTGTGGCCGGTCAGGCGTGGCGTCTTCCCGATCTGGTGTCGCGTCTGCGGTCTCTCAATCTGGTGCGGCTCGAGCCGCCCGATGACGCGCTGCTGTGCCGGCTGCTGGAAAAGTATTTTGACGACAGGCAGCTTGCTGTCAGCCGTGATGTGGTTGACTACATGGTTGGCCGCATGGAACGAAGCTTCCTGGCGGTACAGACAATCGCTGCGGCGATGGATCGGCGTTCGCTTGCCGAGCGCCGCAACCTGACTTTGCCGCTGGCGCGCGAAATCATGGCCGAATTTGCCGATGGTGTTCATTCACGGCAATCGGCGCTTCCGACGGATTTTGATGAACAGGAGAGCTAGATGCTGGATTTTGGAATTTCGGGAAAGACCGCTGTTGTGTGCGCGTCGAGCAAGGGGCTCGGCTTTGGCTGTGCGGACGCGCTGGCGGCGGTTGGCGTCAATCTGGTGATGAATGCGCGCACCGCCGAAACACTGGCTGCGGCGGCTGACAGGATCCGCAGCAAGCACGGCGTTTCAGTAACCGAGGTCGCAAGCGACATCACCACAACCGAGGGAAGGGCGGCGGTGCTCGACGCCGCGGGGCAGGTCGATATTCTTGTCAATAACGCTGGTGGTCCGCCGCCTGGCGATTTCCGTGACTGGACACGCGAGACCTGGATCGAGGCGTTTGATGCCAACATGCTGGCCGCTTTCGATCTGATCAAGGCGGTGGTTGACCCGATGATCGAGCGCCGGTTCGGCCGTATCGTCAACATCACCTCGGGTTCGGTGAAGTCGCCGATCCCGATGCTTGGCCTGTCGAACGGCGCCCGCGCGGCGCTGACCGGTTTCTGTGCGGGTCTCGCGCGGCAGGTGGCGCAGCATAATGTAACCGTCAACGGGTTGCTGCCGGGACAGTTCAACACCGACAGGATTGAATCGCTGATCAAAAACACGGCGAGGACGGAGGGGCGGTCGCCTGAGGATGTGCGGGCGACTTTCGAGGCGCGCAATCCGACGAAACGGCTCGGCGAGATCGAGGAGTTCGGCTTTGCCTGCGCCTGGATGTGCAGCGCGCATTCCGGCTATCTGACCGGCCAGAACATCCTGATTGACGGCGGCAGTTTCAACAGCACGCTCTGACAATCAGAGATCAATCACCCGGACCCGCCGCCCGTCGGCGGCAAGGGCGATCTGGCCATGTTTCAGGCGCAGCGCGGCGGCACCGAAGACGTCGTGCCGCCACCCTGATTGCGCGCGCACCGGCGCATCATCATCAAGCGCGAGGGCTTCAAGCTCATCTGCCGAGGCGACGAGACGCGGCGCGATGCCTTCCTTGTCCGTGATGTGCTTCAGAAGCACCCGCAACAACTCCATCACCGCCGCCGGCGGCTTTGGCGTGCGGCCTTCCGCCTTGGCTTCGGGAAGGGTGCTGTCGGGCAGTGCCTCGACCTCTCGAAGAACTGCCAGAACCGGGGTCACAAGCTTGCCGTTGGCGCCGCCCGGAAAGTTCCGGATCTTGCCGAATTCCCCGGTGTTGAGGGGGTTGCTGCCAGCCAGATCGAGGATTGTCTCATCACGCAGGATACGGTTGCGCGGCAGATTGCGTTTCTGCGCCTCGGTTTCGCGCCAGCTGGCAAGATGCATCATCCGGCGCAGGGCTGGTGCCTTCATGTTCCTGACCTTGATCCGGCGCCAGGCATCTTCCGGCTCCGTCTGGTAGGTCGCCGGGTCGACCAGCTTGGCGTTCTCGTCGTCAAGCCACCCCGCACGGCCCTTGCTTTCCAGCTCGGCGCGAAGCATCGGATACATCTCGGCAAGATAAATGACATCATCAAGAGCATAGCTGACCTGACGAGCGCTCAGCGGTCGCCGTGACCAGTCGGTAAAGCGTGAGCTCTTGTCGATCTCGTGTTTCAGCACGGCGCGGACCAGCCGGTCATATCCGACCTGATCACCATGCCCAAGCACCATGCCGGCCACCTGCGTGTCGAACAGCGGCAGCGGCAGGCTGCCCATTTCCTTCAGAAAGATTTCCAGATCCTGATGCGCGGCATGGAATACCTTTGTGGTCTGTGGATCAGCGAGGAGCTTCCATAAGCCGCCGAGATCGATATCGGCCGCCAACGGGTCGATGGCGGCGGCATGTGTGCCGTCACTGATCTGTATCAGACACAGTTGCGAGTAGTAGGTCTGCTCGCGCATGAATTCGGTATCGACGGCTAGGAATTCGGCCCCTGCCAGACGCGCCACAAGCGCGTCGAGATCGGCGGTGGTCGTGATGACATCAGCGCCTTGTTCGGTATCTGTCGGCGCGGCGCGGCGGCGGCTTCTGGCCATCAAATCAACACAGGTCTGTTAGAAGTTACTGTGATATAGTGCATTTTCGTCGCACCGCAAAGTCAAAGCTATTGAAACACTGAAAAAACCGTACCATCTCGGAATCATGGAAAAGCTATCTCATTTCTCTGTCGTCGCCGCTACAGCGGTCGTTTTGTCCGCTGGCAGCCTTGCCATTGCCACGCCATTGCTGGCGGCCGGTGCTTCCGGTCCATTGGTGGCGCATAAGGCTTTCTATGAAATGGAAATGGGCGACAAGGTGCAGAACTCGCACATTGTCAGCGTCATGGGGCGGTCCGTCTTCGCGATGGAGCGTGATTGCACCGGCTGGCGGTCGGTTGAGGATTACATAATCCAGTTCGTCGTCGACAATGGTGGCGCCGATCGCGTGCTGTCGCATTTCGAAAGCTGGGAGGCCGACAGCGGCGACAAATATAGTTTTGATATCACTGAGGAATCATCCTTCGAGGGCCGCAAGGATTTTGGTGGGTTCGTGCAGCTGGATCTGGACAGTGCCGGTGAGGCCGTGTTCACCACGACGCCTGACACCGTCGTCGACCTGCCGACAGACACCGTATTCCCGGTGCAGCATGTGCGGCGGATCCTCGCCGAGGCCGAAGCCGGTGAGAAGATGATTTCCGCCAACGTATTCACCGGTGCCGAGCCTGACAGCGCGCTGATGCGCACCTCGACGGTGGTTGGTGGCTGGCGTGATGTGCCCGGTGATGAGCTTGGCCAGCTTGGCGAAGATGGCTACTGGCAGATCAATGTCGCCTATTTCAAGCCCTCGGCGACAACCTCCGAGCCTGAATATGTGATCAAATTCGAGATGCAGCGTAACGGCCTCGTTCGTGGTTATGAAATCGATTATGGTGATTTCAGCATCGAAGCCAGCCTGACCTCCGCCGAGCCGGTTGAAACGCAGAGCTGCAGCTAGGTTCCCTGCCGCGTTGTTGCCAGCATGACCGCGCCTTTCACCAACGCATCATGGCCTGCGTCACACCACGTCAGATGTGTGTTTGACCTGTCTGTCTGGACATAGCCCGGCCATTTGCGCGGCACGCGCTCACACATCCTCGCCGGCAATGGCGCATCACCGCCAAGGATGATGGTGCCGGGATCGATCAGGCTGATCATCGTTGCCGTCGCGCGGCCAAGCCGGTCTTCGAAAACCTGGATCACACTGTCGGCGACAATGTCATTGCCTGCCGCGGCGGCGGTGATCTGCGCGGCGGTGCGTTTGTCGCCGGTGACGCGCTCATAATCTTCTTCGAGGCCGGTTGTCGACAGGAACGTCTCGAGGCAGCCATTGCGCCCGCACCAGCAGGGCCTGCCCTCCAGTTCGTGCGGCACGGGGGCGGGCAGCTGCAGATGCGCCCAGTTGCCGGCCGCGCCATGTGCGCCGGTGACAATCCCGCCATTCGCCGCCAGCCCGCCATGGCAGCTATTGCCAATCCACAGGACGACAAGCGGGTCTTTCGTCTTGCTGGTGCTGGCATGATATGCTGCCAGCGCATCCCCGAAACCGGCCAGCGTTACCTCGCGGGACAGTGTCGATTGCAGGTCGCGGCGCAGATCGGCTCCGGCAAGATGCGCCAGTGGTGTGATGTCCATTTTGTCGGCGCGGATGATGGCCGGTACAGCAACGGCGACGGCCATTTGCGGTGAGGCCCCGGCAAGCCCGGCGACAAGGTCACGGATGGCGACGAGCCAGTCACGGTACCCGCCGGCTGGTGTGGCGCATTCGGCGCGCGAAATGAAATCGCCGCCATCGGCAAGGATGGCGGCGCTGAATTTCCGGTCGTCTATCGCAAGTCCGATCATGGGCCAGTCATCGGCCAATCAGGTTTCAGCCAATCAGGTTTCAGGGGACGGCGAAGGCTATTTGATCTTCGCTTCGCGGAACAGCACATGCTTGCGTGCCTTCGGGTCATATTTCCGAATCTCCAGCTTTTCCGGCTTGGTACGCGGGTTCTTCTTGGTGACGTAGAAATAGCCGGTGTCGGCGGTGCTGACCAGTTTGATCTGCAGGGTGGCTGGCTTGGCCATGGCTCTGGCTCCTTATCTGGCGACAGCGCGCTGTCGAGATGTCTGAAAACTGCGCGCAAAGTGATGGAGGCGCCGCATTTTGTCAAGCCTGATCAGCCTGTGCGACGTTTTCCGCCTTGTCCTTTCGCGGTGCGGTTTTTCCCCGCTCCCGTCTTGTGGCCTTTCTTCGCCCCGCTCTTGGACCCGCCCTTGGACTTGTGCTTGCCCCCGGGTTTGGCGCCGGGTTTGCTACCGCGATTGCCGGAGGATTTGCGGGACCGGCGCGTGCCGCCACCATCCGCCCCATCACCGACCCAGGCCAGAAGGATGCCGCCGCTGACCGGCGTGACCTCAACCACCAGCACATCCATCTTGTCACCTACGGCGACGCTCAACCCGTTATGCCGACCGCGCATCCGCATGCCGGCATCGTCGATGACATAATAATCGTCAGGGAGCGAGCGCATCGGCAAAAACCCGTCCGCCGCGCCGTCCTCCAGGCTGATGAAAGCGCCCGATTTGGTGACGCCGGCGACAATCCCCTCGACAATGGTCCCCGCCCGGCCGGCGAACAGCGCCGCGGCAAAACGGTCGATCGTGCGGCGCTCGGCGGCGGCGGCGCGGCTTTCCGTTTCCGAGATATGTTCGCAGACATCGATCAGATCGGGCGCGGCAATACCGCCAAGCCCGTCACGCGGCGCGCTGCCGGTTACCAGCATATCGATCAGGGCGCGATGGACCAGAAGATCCGAATAGCGCCTGATCGGCGAGGTGAAATGCGCGTAGTCGCGGAGCGCGAGTCCGAAATGGCCAATATTGTCAGTGCTATAGATAGCCTTTGCCTGGCTTCGTAGCACGGCCTCATTGATCATTTTCTCATCCGGGGTGCCGGCGACATGGCCAAGGATGGCGTTGAAATGATGCGGGCGAAGCACCTGTCCGCGTGCCAGCCGCGCGCCGACAGCCGCGGCGAGATCGTGCAGCCCGTCGGCGCGGTCGGGATCGGGCTGGTCATGAACCCGGAAAACACAAGGTCGTTTGGCGCGGATCAGCGCCTGTGCCGCCGCGACATTGGCGGCAATCATGTAATCTTCAATCAGGCGCTGTGACTGGCTCTGCGCGCGCTGGACGATCTCTGCCGGCAGCCCGTCATCATCAAGCAGCACGCGCCGCTCCTTCAGGTTCAGGGCCAGCGGCGCGCGATCCTGCCGCGCCACATCCAGCGCCTGCCAGGCGCCAAACAGGTTGTTGAGCCATTCATCGCTGGCACCGATGTCTTCAGCGCTTGTCTGCCCTTCATGCCAGGCCTGCACCTTGTCATAGGTCAGCCGCGCTGCCGACCGGATCAGCGCGCGCATGAAGCGGGAGTCCGTCATCTGCCCGGCGGCGTCAAAACCCATCTCGACGACCATCGCGGCGCGTGGCTCATGCGGGCGCAGCGAACACAGATCGTTTGACAGCGCTTCGGGCAGCATCGGCACCACGCGGTCGGGAAGATAGACCGAATTGCCGCGCCGGCGCGCCTCGGTATCCAGTGCCGATTTCGGGCGTACGTAATGCGCCACATCGGCAATCGCCACACTGACCTGCCAGCCGCCATCACCACGTGGCTCGGCATGAACGGCATCGTCGAAATCACGGGCATCGGCGCCGTCGATGGTCACAAAGGGCCGGTCGCGAAGGTCGGTGCGCCCATGCAAATCCGGCACCTTCAGGCCGTCGGTCTCGGCAATGGCGTCGTCGGGAAAGACATGCGGGATATCGAATTCGGCAAGGGCGAGGGCGCTGAAGGCCCCCGGCGCATCTGCCGGCCCCAGATTGTCGATGATGCGCGCCGTCTTGCCGATATAGCCGCGCCGTGGCAGCAATTCGGCCTCGACAAGGTCGCCTTCGGTGGCCGGCATATCGACATTGCGCTCCAGCGTGATGGTGTCGCGCCCGCCGCGTTCCGCCTGCTGCAGGATCAGGCCACCACGCCCGGCGGCGACGGTTCCGAACAACCGGCGCGGCGTCGAATCCAGAACCCTGATGATACGCCCCTCATAGCGGGCACCGCTGATCCGCTTCAGACGGGCCAGCACCTGTTGCCCGACTCGCGCGGCGCGGCCACCGCGCTTGTCGGCTGTCAGTCTGACGGACGGTGCCGGGCCCGAAGTCTCGCTCGCCGGCACGGCCAGCAGCGTGCCGTCACGGTCGATCTTGCGGACAATCAGCACTGTCACTTCGGGAAGCTGGTCCGGGGCGGCAATGCGGCGTCCGGGTTGTTTGGCGATCCGGCCCTGTTCGGCAAGTTCGCGCAGGCGGCGTCTGAGCGGGGCGCGGGATTCCTGTGGCAGGCTGAAGGCGCGCGCGACCTCCTTTACCGAAGGCGGGCTATCGCACCCGTCAATGAATTGGAGGATGGCACTATCCGAGGGCAGCCCGTCGGCCGGTGGATCGCCGGTCACGAAGCGGCTTTCTTTGCGGCTGCCTTTTTGGCCGAAGCTTTCTTCGCGGCGCCTTTCTTGCGGGCGCCGCCGCCACGCGCTGCCTTCTTCTTGGTTGTCGGCCGTGCGGCCTTTTCGGCCAGCAGGGTGATGGCCTGTGCCAGATCGACCTCGGTCATGTCGGTGCCGCGCGGCAGGGTGGCGCGAAGCTTGTTATGCTCGACATAGGGGCCGAAACGCCCGGCCTTCAGATGCACCTCGCCGCCGCTGGGGTGCTCGCCAAGTGGACGGCCACGCTTCTTTGCCGATTCCGCCAGCAGGTCCACGGCCCGGTTCAGGCCGATCTCGAGAAGATCATCACCATCCTTCAGGCTGGTAAAGCTTCCCTGATATTTCAGATAGGGGCCATAGCGGCCCAGGCCAGCCTGAATCATGTCGCCGCTTTCAGGATGCGCCCCGACATCGCGCGGCAGTGACAACAGCTTCAGCGCGTTCTCAAGATCGATGCTGCCGGCCGACATGCCTTTCGGGAAGGAGGATCGTTTCGGCTTCTTCGTCTCCGGGTCGCCAAGCTGCACATAGGGGCCGTAAGGGCCGTTGCGGACATAGACCGGCAGGCCGCTGTCGGTGTCATCGCCAAGATGGCGGTCACCGACGACACCGGCCTCGGCCTCTTCATCCTTGCCATTGGTGACTAGCTGGCGGGTGAATTTGCATTCCGGATAGTTCGAGCAGCCGATGAAGGCGCCGAACTTGCCAAGCCGCAGGCCAAGCCTGCCACCCGCGCAGTTCGGGCAGCTTCGCATCAATTCGCCCGCATCATCCTTCTTGAAGAAATGCGGGCCAAGATCCTCATCAAGGACATCGATCACATTGGTGATCGTCAGTTCGCTGGTGCTGTCGATGGCGGTCTTGAAATCACGCCAGAACTGCGCCAGCAATTGTTTCCAGTCGAGTTTGCCATCCGATACCGCGTCGAGCTGACCCTCAAGCTTGGCTGTGAAATCATATTCGACATAGCGGCTGAAGAAGCTGTTCAGGAAGGTCACGACAAGGCGGCCGCGATCCTCGGGGATGAACTTGCCACGATCCTTGACCACATAATCGCGGTCCTGAAGCACCTGGATGATCGAGGCATAGGTCGATGGTCGGCCAATCCCCAGCTCCTCCATCGCCTTCACAAGGCTGGCATCGGTGAAACGTGGTGGCGGCTGGGTGAAATGCTGTTCCGGCATCACCTTGCGCGTTGCCAGCGATTCACCCTTGTCGACGGCCGGCAGGATGGCGCTGTCATCGGCCTTGTCGGTCTCGACCTGATCGGAGGCCGAATCCTGCCCCTCCTGATAGACTGACCGGTAGCCGTCGAAGACAACGACCCGGCCGCTGGCCCGCATGACCACGCTCTGCGAGCGGTTGGTGATGTCGATGGCGGTCTGGTCAAGTTCGGCGGACTGCATCTGGCTGGCGATGGTGCGCTTCCAGATCAGGTCATAGAGCCGCGCCTGATCGTAATCGAGGAAGTTACGGATGGAATCCGGCGTGCGCGACGCGTCGGTTGGTCGGATGGCCTCATGCGCCTCCTGCGCGTTCGCGGCGGCGGTGCGATAGACGCGCGGTGTGTCGGGAAGATAGCGGTTGCCGAACCGCTGGCCGATTTCGGCACGGACGCCGGCAATGGCCTCGCTGCCAAGCTGCACACCGTCTGTCCGCATATAGGTGATCAGACCGGTGGTCTCGCTGCCGATATTGATGCCTTCATAAAGGCGCTGCGCGATCTGCATGGTCCGGCTGGCCGAAAAGCCGAGCTTGCGTGAGGCTTCCTGCTGCAGCGTCGAGGTGGTGAAGGGCGGCTTCGGGTTTTCGCGGATGCGGCGGGTCTGGATATCCGATACCTGCAGCGCCTCGGCTTCGATGGCGGCGGCGGCGGCGATGGCGTCGGTCTCTGTGCCGATATCGAGCTTGCCGAGTTTCTTGCCGTTGAGATGCGTCAGCCGTGCCTTGAAATTCCGGCCGTCAGCCTTCCCAAGCTCGGCCTCAACGGTCCAGTATTCCTGCGCCGTGAAGGCTTCGATAGCGGCTTCACGTTCACAGATCAGGCGCAGCGCCACCGATTGCACGCGCCCCGCCGAGCGCGCGCCCGGCAGCTTGCGCCACAGTACCGGCGAGATCGAGAACCCGACCAGATAGTCGAGCGCCCGGCGGGCGCGGTAGGCGTCGATCAGCTCGGTGTCGAGGGCGCGTGGCTGTGCCATCGCGGCGAGAATGGCGGTTTTCGTTACCTCGTTGAAGACCACCCGCTCGACCGGCTTGTCCTTGATCAGGTTGCGATCTTGCAAAAGTTCCAGGACATGCCAGCTGATGGCCTCGCCTTCGCGGTCGGGGTCGGTTGCGAGGATCAGCCTGTCCGCCCCGCGCAGCGCCTTGGTGATGTCGCCGATATGTCGTTCCGAGCCACTCGAGACCTGCCACTTCATGGCAAAATCCTCATCCGGAAGCACCGAGCCATCCTTGCTTGGCAGGTCGCAGACATGCCCGTAGGAGGCCAGAACATGGTAGTCATCACCAAGGTAGCGATTGATGGTTTTGGCTTTTGCGGGGGATTCGACGATGACGAGTTTCATGAGCGGCCCTGTTGTCTGAAACCCGCAGATAGTACCTAATTCGCGTTTTGTCAAAGCCCGACCGACCAGCAGGCCGTGCTTTCAGGTGCCGAGCACCAGAGAGACCCGGCTGCCATGATGGCGGGTAATCCGTCCTGCAAGTTCCAGTTCCAGAATGGCTGCCAGCACCGTTGCGGTGGGGGCATCGCACCATCTGATGACCTCGTCGATGTCGGTGCCTTCCGGTCCCAGCGCGCTCAGAATGGCGCTACGGCAGCGGTCAATTGACTCTTGCGGACCGGGGGCAAGACGGGCCTGCCGCCAGTCCTGCGGGTCGGGCGCGTCGGCGCTGGCGGGGCGTGACAGGCATTCCAGAATGTCGGCGGTGCCGCGCACCAGCGTCGCCCCCTCGCGGATCAGATGGTTGCAGCCAGCCGAACGCGGGTCGAGCGGCGATCCCGGCACGGCCATGACCTCACCGCCACGTTCCGCCGTCTCGCGCGCGGTGATCAGCGACCCGGAGCGTTCCGCCGCCTCGACAACAACGGTGCCAAGCGCAAGGCTGCCGATGATGCGGTTGCGGATCGGAAAATGCCGCGGTGTTGGCTGGGTCCCGGGCGGCATCTCGGCAATGACAAGGCCCGTCTCGCCAATCGCTTCCTGCAACTCGGCATTCTCCGGCGGATAGCGGATATCGATCCCGCCTGCGATGACGGCAATCGTGCCGCCAGCCAGCGCGCCATTATGCGCCGCCGCATCAATGCCCCGCGCGAGGCCGGAGACCACCACATGCCCCTCGGCCACCAGCTCATCGGCAAGGCTCTGCGCAAACCGCTGCGCGTTGATCGAGGCGTTGCGAGCGCCGACGATGCCGACACAGGGTCGATTCAGAAGATGCACCGCGCCAGTTGTCGACAGCACCGCCGGAGCGTCGTCAAACTGCGCCAGCCGGTCCGGATAATCATCCCCGCCCTTGAACAGCAATCTCGCGCCAACGGCCTCATTGGCCGCGAGCTCGGCCTCGGCCACCGACCGTGCGGTCGGTTTCAGTGTCCGTCCGCCACGCTTGGCCAGATCCGGCACCGCGCGGAGCGCCGCCGTCGCACTGCCATAGCGCTGCAACAGGAGGCTGAAGGTCATCGGGCCGATATTCGGCGTGCGGATCAACCGCAGATGGGCGATTTGTTCCTCGCGGTCCATAACGCCGGTATAAGGCATTAATCTGAAGGAATGATTAACGCCTTCGGATTATCGCAAAGAGTATTATCGGAAAGGTCTATTTCTTGCCGATACGGCTTTCCGTGCCAGTCAGAAGCCGGCCGATATTGGCATGGTGGCGGGCCCAGCTAAGCGCGCTCATGGCGATTACCGCGACAATGATCGGTGGTGGCAGCTTCAGCATGACCGCGGCGACGCTGCATCCAAGTGTGGCGACAAGCGCTGCCAGCGACGAATAGCGGGTCAGCGCGGCGGTGCCTAGCCAGAGCGCCACAAAGACAAGGCCAAGCCACGGATCGAAGGCGGTAAAGGTGGCAACGCAGGTGGCAACGCCCTTGCCGCCACGGAACCTGAGCCAGACCGGGAAGCAATGCCCGACCACCGCCATCAGGCCGGCAACACCGGTGATCAGCGGATCCGACGTCACAAGCGCCGCGCCAAGCGCGACTGCCGCCCCCTTGCCACCATCAAAGATCAGCGTCAGCAATGCAAGCACCTTGCTGCCGGTGCGAAGCACATTCGTTGCGCCTATATTGCCGCTGCCAACGGCGCGGATGTCACCCTTGCCGGCCAGGCGGGTGAAAATCAGGCCGAACGGCACCGACCCGGCCAGATAGGCCATCACCGCTATGAGGAGGAGTTGCGGGCCGGCCATGATCAATCAGCCGCGCTGGAAGACCGGTGTGCCGCCAACCCAGCTTGCCTGCACGCGGCCCTGAACGGGCAGCCCTTCAAAGGGCGTCACCCGCGAGTTGGAGGTAAATTCGGCGGCGCGGACCACCCAGCTTGCCTGCGGATCGAACAGCACAAGGTCGGCCGCCGCACCTTCGCTCAGCGAGCCGCCGTCAAGGTCGAGGATCGAGGCCGGGGCGAGGCTCAGAAGTTCCATCGCCCGAAGCAGCGACAGATGCTCGCGATGGACCAGCGACAGCGTCATTGCAAGAAGCGTGTCGAGGCCCGAGGCACCAGGCTGGGCCGGGCCGAAAGGCTGCGCCTTGGCATCGCCATCGACCGGAATATGGTCCGAGGCAATGGCATCGATGGTGCCGTCGGCCAGCGCTTCGATGATGGCCTGGCGGTCATCCTCGGCGCGCAATGGCGGGGCCAGCTTGAAAGCCGTGTCATAAGTGCTGACCGACAGCTCATTCAGCATGAAATAGGGCGGTGCGGTATCGGCTGTGACCGGCAGGCCCTCATCCTTGGCGCGGCGGATGGAGTCAATGGCGGCGCGGGTGGAGATGTGCGCCGCGTGGTAGCGGGCGCCGCTGAGCCTGACAAGATGCATGTCGCGGTCGATGATCATCGCCTCGGCCTCGAGCGGTGCGCCGATCAGACCAAGACGGGTCGAGGTCTCGCCCTCGTTCATCTCACTTCCAGCGGTCAGATTATGGTCCTCGCAATGCTGGATGAACGGCCGGTCGAGCATGGCGCAATAGGACAGCACCCGCCGCATCACCAGGCTGTCCATGATCGTACGCGTGCCATTCGCGAAGCCGACGGCACCGGCATCCGCCATCAGGCCAAGCTCGGCCATGGCCTTGCCCTTCAATTTGCGGGTGGCGGCCCCGTACAGGAACAGCCGCGCGCCCTCGATCCGGTTGGCGCGAAGGCTGAGGGAATCGATCATGCTGGCATCATCGATTACCGGGCTGGCATCGGGCAGCGTGACGATGCTGGTGATGCCACCTGAAGCGGCGGCCCGCAGCAATGTCCCCAGGTCTTCCAGATGCTCGGCTCCGGGATCGGCCGATTGCATCCGCATGTCGATCAGCCCTGGCGCAAGACAGGCACCGGCACAGTCATACGTCCGCGCCGCGGCGGCAAGCAGTTCAGACGGTGGTGTGCCCGTGCCGGAAGCGGAAATGGCGTCGCCGGTGATGGCGACAAAGCCGGTTTCGTCACGCGCCTGCGCCGGATCGAGGATCCGCGCGTTATGAAGCAGCAGGTCGGTCATGACGTGCCCCCGCCGACAAGCGCCTCAAGACAGGCCATCCGCGCGGCCACACCGATTTCCACCTGCGTGCGGATCAGGCTTTTTTCGACATCATCGGCGGTGGCGGAGTCGATCTCCACCCCGCGATTCATCGGTCCGGGATGCATGATCAGCGCCTGCGGCGCGGCCCGCATCAGCTTGTTCCGGTCAAGCCCGAACAGGTTGAAATATTCCCGCTGTGACGGCGTTTCCGTGCCTTCCATGCGTTCTGTCTGAAGTCGCAGCATCATCACGATATCGACACCTTCGATTCCGGCCTCGAGATCGGTGAAGATTTCGACACCCATGCAGTCGATGGCGGATGGCAACAGCGTTGACGGACAGACAAGCCTGATCTCGGCGCCAAGGGTCGACAGCAGGTGGATGTTCGATCTCGCAACGCGGCTATTGGCGATATCACCGCAGATGGCGATCTTCAGACCTTCGATCCGGCCAACCCGGCGCTTGATCGTCAGCGCGTCCAGAAGCGCCTGTGTGGGATGTTCATGACGCCCGTCACCGGCATTGATCACCACGGCGTCGACATGCTGGCTGAGGAGTTGCACCGCGCCGGAGCAATTATGCCGTACCACCAGAATATGCGGGTGCATCGCGTTCAGCGTGGTGGCGGTATCAAGAAGTGTCTCGCCCTTCTTCACCGATGATCCGGCCACATTGATGTTCAGAACCGACGCGCCGAGATTCTTCGCCGCCAGCTCAAAGGACACGCGGGTTCGCGTCGAATTCTCGAAAAACAGATTGAGGACGGTGCGGCCCCGAAGCACATCCGACAATGGTGGTTCGAACCTGCCGTCATTCTGGATGATGTCGGCAAAGACATTGCCGCGCTCGATGAGGCCGGTAATCTCGAGAGGGTTCATCCCCTCAATCCCGAGAAGATGGCGGGATGTCAGCCCGGCTGGCGGGGCGGTTTTGGCAGGCATATCGCCGGAAGAGGCATGCCCGGATGCGCGCGTTTCGGTCATGAAAGCCAGCTTATAGTCGCGGTTGCCCGCCAACGTCCAGCGGAAATCAGCCTGTTTCGGGAACAGCGCCGTGAATCCGGTCGAGGGCGGACTGCAGGATCCAGCCCGCTGCCAGCGCATCGCGCCTGACCGCCCGACGCGCCCGTGTCATGTCGGCTTCCAGCATCGCCGATTCCACCGCCTGTGTTGACAGCCGTTCATCCTGGAAGGTGATCGGCAGGTCGCGCATACGTAGCAGGGCGTAGGCGAAATCGCGTGTCGCGTCACAGCGTGGGCCTTCACTGCCATCCATGTTGACTGGCCAGCCGATGACAAGCCCGCCGACGCCTTCATCATCGCACAGCGCGAACATCGCCTCGGCATCGGGGGTGAACTTCTTCCGCCACAGGATTTTCAGCGGGCTTGCCACGCTGAGCATGGAATCGGAAATGGCCAGCCCGATTGTCTTCTTGCCGACATCGAGTCCAAGCAGTCGCTGGCCCGATGAAAGCGACGTGGGCATATCGTTGAGCTTGCAGATCGCCATGCGCGGTGATAGATGCATCCTTGTTTTCACTGCAACAGGACAAAGCACAGCACCATGTCGGTTGACAAGAGTACCGTTGCACGTATCGCACGGCTGGCACGTATCCATGTCCCCGAGAACCGGCAGGAAAAGCTGTCGGCGGAACTGAGTGGCATCCTCGACTGGATCGAGGAGTTGAACGAGGTCGATACTGACAATGTCGAGCCGATCGCCAGCGTGACCGGCCATTCGTTGCCGCGCCGCGACGATGTGATCAGCGACGGCAACAGGGTGGATGAGGTTCTGGCCAATGTGCCGGAGACGGCCAGCGGGTTTTTTGTCGTTCCAAAGGTGGTCGAGTGATGTCCGATCTGCTGTCACTGAGCGCCGTTGCGGCGCGCGCCGCGCTCGACGCTGGCGAGATTTCCGCGCCCGAACTGACCACGGCCTATCTTGGCGCTGTCGAGGAGACGGCACCGCTGAACAATTACGTGGCCGTCACCGCCGACCGTGCGCTGGAAATGGCGGCGGCCTCGCAGGCCAGGATCTCCTCCGGCGAGGCCGGGCTGATCGAGGGTATTCCGGTCGGGGTCAAGGATTTGTTCTGCACCGCGGGCGTTGCCAGCACCGCCTGTTCGCGCATTCTGGAAGGCTTCACACCGACCTATGAAAGCACCGTCACCGCCAATCTGTGGCGCGAGGGCGGGGTGATGCTCGGCAAGCTGAACTGTGATGAATTCGCGATGGGGTCCGGCAACGAGACAAGCGCCTTTGGCCCGGCCATCAACCCGTGGCAGGGCGCCGACGATGTCGATCTGGTGCCGGGGGGGTCTTCCGGCGGTTCAGCCTCGGCCGTGGCCGCGCGGGCGGCATTGCTGGCGACGGGAACCGATACTGGCGGGTCGATCCGCCAGCCGGCGGCGTTCTGCGGCATTGTCGGGATGAAGCCGACCTACGGGCGCTGTTCGCGCTGGGGCATCGTCGCCTTCGCCAGTTCGCTGGACCAGGCCGGGCCGTTCAGCCGCACCGTCGCCGACAATGCGCTGATGATGCAGGCGATGGCAGGCCATGACGCCAAGGATTCCACCTCTGCCGATGTTCCGCTTCCCGACCTGATGGCGGCGCTCGACAAGGGCGTCAAGGGGATGAAGATCGGCGTGCCGTCGGAATATGTGATGGATGGTATGGACAGCGAGGTTGTCGCGCTGTGGGAGCAGGGGCAGACCTGGCTTCGTGATGCCGGCGCCGAGCTTGTCGAGATTTCGCTGCCGCACACGAAATACGCGCTCCCTGCCTATTACATCATCGCGCCGGCCGAGGCGTCATCGAATCTGGCCCGTTATGACGGCGTCCGCTACGGGCTGCGCGTCGAGGCGGATTCGCTTGACGAGATGTATGCCGAGACGCGTGCCGCCGGCTTTGGCGAGGAGGTGCAGCGCCGCATCCTGATCGGCACCTATGTTCTTTCGGCCGGCTATTATGATGCCTATTATCTGAAGGCGCAGAAGGTCCGCCGCCTGATCAAGCAGGATTTCGACACCGCCTTCGAGACCGTTGACGCCATTCTGACACCGGCAACGCCGACCGCTGCCTTTCCGGTCGGGCGCAAGGTCGATGACCCGGTCACCAACTATCTGAACGATGTCTTCACCGTGCCCGCCAACCTTGCCGGGTTGCCTGGCATGGCGCTGCCGGCAGGGCTGAACAGTGATGGCCTGCCGCTGGGTCTGCAGATTCTCGGACGTCCGTTCGATGAGGCAAGCCTGTACAGCATCGGCCGTGTGATCGAGGACGCGGCCGCGTTCAGCGCGACGCCGCAACGCCGCGCGGGAGGGGCGTCATGAGCAATCTTGTCGAGGGCCGTACCGGCGAATGGGAAGTTGTCATCGGGCTTGAGGTTCATGCCCAGGTGGCCTCGAACGCCAAGCTGTTTTCCGGCGCGCCGACAGCGTTCGGTGCCGACCCGAACGCCAATGTATCGCTGGTCGACGCGGCGATGCCGGGCATGTTGCCGGTGATCAACCAGGAATGCGTTCGCCAGGCAATCCGCACCGGGCTTGGTCTGAAGGCCGAGATCAATCTTGTCAGCGTGTTCGACCGGAAGAATTATTTCTACGCCGACCTGCCGCAGGGCTATCAGATCAGCCAGTTCAAGCAGCCGATCGTCGGCGAGGGGATGCTGCGTCTCGACATGCCGGACGGCACGACCCGCGAGATCGGGATCGAACGTCTGCATCTGGAACAGGATGCCGGCAAGTCGATGCA
>CBFHRT010000014.1:0-23701 GCA_965658285.1 Puniceispirillaceae bacterium (SeqCode) | reverse complement strand
GCCCGCAATCCTGCAGCCCGCGGCGAAGTGTTCGGCATCGGCATTCTGGGCTTCGCCCTGACTGAAGCTATCGCACTGTTCGCACTGGTTGTTGCGCTGCTGCTTCTGTTCGCCCTCTAGGCCGGTATTCCGGACCCGAATATGGCACCGGTGCCGGGCACTGTCCCGGCGCCGGTTCCCATCAAGGAGACTGGCATGGGAAGAGTGCACGCATGGGCACGTACCGCCCTCGTTGCAATGATGGTATCAGCCACATCGGCCGCCTATGCGGCTGGTGGCGAGCCCGGCTTGCCGCAGCTTAAGGTCGCCACCTGGCCATCACAGCTGTTCTGGCTGGTTGTCATCTTCGCAATCGGGTACGTCTTCATGGCACGGGTTGTGACGCCCCGCATCGGATCGGTTCTGGAAGAGCGCCGCTCGCGCCTCGACGAAGACCTGACCCGGGCTCGCGAGGCCAGCAACGAGGCGGCGCAGTCTCGCGCCGACTATGAGGCAAATCTCGAAAAGGCCCGCAACGAAGCCGCCGAGTTCGCACGGACAGCAGCAGGCGAGGCACAGGCAAAGGCCGAAGCCGCCGAGAAAAAGGCCGCCAAGAGAATGGCGACCAAGATCGGCAAGGCGGAAACCGCTCTCGCCGAGGCTCGCGCCGAGGCCGAAAGCAATCTGACAGCCATTGCCGCCGAGGCGGCTATCGAGGCCGCGACCCAAATTGCCGGCGTCAAACCGACAAAGGCACAGGCTGACAAAGCCGTGAAGGCAGTGGCCAAGACCATGGTCGCGCAGGAGGCTGGGTGATGGAAGGCATCGTCATGGAATCCGTCTGGGTAGCCGCTGGCTTTATCGCCTTCGTCGCCCTGGTGTGGAAAAAAGCCGGTGCCGTCCTGTCGGGTATGCTTGATGAGCGCTCGGCAAAGATCCGCACCGAACTGGATGAGGCGCGCGCGCTTCGTGAGGAGGCTCTTGACGAGCTCCACCAGTTCCAGCGTCTGCATCGTGAAGCCGCCGAGGAAGCCAAGGCCATCCTGAAGACGGCCGAGGTCACCGCCGAGCGGATTCGCGAGAATGCCGAAAAGGCTGCCGAGGAGACGATCAAGCGTCGCGAACAGCAGGCAACGGCGAAGATCAAGGCCGCCGAGGCCGCACTGGTGAGTGAGCTTCGCGACAAGGCCGCCACACTGGCGATTGCGTCGGCCGCACAGATCATCACATCGAAGCTGGATGACAAGTCCGGCCTGGCTCTGATCGATGACTCGGCCGCTGAAATCGAGAAGCTGAACTAGACAGGGCCTCCTCAGGTCTCAAACAATCAGGGGTACGCTGCGGTGTACCCCTTTTTCGTATGACTTTGTGAGACGCGGCGGCGAAAGGGTGGCCTAGAGACCCGGGACGAGGCTGAGGATAAGCCGCTGGCCTTCCTTCACCGTAACGTCGTAATCAACCACCGGATACATCAGCCGCTGGCCCTTGCGGAAGCCCGCCTTGTACCTGATCGGTGGCTCGCTGCTGACAATCTTGTCGCCCTCGGCAACAAGCCCGACAACATTGACCTGCACGACACCGGTCGGATAGGCCTCGGCGCTCAGCCGCTTGATCTTCAAGCCAACAGACAGCTCCATCGAAATGCCGTCATCGCCGACCTTCTCGCAGAGGGCCCGAACACCGTTCAACCGCGCATTGACGATCTCGCCAGTCTCATCGATCCTCATGAACGCCTCGGCGCCTTCCTCCGGCGCTGTCAGCTCAGGGCATTTCACATAATCCGGATCACCGGCACATCCTGCCAGCAATGCAGCTGTAACAAGGAGGGGCGATGCGGCCAAAAAGCGGTTTATAATGCGGCGTTTCATGGCGGCATCCTATCTGCTTTTTCCGACAACAGCAATTGACCTCTGGCGCGTAATCGCGCAAGAACAAGCGCATGGATACGACCGCTTTGCAAGACCGTAAATTTCTGCATCTGGCCGCGCCACGGGGCTTTTGCGCTGGCGTGGACCGCGCGGTCCGGATCGTCGAAGTGGCGCTGGAGAAATTCGGCGCCCCGGTCTATGTCCGTCACGAGATCGTTCACAACCGCACCGTCGTCGACGGCCTTGCCGCGCAGGGGGCGGTATTCGTCGAGGAGCTTGACGAGGTCCCGGAAGGCGCGCCTGTCGTGTTTTCGGCGCATGGCGTTGCCCGCGCCGTCGTCGAGGAGGCGGATCAACGCAGGATGATCGCGGTTGATGCCACCTGCCCGCTCGTCACCAAGGTGCATGTCGAGGCGCGCCGCCATGCGGGTCAGAAACGGCATATCCTGTTGATCGGCCATGCCGGCCATCCAGAGGTTGAGGGCACGATGGGCCAGGTGGAACCTGGCGAGATGACCCTGATCGAAACAGCGGAGGATGCACGCAATGTCATCCCGCCGGCCGATGCCGACCTTGCCTTTGCGACCCAGACCACATTGTCGGTCGACGACACGGCTGACATCATATCGATCCTGCAATTCCGCTTTCCCGAGATCACCGGCCCGCGTGGCGAGGATATCTGCTATGCCACAACCAACCGCCAGAACGCGGTAAAGCATATCGCCGAGAAGTGCGACATCATGCTGGTGGTCGGGGCTGAGAACTCATCGAATTCCCAGCGGCTTGTCGAGGTGGCGCTGCGGGCCGGCGCACGGAACGGTCGGCTTGTTGCGGATTGCCGGGCCATCGACTGGGCGGAAATCGACGCGGCGACGCATATCGGGCTGTCAGCCGGCGCCTCGGCACCGGAAAGTCTGGTCATGGAAATCATTAACGAGATGCGTTCGCGTTACGATCTGCAGCTCGATGAGGACGCGCTCGTCGAGGAAACACTCACCTTCAAGCTTCCCAGCATCCTGTCCGACGGGGTCTAGTCGCTTCATGGCGGTCTATACGAATGTTGATGATGCCGCGCTTGGCGCCTTCCTCGAGGCCTATGACCTTGGCACGGTGCTCAGCTTTGCCGGTATCGCCGAGGGAGTCGAGAATTCCAACTATCTGCTGCGAACCGACCGTGCGCATTATATCCTGACACTCTATGAAAAGCGGGTCGAACGTTCGGACCTGCCCTTCTTCATCGAGGTTATGGAGGTTCTGGCGACGTCCGGCCTCACCTGCCCGTTGCCCGTGCCGGCACGCGACGGCACCATCCTGCAGGAACTTGCCGGCCGGCCATGCGCCATCTTCACCTTCCTTGATGGCACCTGGAGCCGCTATCCGAACCGCGAGAAATGCGCCGAGCTTGGCCGGACGCTGGCGCATATGCATCTCAATTGCGTACCGGTGACCCGTCGCCGGCCGAATGCGCTGGGGCCGGAGGCATGGCAGCCCCTGCTGGACTCGATCGGCGACAGGGCGGATGTGGTTGGTGACGGCATGCAGGACGCCATCAGAGATCGCCTCGACACCATCCTTGCAGGGTGGCCGAGCGGCCTGCCGACAGGTGTGATCCATGCCGACCTGTTTCCGAACAATGTGCTGTTTATCGGCGACAGGCTGACCGGTGTGATCGACTTCTATTTCGCCTGTGATGACATCCTTGCCTATGACCTGGGCATATGTATGAACAGCTGGTGCTTTGAGCCCGATGGCAGCTTCAACCTGACGAAATCGCGTGCCATGCTGAAGGGTTACCAGTCGGTACGCCCTCTCAGCGAGGCTGAAATAGAGGCCATTCCTATCCTTGCGGCCGGCTCGGCGATGCGGTTTTTCCTGACCCGCCTCTATGACTGGATCCACACGCCGGCAGACGCGCTGGTCAGCCCGAAGGACCCGATGGAATATTGGGGCATCCTGCGGTTTCACCAGTCCGTATCGGGAACCACCGCCTATGGCATCGGGCTCTAGGAACGGCGGCATGGCAGACAGGGTGACACTTCATACCGACGGATCATGCCTCAACAACCCCGGTCCGGGAGGATGGGCCGCGATCCTGCAATGGCGCGATGAGACACGCGAACTCAGCGGCGCGATGCCGGATACAACCAATAACCGCATGGAACTGCAGGCTGCCATCGAGGGGCTGAACGCGTTGAATCGTCCGATGGAGATCGACCTCCACACCGACAGCAAATATGTCATGCAGGGTGTCACCGACTGGATGCCCCGTTGGAAGGCCAATGGATGGCGTACCGCCGCCAAGAAACCGGTGATGAACCAGGATCTGTGGCAGGCACTCGACGAGGCGGTGCAGCGTCACCGGATCGACTGGCATTGGGTCAAGGGCCATGCCGGCAATGAACTGAATGAGCGGTGCGACGAGCTGGCCCGCGCCGCCGCCACCGACCTTGCCGGCAAGAACGGCTAGATTTTCGTCAGAACATGCGCCGGGCTGGACACCTCGTAGGCGCCAACCTCTTCCATCATGATCTCGGTCAGAACCCCATCATCGATGATCATCGCACAGCGCGTCGCACGCTCGCCAAGGATGGCCCCCATATGGACGGCGATCCCGAGCGCACGGGCAAATTCGGCATGCGGGTCGGCAAGCATGTCGATCTTGCCGGGCGTGCCGTGCTGGTCGCCCCAGGCCTTCAGAACATGCGCGTCATTGACTGCCAGACAGGCAATCCGATCGATGCCGGCGGCCTTCAGATCATCCGCCCGGTCAACGAATTCCGGCAAATGCTTGGCCGAACAGGTGGCGGTGAAGGCCCCCGGCAGCGCAAACATCACAGTGCGCCCACTGGCGAAATAGTCGGCCGTTTCATGGGCGTCGATGCCGTCTTCGGTCTTGATCTGGACGGTCGCCTGCGGGATCGGCTGACCGGGTTCAATGGTCCCGGGTTCATTGGTCATGATTTTGTTGGTCCTGGAAGTCAGTTCTGATGGTCGGCGCCGGAACCGGCACCGCCCCATCTATTTGGCGACCACGCCCGCGTTTTCAAGGGCGGTCAGCACGGCATCATCGCTCAAAAGCTCAGGAAGGATGATCGGCGGTTTCCCATCCGGCCGAAGGATGACATTGAAGGGAATGCCGTAACGTCCGTACGAGGCCAGAAAGGTGGCAATCTCATCATCAGGCCTTGTCCAGTCAGCGCGAAGAAGCGTCAAACTGTTCGCGGCCGATGCCGCTACCATCACCGCGGCGACAGGCTGCCGGTCAAGCACCAGCGCCTTGTTCGCCTTGCAGGTCACGCACCAGTCGGCTGTCACATCGACAAACACCGGCCGTCCCTCATCGAGGCTTGTCGAGACCGCCGCCGGGCTCCACACACCCCACCGCGTCTCGCCATCCGCAACGGTTGCGGCGGGCGGCGCGCCAAGCAGCGTCAGAAGAACGCTGCCAAGCCAGATCATCGTTCCCAGCAACAGCAGCGCAAGGCCGCGTTTCAGCCACGGCATCCACGGGCCGGGGCGCGGCAGGACGCCGACAAGCGACGGTTGTGCCGCTACCGCAATCCACGGGCTTGCAAGACCAAGACCCAGCGCAATGAAAATCCCGAAAAGGTCCAGCATGCTGCCTGACAGCGCGACCGCCACCGCTGTGCCGACAAACGGCGCCGAACAGGGCGTCGCCAGCACCGTCGCCAGCATCCCGGCCATGAAATCACCACGATAGGCGCGCGACCCACCCTGCACGCCACCGGCAAGACCCTGCACGAAACGCGGCACCGGTATCATCACGAGATCGACCAGGCTGAGCGCAAACACGCCGAGCATGACCATCATCACGACAAGAAAGACCGGGTTCTGGAACTGGATGCCCCATCCGACCGTCCCGCCGGCAAGCCGCAGCACTGCAAGGCCAGCAGCCAGAATGGCAAAGCTTGTCAGAATCCCTGCCGCACCGGCCAGAAACCGCAGGCGTAGCTCGCGGCGCGGCGCGCCCACCGCATCCAGAACGGCGGCAAGCTTCAGCGCCAGCACCGGCAGCACACAGGGCATCAGATTCAGAATCAACCCGCCAAGAAGTGCCAGCGCGATGATGCGCCATGACAGGCCGTCATGTGGGGCAATGGTATCCGCCGCCTCACCTGCCGATGCCACCATGACTCGGAATTCGGCCATTTCCGGCGGCGCGCTGATCGTCAGTGTGACAGGTGCGGGACCGAATGCCAGCTTGTCGGCCGGCACCGCCCGAAGGAACATGCCATCCTGTGAAGGCTCCGGCGCCTTGAAGGCAACATCATCCTGCGCCTCGACAAAGATATCGGCTATCGGCGGCGTGCCGTCCGCCAGCCTGATATAGAGACCGTCGGGCCGTGCCTCGACGCGCACCGGACGCAGTGACGGGCCGCTGGCGCTGATCCCGTCCTCGCCTGTAGCCGGACGCGGCACCATGGCGATATATTGCGCCATCGCTTGTGCGTGCGGGCTGGCCAGGGCCGGGCCAGCCGGAAGCGTCATCTCCAGCCGGCCCCCAAACGGCACGCAGATGTCCGAACATACCAGAGCGTCAAGATCGGCAATGATCTGCACCGGCGTGCCCGCCACATGACCGGCAAGCTCCAACGGCAGGATCACCTCATTGGCATAGCCGAAATTATCAAATCCGAAAGCATCAAAACGCTTTGGCAGTGGCCAGCTGATACGCCCGGCCAGATCGGGGGTTGGACTCGCCGACAAGTCGATGTTCGGGGCGAGACCAGCCTCACCGGGGGTCCGCCAATACAGCTTCCAGCCGGCAGCCAGAGTGAATTCGATGGCAAGCGGCACCGTATCGAGGTCGCCTGTTGCCGTGACCGCCGAGATAAGCCGCGCCTCGCCGATCTGCGGGTCGCCAATCCACCCCGACTCGGCCGCGCGCGCGCCAGCCAGACCGACCGAAAAACTCGCCATGAGACCGGCGATGACGGCAAGAATACCGATGATCAGGTGTCTGGCGGCGGTTGGGTGGCTGGTTGCCATGCGGTAACTGCTTTCCTCGAAGGCGATGTGACGCTGGTGGCTCATCCGCGGCATGATGAAGCTTTACCCAGCAGGTTTTTCCTGCATAGGGTATGGAATGACGCAACATAGGAAATCCTACGAACAGGCGCAATCACCACGGCAGGACGGCAGTGAACAGCAGGCGCTGTCCTCGCTGCAGGGTCAACTTCTTGTTGCCAGCCCGCATATCGGTGACGAGCGATTTGAAAAAACCGTCATCCTGATGTGTCACCACGATCCGGAATCGGCGATGGGTCTGGTAATCAACAAGACGGCATCACGGCTGAATCTGGGCGACCTTTATGAAAAGCTGGATATTGGCGCGGCGCGTTTCTGCGCCAGCAACCCGGTGCATATCGGTGGCCCGGTCGATGGCAATCGCGGCTTTGTCCTGCACAGCCAGGATCATATGTTGCCTGAAAGCATGGAGGTCACCCATGAAATCGGCCTGACCGCCAGCATCGACATCCTGCGTGACATCACCGAGGGGGTTGGCCCGGCACAGTCGATTGTCTCGCTTGGATGCGCCGGTTGGAGCGCCGGTCAGCTTGACCGTGAACTGGCCGAGAATGTCTGGCTCAGCCTGCCGGCCTCGGCCGAACTTGTTTTTGATCACGACCGGGATACGCTGTGGGCGCACAGCTTCGAGGCGCTTGGCATCGACCCGGGGTTCTTTGCCGGCACGACGGGCAGCGCCTGATCAGGCCACCCCGCCGGCAAGCAGGCTGGCAAGCCGGTCATTTTCCATAACCGATGATTGCGGGCCAATGGCGGCGATGGCCGGCTGTCCGCCGCCGATAAGGTCGGCGGCAACGCTGCGCACCGATTCGGCATCCACGGCGGCGATCTGGTCCAGCAATTCGGCATCATCCACCGGCGCGCCAAACAGCATGATCTGCCGCGCCAGCGCATCCCCGCATCCGGACACGGATTCCCGCGCCATCACCAGCGAGGCGCGAAGCTGCGCCTTGGCCCGGCTGACCTCATCCTCGCCGACATTCGCTGCCAGTTCGGCAAGCTGCTGTGCGGTGACTGTCAGCATCTCATCGGCCTGTTCAGCCGAGGTGCCGGCATAGACGCCAAAATGGCCGCTATCCGAATACATGCTGGCGAAGGAAAAAATCGAATAGCAGAGGCCGCGCTTCTCGCGCACCTCCTGAAACAGGCGCGAGGACATACCGCCACCAAACAGCGTCGACAGCACCATCAGCGCAAACCGGCGATCATCGCGGGCGCCAAAGCTTGGCAGACCGATCACAAGATGCGTCTGTTCAAGATCGCGTGTCTCGATATGGCGTCCGCCAAGCCACGCCGGCGCGTGGCGCCGTGTGTCCTCGGCAGTGGCAAGATGGCCAAGCCGTTGTTCGACGCGCCTTACGAAATCATCATGTCCGATCGCTCCTGATGCGGTAACCAGCATCTGCCCGGCGCCATAATGGCGGGACATGAAGCCGCGCAGATTGTCGCGTGAAAAGCCACTGACGCTGTCAATTGATCCGAGAATCGGGCGGCCAAGCGTGTGTTCGCCATATGAAGCACGGGCAAACATGTCGAACACGATATCGTCAGGCGTGTCCTGCGACTGACCGATTTCCTGAATGATGACGCCGCGCTCACGCTCGATTTCCTCATCCGGCATCGTCGGTTCGGTCAGGATATCGGCAAGGATGTCGATCCCCATATCAAGATGTTCGGGAAGAAGGCGCAGATAATAGGCCGTTTCCTCGCGGCTGGTATGGGCGTTCATATAGCCGCCGACATTCTCAACTTCGGTGGCGATATCACGCGCCGACCGGCGTTTCGTACCCTTGAACGCCATATGTTCCAGCATGTGCGCGATACCCATCTCGCTGTCACGCTCGTCACGCGCACCGGCATTCACCCAGATCCCGACCGACAGGCTCTGCGCCTGCGCAAGCGACCGGCTGGCGACACGAAGGCCGCTGGGAAGTGTTGTCAGTTCACCGCGTCTCATGCCGCTCTCCGCTTGGCCAGGATCAATTCACGCACAGCCGCCGCCGTCGCCGGCGCTTGCTGCATGGCCTCCTCGCGCGACATCAGATCGGCAAGATGCGGCGGCAAGGCAGGCTCATTGCCGGTGGCACGGGTCACGGCGGCCTGAAATTTTGCCGGGTGTGCGCAGGCAAGGGCGATTACGGGCGTGGAACCTCCGACTGTGCCATCTGCAACGGCACGGCGGGCCGCCGACACCCCGACCGCGCTGTGCGGGTCGAGCAGCATGCCTTCTGCCGCGCTTGCCGCGATCTCGGCAATGGTGCCAGCGTCATCCAGCCGGTAGGCCGCGAATGTGGCGCGTGCCGCCTGCATGGCCTGTGCCGGCAGGGCGAAATTGCCGGTTTCGGCAAAGCGCGCCATGATCTCAGCCACGGCAGCGCCGTCACGATCCATCAGCTCAAACAATAGACGCTCGAAATTGCTCGATACCTGGATGTCCATTGACGGGCTGAGCGACGGCGTCACCGTCTCGCGCTGCATCGCGCCATCCTCGAAGAAGCGTGTCAGAATGTCATTGCGGTTCGAGGCGATGATCAGACGCTCGATCGGCAACCCCATTCGCCTCGCCACATAACCGGCAAAGACATTGCCGAAATTGCCTGTCGGAACCGAGAAGGCAACAGGCTGGTCCGGCGCGCCAAGCGCCAGCGCCGCCTTGAAGTAATAGACAATCTGCGGCATCAGCCTTGCCCAGTTGATCGAATTGACGGCTGACAGATTGACCTCGTCGCGGAACGAATGATCGTTGAACAGCGTCTTGACGATGGCCTGGCAATCATCGAAATCGCCCGCCACCGCGACCGCATGCGCGCCGGCGGCGATGACCGAGGTCATCTGGCGCTGCTGCACCGGCGAGACTCGCCCCTCGGGGAACAGGATGAAGATGTCGACAGCCTCACGCCCCTTGAAAGCCTCCAGCGCAGCCGAGCCGGTATCGCCACTTGTCGCGCCAAGGATCACCGCCTGTCGCCCGGCCGAGCGAAGTGCCCGGTCAAAAGCACGCGACAGGAACTGCATCGCATAGTCCTTGAAGGCGATTGTCGGGCCGTGAAACAGCTCCATCACATGGATCCGGTCATTCAGCGCGCGGAGCGGCGCGATCTCGGGGTCGGTGAAATCGGCATAGGCTTCACCCGCCATCGCCGTCAGCTCGGCCTCGGCAATCTCGCCATCGGTGAAGCGTGCCATGATCCTGCCGGCCAGCGCGGCATAGGACAGGCCGGCCATGTCACGGATCTCGTCGGCGGTGAATTGCGGGTAATCTGTCGGCAGGTACAGCCCACCATCACGCGCCAGACCGCTGAGAAGCGCCGCCTCATAGCCAAGCGGCCCGTCCTGTCCTCTGGTGCTGATATATTGCATCCGCAGGCTCCTATTCGTCCCTGGCAACGCCGCGGGCGCCAAAACTCAAACGCCCGCACTGGTGATGAAAGACGGCATAGACACCGATCAGCGCGCAGGCAATTCCATACCAGGTGATGGCATAGCCAAGATGCGAGTTGCGAAGGTTGGTTTCCGTCTTTGCCCCGATCGGCAGCGAAATCCTGTCGGATGTGCGCAGCGCCGCGGCATAGATATCGCTCTCAGCAGCGTCACCGAGCCCGAGATGGGCGACCATCTGCGCCGGCACAAGGGTAAACCAGAACCCGTTCTCAGGCTCGTTCTCAGGCACGAAATATCCCTTTTTCGCCGGGAAGCGGAGAATGGCGGCCACATTGGTCTCGCCTTCGACAAGGGTAAAGCTGCGCTTTGCCGGATCACGGTAGGATTCCGATACCCAGCCGCGATTGATCAGAATGATCCGCCCGTCGGTCAGGCGGAACGGCGTCACGATGTGGAATCCGGCATTGCCCTCATAGCTGCGGCCGGTCAGGAAGATTTCACGGTCATGGTCGAATTCGCCGGTCAGCGACAGGCGGCGAAATTCCATCTCGGGCGCAATGCTACCAACCGGCAATTCAATCGCATCGGCGGTGGCGCGGGTTTCGAAATCATGGATCAACTGGTTCTTCCATTCCAGCCGCTGCACCTGCCAAGTGCCAAGCGCAAGCAGGACGATCAGCGCCGGAAGCGCGACGACAGTGGGCCATAGGAGCGGACGAAATTTCATCGATATACCCGTGTTGAAAGTGCTTTCTGATTAGCACCAATGAAAAGGGAGCGCCCGTGAAAAGCGCCCCCTCCCCGTGAAATTGTGCGATGCCGCCGCCGCGGCGGCATCAGCCTGATTATCCGCCCCACCAATATACAGCGGCGAACAGGAACAGCCAGACAACGTCAACAAAGTGCCAGTACCAGGCGGCCGCCTCGAAGCCGAAATGCTGTTCGGTCGAAAAATGACCAGCCCGGCCCCGAAGCCAGCAGACAGCGAGGAAACAGGTGCCGACAACAACATGGAAGCCATGAAAACCGGTGGCCATGTAGAACACCGAAGGATAGATCCCGTCAGTGAAGCCAAACGGCGCATGGCTGTATTCAAGCGCCTGCAGACCAGTGAACAGCATGCCAAGAATGACCGTTATGCCAAGGCCGTTCATGAAGTCGCGCCGGTTGCCATGCTGCAGCGCGTGGTGCGCCCAGGTCACCGTGCATCCGGACAGCAACAACACCAGTGTGTTGATCAGTGGCAGGTCGAACGGGTTGAAGGTCTCGATACCTTCAGGCGGCCAGACACCATCCATCGGGAACAGCGCCCGGTCGAAAAAGGCCCAGAAGAACGCCACGAAGAACATCACCTCGGAGGCGATGAACAGCATCATCCCGTAACGCATGCCGATCTGCACGATCGGGGTGTGGTGGCCCTGATACTCGGCCTCGCGAATGATGTCGCGCCACCACATGAACATCGTCGCCAGCACCAGCGCCATACCGATCGCCAGAACGGTAACGCCATGCGCGACCTCATGCATGAACATGACGCCGCCAATGGCCGCCGTAAAGGCCGCAGCCGCGCCCACGGCGGGCCAGGGGCTCGCCTCAACGAGGTGATAGGGGTGTTTGTTTGCACCGCTCATGATTGTCTCCTCTCAATCTGGTGCCGCATGGACGACACCACCTCTCCCTGATCAAGTATTCTCGGCCTTCCCGGCACCAAGCACCGGAAAGAATGTATATGACAAAATGATTTCGTCGATATCACTTGTGTTGCTGTCAGCGACGATTTCCGGGTCGATGTAGAACCGCACCGGCATCAGCACCGACTCGCCCGGCTGCAGCGTCTGCTCGATAAAGCAGAAACAGTCGATCTTCATGAAATGCGGCCCGGCCTTGACCGGCGTAACATTATAGGTCGACGTGCCGGTCGACGGCGCGCTCCCAAGGTTGGTCGCGCGATAATTGATCAGCACCTCTTCGCCGGGATTCAGCGTCACCGGCGCATCGACCGCCTCGAACCGCCAGTTCAGATCGCGGCTGATATTGGCATCAAAGCGCACCTTCACCGGATGGTTCGGGACCACGGTTTCCGCTTGTGTCAATGTCACCTGGGTGGTGCCACCATAGCCCGTCACCTGACAGAAAAGCTGATAGAGCGGCACCGAGGCATAGGCAAGCCCGAGCATACCGCCAACCACAATCGCCAGAATCGCCAGCAGCCGGCGGTTGCCATCCTGCGGCGCAGCGGTGGGCGTGATGGCAGGACCGGTCATCCGGCACCTCCCATCCTGACGATGGTCAGCACAAAGAACAGGACACACAGCCCGGCAATCGCACCAAGCAGCGCGCGGTTGCGGGTGCGGCGCATCTGCACCATTTCATCGGCCGTTTTCGGTTGTTGACGTTCAGCCATCACAGCACCGCCAGGACGCCGCCGCTTACCAGCAGCCGATCAATGACCAGCCCGAGGAAGAGCAGGAACAGATAGAGGATGGAAAAGGCGAAGAGACGCCTTGCTGCCGCATCATCAGGGCGCCGATACAGGATCCAGGACAGGCGGATGAAATTGACGCCAAGCGCCGCAGTGAGGATGCCATAAGCCACCGAGGTCATGCCGATCAGCGCCGGCGCCAGCGCCAGCGGGGCGAGAAGGAGCGCATAGATCAGGATCTGCCGGCGGGTTTCCGCCGCACCGGCGACCACCGGCATCATCGGCACCCCGGCGCGCACATAATCATCATTGCGGAACAGCGCCAGCGCCCAGAAATGCGGCGGTGTCCACATGAAGATGACGGCGAACAGGATGAGCGGTTCCATCGACAGGGCGCCGGTCACGGCGGCCCAGCCAATCACCGGCGGCAACGCGCCGGCGGCCCCGCCAATGACGATGTTCTGCGGCGTGCTGCGCTTCAGCCAGATGGTGTAGATGACACCGTAGAAGAAAATGGTGAAGGCCAGCAGCCCGGCGGCAAGCCAGTTCGAAGCCAGCCCCAGAAGCAGCACCGACAGCGTCGAGATGACAAGCCCGAAGCTCAGCGCCTCGGCAGGCTCCACTGCGCCCGACGGCACGGGCCGGCCGCGCGTGCGTTCCATCACAGCGTCGATGTCGCGGTCATACCACTGGTTGATCGCCCCTGACGCGCCGGCACCGGCGGCGATGGCGAACAGCGAAATCACGAACAGCAGCGGATGCAGATCGCCCGGCGCGAGGAACATCCCCACAAAGCCGGTGAAGATGACAAGGCTCATCACCCGCGGCTTCAGAAGCTGCCAGAAATCAGCAACCGACGGGCCATACAGCCCGTCGGTCGTCGCATTTGCGTTCTGGTTAGATGTTATTGCCATCGGCTCCAGCCAGTGAGGGTTGATCGGTCACAGCGGCCTTACTTGACCTTCGGCAGTTCGTCGAAGGTGTGATAGGGCGGCGGCGAGGATACCTGCCATTCAAGCGTCGTCGCACCTTCACCATACGGATTGTCAGCCGCGCGGCGTTTGGCGATGAAGGCCTCGGCAATGACCACGAGGAACAGGATCGCACCGGCAGCACCGATATAGGAGCCGATGGAAGCAACCATGTTCCAGCCTGCGAAGGCATCCGGATAGTCGATATAACGACGCGGCATGCCGGCCAGGCCAAGGAAGTGCATCGGGAAGAAGGTCAGGTTGACGCCAACAAAAGTCACCCAGAAATGCAGCTTCGCAAGCCACTCGGAATATTCATAGCCGGTCATCTTCGAGAACCAGTAATAGAAGCCGGCGAACAGGCCGAACACCGCACCAAGCGACAGCACATAGTGGAAGTGCGCGATGACATAATAGGTGTTGTGAAGGACGACATCGAGGCCGGCATTCGACAGCACCACGCCCGTCACACCGCCAACGGTGAACAGGAAGATGAAGCCGATCGCCCACAGCATCGGCACGCGGAAGGTGATCGAACCACCCCACATCGTCGCAATCCAGGAGAAGATCTTCACACCTGTCGGCACCGCGATGACCATCGTGGCGGCGGTGAAGTAGGCACGGGTGTCAACGCTCAGCCCCACCGTATACATGTGGTGCGCCCACACAATGAACCCGATAAAGCCGATCGCCACCATCGCGTAGGCCATGCCGAGATAGCCGAAAACCGGCTTCTTCGAAAAGGTCGAGATGATGTGGCTGACAATGCCGAAGGCCGGCAGGATCATGATATAGACCTCGGGGTGACCGAAGAACCAGAACAGATGCAGGAACAGGATCGGATCACCGCCACCTTCCGGAATGAAGAAGGTCGTGCCGAAGTTACGGTCGGTCAGCAGCATCGTGATCGCGCCAGCCAGAACCGGAACAGCCAGCAGCAGCAGGAAGGCGGTGACAAGCATCGCCCACACGAACAGCGGCATCTTGTGAAGCGTCATGCCCGGCGTGCGCATGTTGAAAATCGTGGTGATGAAATTCGCCGCGCCGAGGATCGATGACACACCGGCAAGGTGAAGCGAGAAGATCGCCAGATCCATCGACATGCCCGGCGTGCCGGAGCTTGAGGAAAGCGGCGGATAGATTGTCCAGCCCACACCTGCGCCACCATCCATCACTGCCGAAAGCAGCAGCAGGATAAAGGACGGGGGAAGCAGCCAGAAGGAAATGTTGTTCATCCGCGGAAACGCCATGTCGGGCGCACCGATCATGATCGGGACGAACCAGTTACCAAAGCCGCCAATCAGCCCCGGCATCACCACGAAGAAGACCATGATCAGGCCGTGCGCGGTGGTGAAGACGTTCCAGACATGACCATCGGCCATGTACTGGACACCCGGCTCCATCAGTTCCATACGCATATAGATTGACAGGCCACCGCCGATAAAGGCGGCAAGGATGGCGAACACGAGATACATCGTGCCGATATCCTTGTGGTTGGTCGAATACAGCCAGCGGCGCACGAAGCTTGTCGGGGCGCCATGGTCAGCGTGGGCGTGAGCACTCATTTTCGTTTCCTCTGCGCTAACGTGTCTAGTTGGCCGATGCCAGAACCACCGGGTCAGTCGATCCAGCGTTCGGGGTTTCGGCCGGTGACGGCGTGTTCATCGCGAACTCCTCGCGGGCGGATTTCAGCCATTCCTGATATTCCGCCTCGGGAAGGGCCCGCACTTCGATCGGCATGTAGGCATGGTTGATGCCACAGATCTGGTTGCACTGACCGTAATAGGTCTTCGCGCCGGCCGGCACATCGATCCAGACTTCGTTGGTGCGGCCGATAAAGGCGTAGACCTGGACGGCGAGTGACGGCACGAAGTAGGAATGCATGACGTCGTTGCCGGTAATCAGCAGCTTGATGCGGGTACTCTCGGGAACAACCATCGGATAATCAACCGACAGCAGGCGGATCTGACCCTCCTGCAGATCCTCCTCGTCGACAAGATAGCTGTCGAAGGCGATGCCCTCATCCGGATATTCGTAATTCCAGTACCACTGGTTGCCGGTAACCTTGATCACCATGTCGGTATCGGCTGTCCTGTCGAGATAATACAGCAGCCGGAAGGATGGCACCGCGATGCCGACAAGGATCACCACCGGTATCACCGTCCAGAGGATTTCAATCACCGTGTTGTGCGAGGTGCGCGACGGTACCGGGTTCGCCGAGGCGCGGAACCGGATCCCGACATAGACAAGCAGTCCAAGCACGAACAGCGAGATCAGCGTGATCACGACAAGAAGCAGGTTGTGCAGGTCATCTGCCATTTCGGCGATCGTGCCTGCCGGCGGCTGCAGTCCCATCTGCCAGGGCAGCGGCTGGGCCGCGGAGGCCGCGCCTGCGACGAGGCAGGATGCCGCCGCAACCAGCCACGCCGGATGCAGGATGTTCTTGCGCAGACTTGCCATCACCTCATAAGCAATGCTGGCCATGAATGCCATGGATATCTCCCCCAGAAAAAGCGCTTGATCGGCGTTTCGGGCCGGATTTGAAGACACCGTGCGACCCGTATTCGATCAAGCATTTGATAGACCGATTCGACGGAATTTAAAAGCCCTGTGCGGCAGCCTGTCGCTATAAATATAAAATTTTTCATACGTTGGTGAATTTGGTCTTTCCCTGCACCATTCGCCGCCCCCTTCACATCGCTGTTGCCGCTTGAAATCCGTCGCGCGGCGCCCCATTCTCAGGGATTACGAGGAAAGATTTTCCAGAGGCGAATCTCGTATCGAACCAGATCGCCCTGAGCACCGGGCGTCGAGGAGACATCATGGACCCGCTACAGACGACAGACACCATTTTCTTTGACAATACGGCGCTTGACCGTGACCGCGCCGAGGCCATCATTCGCGACGCGCTTGTCGATGCCGATGATGGTGAATTGTTTCTCGAGATGCGGCATTCGGAAATGCTGGCCTTCGATGACGGCCGGTTGAAGGCAGCCAGCTATGACCAGACAAGTGGCTTTGGACTGCGCGCCATCGCCGGTGAGGCGCATGGCTATGCGCATGCCGGTGAGTTGAGCGAGGCCGCATTGAAGCGTGCTGCCGACAGTGTCTCCGCCGTTACCCGTGGCCATTCGGGAACGCATGCCGCGCCGCCAATCTCGGCAAGCAACCGGCCGCTCTACAGCGATGGCAACCCGCTGTCCGGCACGCCGTTCGAGGACAAGGTGGCGCTGCTGCAGGAAATCGACGCCTTTGCCCGTGCTGCCGACCCGCGGGTCGTGCAGGTCAGCGCGTCAGTCGCCGGATCTTGGCAGGCCGTCCAGATCATCCGTGCAGACGGCCACCGCGCCGCCGACATCAGGCCGCTTGTCAGGCTCAATGTCTCGGTTGTCGTGGCGCAGGACGGCCGCATGGAGTCCGGTTCCTCGGGCGCCGGCGGCCGGGTGATGTTCGACAGCTACATGACCCCCGATATCTGGCAGTCCCAGGTGCGCGAGGCGCTGCGCATCGCGACGCTGAACCTTGCCTCGGTCGCGACACCGGCCGGCGAGATGGAAATTGTTCTTGGCGCCGGCTGGCCGGGCGTGATGCTTCATGAGGCGGTCGGCCACGGGCTGGAGGGCGACTTCAACCGCAAGGGCACTTCGATCTTCAGCGGCCGCGTCGGTGAACAGGTCGCCGCCAGGGATGTAACTGTCGTTGATGACGGCACCATGCAGGACCGGCGCGGGTCGATCACCATTGATGATGAAGGCACGCAGTCGCGCCGCAATGTGCTGATCGAGAACGGCATCCTTCGGGGCTATATGCAGGACCGCCAGAACGCCCGCCTGATGGGGGTGGAGGCCACCGGCAATGGCCGCCGACAGTCGCATGAACATGCGCCGATGCCGCGCATGACCAACACCTTCATGGAAAATGGCCCGCATGAGCCGGACGAGATCGTCGCCTCCATGAAGAAGGGCATCTATGCGGTCAATTTCGGCGGTGGTCAGGTCGACATCACTTCGGGCAAGTTCGTGTTCGCCGCTTCCGAGGCCTATCTGGTGGAAAATGGCAAGATCGGCGCACCGGTAAAGGGCGCCACCCTGATCGGGAACGGCCCCGACGCGATGTCGAAGATCAGCATGGTCGGTAATGACATGGCACTTGATGACGGTGTCGGCACCTGCGGCAAGGCCGGGCAGAGCGTGCCGGTCGGCGTGGGACAGCCAACCGTGAAGATGGGCGGCATCACCGTCGGTGGTACCGAGGCCGCCTAGCGGGTCATCACTGTTCCGCCGGCCTGACCAGAAAAGGCAGGATGGCGAGCATGGCGACCATCACGACAGCGCCGAAGCTGAAGGGATATGACGTGCCGCCAAGATCATAGAGCGGCCCGGCAACAACAAGCCCGATCACCTGACCGAGCGAGCCAAACCCCTGCACGACGCCAAGCGATCCACCACGCGATGATCGCCCCGCCACCTTGCTGGAAATGCTGCTCAGTGCCGGCGAGGCAACGGCGAAACCGACACAGATCGCGGTCGTTGCCACCATTGTCTGGATCAGCGGATAGGCACCGCCCGGCAACAGGCCAATGACCGCCAGCACCGTTATGATCTGCCCTATGAAAAGCAAAACGCCGCCAAGCCCCATCGCACCGACCTCGCCGAACCTGGCGACGATATGCCTGATCAGCACCGCCTGAACGATGACGATGCAGACACCGATATAGGTGAACAGCCAGCCGGTCTCACGAGCGCCGAAACCAAGATAGTCGCGAAGCACCAAGACGAAGGACGCCTCGACCTGCGCGAAGGCAAGGTTCAGCACCAGCGCGACGGCGGCGTAAAGCGCCAGCGGCGAGCGGACAAGCATCCCAACCCGCGTCATTACCCCCGTCTCTTCACCCTCCGGCACAAGCCGCCCGCCGGGCGGTGCCTTCAGGCGCGTTGTCAGGACCAGCGCCAGCAGCGAAAATGCGGCGGCGAGAAGAAACGGCGCCTGATGAAGCGGGCCGCTGCCGATTTGGCTGAGCAGGCCACCAATCGCCGGCCCGGCGACAAATCCGACACCGATGGCGGCACCAAGCAGACCCATATACTGGGCGCGTTTTTCATCCGTTGTGCGATCGGCGATCATTGCCTGGATGACCCCGGTATTGCCCGAGGCGAAGCCGGCGATGATCCGCGAGACGAACATCGACAGGATGTCGGTCGACAGCGCGAACCACAGATGCGCCGCCGCGCTGATGGCCAGGGACAGGAACAGGACCCGCCGCCGCCCATAATGGTCCGACAAGCGGCCGAGGATCGGGTTGGCCACGAACATCGCCAGCGCGAACGAGGCGAGAAGCATCGTCATCACGCTTGCCGGCAGGCCAAGCATCTCGATCACGGTATAGGGAAGCACCGGAATCAGGGCACCGACACCGATGAAATTTATTCCCACTATGAGCAGGAGTATCGGCATCATGGCCCCTTATTGATCGGTGAATATACGATCCGGCAAACGCATCGTCTCGGTCACTGCCCCCGCATTTCGGAGACACCAAACCGTCATGAATATCTCTCGGCTTCGAAAATCTGCGTAAGGTCGCCGCCCCATGAGTCGCGGTGGAGCCTTAGCAGCCGTTCCGCCGGCGTTTCACGGTTCGCGATGGCGTTGCGGAGCGGCGCCAGATAGCCAGTCTCGTCACCCCCGCTGTCATCAATGCGGGCGCGGCGTCGCAGTCCGGCCGATGCCAGATCAACAAGCTGTGCCGCCAGATCGTGAACCTGTCTGCCGCCAAGCTGGCCGCGAAGACCGTCACGCGACACCGAGAGCCGGGCCTCCATCACGTCATGGGCGTTCAGCGGCGCCGCCAGTGCCGCCGCTTCCTCCAGCGCCTGCTCATCATACAGAAGCCCGACCCAGAAGGCCGGCAGAGCGCAGATATTGCCCCACGCACCACCATCGGCGCCGCGCATCTCGAGGAACCGCTTCAGCCGCACCTCGGGAAAGGCGGTGGTGATATGATCCTGGAAATCACCCATGCTTGGCATCTGCCCCTCAAAGCCGGTCAGCATGCCGTCCATGAAGTCACGGAATGACCGGCCGGCGACATCGATGTAATCATCGCCGCGATGCAGGAAATACATCGGCACATCAAGGATATAGTCAATCCACTGTTCATAGCCGAAATAATCATCAAAGACACAAGCCGGCACACCGCTGCGGGCGGCGTCGGTGTCGGTCCAGGCCTGCGCCCGTGTCGACAGCCAGCCGGATGGGGCGCCATCCTTGAAGGGTGAATTCGCGAACAGGGCAGTTGCCACCGGCTGCAGCGCCAGCGAGGTGCGGAACTTGCGCCGCATGTCAGCCTCGTCGGAAAAATCGAGATTCACCTGAACCGTGCAGGTGCGCAGCATCATATCGAGGCCAAGCGTGCCGACCTTCGGCATATGGCGGCTCATGATGCGGTACCGCCCCTTCGGCATGAAACTGATATCCTCGCGCCGCGCCGTCGGATGATAGCCGATGCCGAGCATGCCGATATCGAGCGGCGCCGCCGCCGCCTTCATGTGCCGCAGATGGCGGCCGGTCTCGTTGCAGGTCTGGTGAATATCGTCCAGCGGCGCCCCTGACAGCTCAAGCTGGCCGCCGGGTTCAAGCGACACTGCGGCGCCATCGGCATCGGTGATGCCAATGATATTGCCTTTTTCCATGATCGGTTCGGCATCCGGCCCGAGTTCGGTCAGCAAGCGTTCAAGCAGCGCGCCAACCCCGGACTCGCCTTCATAGGCGACCGGTGCCAGATTTTGCCTGTGAAACAGGAACTTCTCGTGTTCGGTGCCGATCTTCTGGTCGCTGACGGGCGTTTCACCGCCAGCAATCCAGGCAATCATTTGTCCGACATCCACGGGATTGTCGTCATGGTCATGCGTCAAGGCCGGTCCGTCCCTTGCGTGACACCCCGCAAATTGCGGCCCGGGGCGTCGGAGTGGCGGTGGAAGGCAGACTGCGCCCGGTTCGGAGTAGCTGGCATCAGACCCAGTCTCCACACACCGATTGAAAACAGGCAAGGGCCGCAATGGCCGCCGTATCGGCGCGCAATATGCGCGGGCCGAGCGAAAGTTTCAAACTATTTTGACGCGCTGCGATCATCGCCCGTTCAGCCGCGGAAAACCCGCCTTCAGGGCCGATGAGGATCGCCGCCCTTTTGATCGGAGCCGCCGCAGTCAGAATCCGGACAGCGTTCATATCAGAATCACCGGCGCTGGCCTCGTCGCAGAAGATGATATGCCGGTCCGGCTCGCAGCTGTCGAGTGCCGCCACAAGGTCGGTAAATGGCAAGATCTCGGCAATGTCGAGCCGTTCCGTCTGCTCTGCCGCCTCGATGGCGTTGGCCAGCATGCGGTCATCATTGACCCGCGCGACCTGACAGTATTCGGTGCGGACCGGCCAGATGCGGCTGCACCCCATCTCGGACGCCTTCTGCGCGATGAAATCAAGTCTCGCCTTCTTCACCGGCGCAAACAGAAGCCATAGATCGGGGCTGGATGTCTGGGGGCGTCTTGGTTCCTGCATGACAAGCTGGCATTCACGCCGTCCCTCGCGCCGGATCTCGGCCTGCCATTCGCCGTCACGGCCGTTGAAGACAAGCACTTTTTCGCCATCACGGCAGCGCATCACATTCAGCAAATAATGTTGCTGCTCACGCGATGGCTGGATGGAGGTTCCGGCGGCAAGTTCATCGGTGACGAACAGTCGGGCCCTGGCGGCTGGTGCGTTCATTCGTCACATTTAGGGCGCACGCCACCCCATTGCAAGCCGCGCCGCCCGGCTATACGCGAACGGCAAACTGCGTTAAGGATGATGCGCATGAAAGACGCCGCCAGACCGACATCATCGGGCGATAACGCCAGCCGGAATTCACACACCGACATAAACCCGCGCGGCTGGTGGCGGAAATTGCCGCGCCAGCTGCATCCCTACATCCTGCTGGCCCGCTTTGACCGGCCGATCGGATGGTGGCTTTTGCTGCTGCCGGGATGGTGGATCATTCCCGCCGCCACCGCCGACACCGGCCGGATGGTCGCGTTGATGATGCTGTTTCTGGTTGGCGCGGTGACGACGCGCGCCGCTGGCTGTGTGATCAATGATTTGTGGGACCGGCGGCTTGACATGCGGGTTGAGCGCACCGCCGGTCGGCCACTGGCCGCCGGCACGATCGGCATCGGTGCCGCGCTGGTGTTTCTGACCATGCTGGGACTGATCGGGCTGGCGGTTCTTGTGCAGCTTCCCGGTGCCGCCATCATCACCGGCATCGCCGCCCTTCCCCTTGTCATCCTCTATCCGCTTGCCAAGCGGGTGACCTGGTGGCCACAGGCGGTTCTCGGCCTGACCTTTTCCTGGGGGGTGCCGCTTGGCTGGGCGGCGGCAGGCATGCAGTCGACACCGGCATTGCCGCCGCCGGGCCTGCTGGCTGTCTATCTTGGCAGTGTGGCCTGGGTCTTCGGCTACGACACGATCTACGCCGTTCAGGACATGGCCGACGACCGGACGGTCGGCGTCAAATCATCGGCATTGGGGCTTGGCAGGCACCTTCAGGCCGGCGTGTCAGCGGCCTATGCCCTTGCCATTATCGGGCTTGGTGGCGGGTTCTGGATGTTGATCGGGCCGGGGCCCTGGCTTGGCGGGCTGGCGTTGATGGCGATCCATCTGTACTGGCAAATACGCCGGCTACGGGCGGATGATCCGGCCGGCGCGCTGCGGCTGTTCCAGTCGAACCGCGATGCCGGGCTGATCCTGACCGCCGGGCTGGTGGCAACGCATCTGGCCGGCTAGCTGCTAGAGGAACGCGGCGATATCATCCGCATCAACAGGCTGCACCTTCCACGGACCGTCAGCATGGATGGCGCGGTCGCTGAGACGCCTGTTCACCATAAGCCGGCAATCCTTGTCACCCGTCACCCGGCTGATGAAGCTGTCACGATCGCCGTCCAGTTCGAGTGCCGGATCAACACCGGCGATAAAGGCCTGCACCAATGACGCCGCCGAATCCTGGGCCAGCGTCGGGAATTGCCGGTTACGCGCCGGAATACGGCTGAGCCCGCCGGGCTGGCCGGCACCGAGATCCAGAACACCGCTTCGCGCGCTGTAGCCGAACACAGGTTGCGCCGCCACCACGATATCGCCGCCTGCCGCCGGCACCGGCAGATGTGTCACCGTACCGGTCAGCATTCGGACATAATCATAGGCGACGCCGACCGCCTCGGTGCGGTGCATGATCGCCAGCTGCGCATCATCCAGCCAGGCGACGTTCAGCATCACATCGGTACCGCGCGACGGAAAGGCGGTGCAGGACACAGCGCCGTAATAGCTGACCGTCGCCGCATGGACGATATCGCAATCATGAAGAATGGCCGGCGTCACCGGAACGATGGCCTCATCCCCGAACTTGCGATGCAGCTGTACCGGCGCCCGGTTCGATCCGACCGACAGCACCGCCGTCCGGCCGACAAGCAGCGCCGGATCATCGAGCGCCGTCAGGCGGCCGGCATTCAGCACAAAGGCCCCCTCGGGTGCGGCATAGGGATAGTCAGTGGCGCGCTGATACTCGGACTGCGCGGCAAGGTAAGAATCATCCAGCGGCGCGGTCATGATGCCCTGTCAGACCGAAAGGCCAGTTGTTTCATCAAATCCCAGCGCGATGTTCATGTTCTGCACCGCCGCGCCGGACGCCCCCTTGCCAAGATTGTCGAGCCGCGCCGTCAGCCAGAACTGGCTGGCATCTTCATTGGCGAAGACAAACAGCTCGAGATGATCGGCGCCGGCAAGGGCCGACGCATCAAGCATCAGTGCCGCCGTCTCGGGCGCACCCGCGCGCGCCGCGCCCATACGCACAAATTGCGTATTTTCATAATGCGCTGCAAGCGCATCATACAGGTCGGCCGGTGTCACGGATTTTGAAAGCTGTGCGGCATGAAGTGGCAGATGCACGAGCATGCCGGCATAGAAGGACCCCACAGACGGCATGAAAATCGGCGCTGTCGTCAGGCCGGCAT
>CBFHRT010000013.1:0-24593 GCA_965658285.1 Puniceispirillaceae bacterium (SeqCode) | reverse complement strand
CACTCATGATGCGCGCACCATCACCGATGGCGGGCCCATTGAGCAAGTGAAAATACGGGCCACAGAGATCCACACCCGCGAAAAAGGGCAGCCATTTAAGGATTTATTTACCGTGTCGTGCCTAGGCTGGCCCATATCTGGACTGGCCATATCAGAACTGGGCCATATCAGAACTGGGGACATGATGGATCGATCCCGGATCATGCTGGCGGCCGTCACCGCCGCCGCGGGGCACATGGCTACATTGTTGCTACCGCATCAATGCGTGTTGTGCCGGCAATTTGCCGACACGACCGGCCTGTGCGCCAGCTGTTGGGACGGGCTGACGCCGATCGCCGCGCCGCTTTGCGTTCGCTGCGGCCTGCCGCTCGGCCATACGCTTGCCGACCCGCTATGCGCCGGTTGCTGGACCAGCCCACCGCCGCTGGCCGCGATCCGCGCCTGTTTCCATTATGCGGACAGTGCCCGCGCGTTGATCCTGCATTACAAACATGGTGACGGGTTGCAGCTGACACCGCTTCTGGCCCGGCTCGGCGCGCGACTTTTCATCGAGCTTGGCGGCGCCGATACACTTGTCATTCCGGTGCCGCTTCACCGGCGGCGTTATTTCCGGCGGCGTTACAACCAGGCGGCGGAATGGGCCAGGATGCTGTGCCATCACACCGGGAAGGGTGTTTTCGCCCCTGAAATGCTGGTCCGCAGACGGCCGACACGAAGCCAGGGCGGGCTCAGCCGGCATCAGCGACAGCGCAATATCGCCGGCGCCTTTACCGTGCCGCCGGATGCCGCCCCCCACCTTGCTGGCAGGCCGGTTCTGATGATCGATGATGTGCTGACCACCGGCGCCACCCTGCACGAGGCGGCACGCCGCCTGACGGCCGCCGGCAGCGGGCCTGTCTCGGCGCTGGTGCTGGCGCGGGTCACGCGCCTCTCACACGCATGATGTTCCGAAGCTTGATTTTCTGGCGCGGTCAGCGGATATAGACGGCAATCAACTCTCATATCATGGTCACGAACGCCGAAATGCCGAAGGTCGAAATCTACACCGGAATGATGTGCGGCTATTGCACACGGGCGCTGCGCCTGCTGGACAGCAAGGACGTTGTCTACAAGCAGATCGACGTCTCGATGAGCGCGAAGCTCCGTGCCGAAATGCGCGGACGTGCCGGCGGCCGCACCTCGGTGCCGCAGATCTTCATCGACGGCATGCATGTCGGCGGCTGCCAGGAGCTCTACGCCCTTGAAGGGGCCGGCAAACTCGACGCCCTGCTGGCGGCATGACCGGCAATGCGGCTGACCCGCTTCGTGTCGCGGCGCTGCAATATTGCGCTGCCGGCACAGCGGATGAGACGCTGGCACAGCTGATCCCGATGATTGGCCGGGCCGCCGATACCGGCGCCGGGCTGGTCTGCCTTCCCGAGGCCGCGACCTTTCTCGCAGCCTCGCGCGAGACACTGCAGAGCGAGGCCGAATGGGAAGATGACAGCCGGTCGCTGGCGGTACTGGCGGACAGTGCCGCCAATCACGGGATCGATCTTCTTGTCGGGTCCATCTTTGTCCGGCGCCGGGCGGATTCACGTATCGTGAACCGGGCGGTGCTGATCGCCGGAGATGGCAGCATCCGCGCCAGCTATGACAAGATCCACATGTTCGATGCCGATGTTGGCGACGGGCGGCGCTATCGTGAATCGGACCATTTTGCCGCCGGCAGCAGGCTGGTCCTGACCGAGAGCGGCGGTGTCAGCCTTGGCCTGACGATCTGCTATGATGTGCGCTTCCCGCATCTCTATCGCGCGCTTGGCCGCGCCGGTGCCAGCGTCATCACGGTGCCGGCCGCCTTTACCTTTCCCAGCGGCCGGGCGCATTGGCATGTGCTGCTGCGGGCCCGCGCCATCGAGACCGGCAGCTTCATCATCGCGCCGGCGCAATGCGGCACCCATGCCGACGGGCGGCGCACCTATGGTCATGCGATGATCATCTCGCCCTGGGGCGAAATTCTGGCCGAGGCGCCGACGGATGATGACAATGCCGCCGCCGGTGACAATGACGCCATCATCGATGCCGAACTGGACATCACCAGTGTGGCGAGGGCGCGAAGCGCCATTCCGTCGCTGCAGACGGATGCCGATTTCAGCTGATTTGCGTGTCGGGTGTAACGATGGTGCGGCCGATCAGGCGGCGCCGTCACCCATCGCCAGATATTTATCGGCCCGGTCGGCGATCAGCGCGTCACGGTCCATCTCCTGAAGATCACGGAGCTGCGCGAAACAGGCATCACCAAGGCTGGCGATGGCGGCGCTCTGGTCACGATGCGCGCCGCCAAGCGGTTCCGGAACGATGGCGTCGATGACCCCGAGTTCCCTCATATGGTCGGAGGTGATCCGCAGCGCCTCGGCGGCTTCCTTGGCGTGGTCGCTGCTGCGCCACAGGATCGAGGCACAGCCCTCGGGCGAAATCACCGAATAGATGGCATGTTCGAACATCACGACGCGGTTGCCGGTCGCCAGCGCGATGGCACCACCCGAACCACCCTCGCCGATGATGCTGGCCACCATCGGGGTTGGCAGGCGCAGACAGGCCCGGATGGCGGTGGCGATGGCCTCGGCCTGGCCGCGCTCCTCGGCACCGCGCCCCGGATAGGCGCCTGCGGTATCGACAAAGCTCAGCACCGGCAGCCCGAACCGGCCAGCAAGCTCCATCAGGCGCGCCGCCTTGCGGTATCCCTCGGGCCGCGCCATGCCGAAATTGCGCTTGATCCGCTCCTCGGTGGTGCTTCCCTTCTCGGTGCCCATGACCATGACGGCCTGGCCGCGGAACCGCGCCATGCCACCGATGACGGCATAGTCCTCGGCATAATTGCGGTCACCGGCAAGCGGTGTGAAATCCTCGAAAAGCTGGTCGATGATGGCGCTCACACGCGGCCGCTCGGGATGGCGCGCCACCTGCACCTTCTCCCACGGACCGAGCTTTTCATAGGTCTGTTTCAGCTCACGCTCGATACGGGTCTGCAGCTTGCCAATCTCATCGGCAATGTTGATGCTGCCGTCCGAGCTCATATGGCGGAGCTCCTCGACCTTGCCCTCAAGGGCGGCTATCGGCTTTTCGAAATCCAGAAAATGGCGCATGTCGTCCTGTAATATGTTGTCGCGTTCTGGCCCCTGATGACGGGATCTTCAACGCGGGTGGCAGTTTAATCCTGTTGATTCATGTTCGCAAGCGGATGCGCCGCGGCGACCAGCCCGGCCAGCCTTTCGGGGCGCGTCGCCGTGTAGATCTGCGTTGTCGAGATGTCGGCGTGGCCAAGCAGCGTCTGCAGACCACGAAGGTCGGCGCCGCGGTTCAACATGTGCGTGGCAAAGCTGTGCCGCACGACATGCGGGCTGACCCGCGCCGGGTCGAGCCCGGCCTTGCCGGCAAGCCCCTTCAGGGCGGCGGCGAATTGCTGGCGCGACAGATGTGTCTCGCCATACGGAAACAGATAGGGCGAGGTGACACAGGCCGGCATGGCATCGCGCTCTGCCAGCCAGCCAGCGACGGCGGCGCGCGCCGGCGCGCCAAGCGCCACCAGACGTTCACGGCCCCCTTTGCCGGTGACGATGATCGTCGCCAGATCACGTCGGAACTGGTCGACCGGGAGCGTCACCAGTTCGGAGACCCGCAGGCCGGTGGCGTAGAGAAGTTCGAGCATGGCGGTCATGCGCCGCGCCTGCGCCGATTGCGGCAGGTCACGCGCGGCGGTGATCAGCGCCGCCATTTCCGGTTCTGAGAGGCTTTTCGGCAGGGCGGAAGGTTGCTTCGGACTGTCGATCCAGCGGCAGGGATTGTCGGTGCGGATCCCCTCCTCGACCAACCAGCCCATGAGCTGGCGCAGCGCGCTGAGGCGGCGCGCCACCGAGCCCGCGGCAAGGCCGCCAGCATGCCACACGCCCAGAAGATCACGCAGATCATCGGCCGTGCAGCTCGCGAAACTGGTGCCGCGCGCGGCCAGAACATCACAACTGGCGACAAGATCACGCCGATAGGCGGCAAGACTGTTACGGGCAAGACCGCGATCGGCGGCCATCGCCTGCAGGAATTCGGTGATGACGCGCTCGGCCGCGGGGTGGTTAGAGGTTGTTGTCATTGGTCTGCTGCGCTGTGGCAGGGGCGGTAGCGCCGGATGCCGGTGTCAGCGTCCCCTGCGCATCACGGTCCAGTGCGTTATCATCCTGTGTCCCAAAATCCTGATCTCCATCGACCTGGCCTGTCACAGACCCGGAGGCCCCGGCAATCGTTCCACTGTCGGTGCTGGTATCGGTGTTGGTATCGGTATTGGCAACGGTGTTGGTATCGGTATTGGCAACGGTGTTGGATGTGGTGTTTTCAGGAAGCTGTGCCGGCGTCGCGGCGGTAACCGGCGGCAGATCAATTGCCCTGACATGCGCGGCGGCCAGAAGATGCGCCGCCACCGCATCACGCCGGAACATATGTGCCGGCTCCGCCTGACCAACCCTGTCCAGGGCCGCGGCAATCCGTGCCACATCTGCCGGGTTCATCTCGGCAAGGCTGTGGGTGCCGACGGCACGATGCGCCAGCAGGATGGTTTCCGCCATCCGGCCGGCGGCGGCGGCCTCGTCAAGCGCCTGCATTATGATTGGCGAGGCGGACAGGAACGTCTCGGTTCTGATCGCACCGGGCGATGCGGCAACAAGCCAGGACATCGCCTCGCCGGGCTCCATCGCCGCCATACCGTCCCCCGAAGTGGCAAGCGGCAGCAGGCTGTATTTGCCAAGTATCGCCAGCGAGGTCATGTCGATACGGCCTGTCTTCGCCATCGCCAGCAGATCGCGCGCCGCGCTGGCCTCACCGCCGGCAAGGATGGCCGGAATGTCGGCGGTATCACCAACGCCGATCAGCATCGCCAGCTTCGAGCGAAGCGCGCCATCATTGCCGGCAAGCTGCGCCTCGGCACCGGCAAATTCCAGTGCCTCACGGCCAAGTCCGGCATAGAGCGGCGCCATCAACCGGCCGGCCCCATCGGCAATATCAACATCCATCGCGGCAGCGATCAGGGGCAGGCGTTCGGCCGATTTCTCGGCATCGAGGGCGCGCCAGACAAGGGCCCGGGTCAGCGGTGAGGGCTGGCTCTGGTGACGGGCAAGTGCCAGCCGCGGGGGATCGGTCTCGATGCTGGCGCTGCGCCACAGCTTGGCGGCACGTTCATGATCGATCAATCCGTGGCTGAGCGCTCGCCAGGTCGCCACCAGACGCGCGTCGGGATCAAGATAGCGAAGCCCGACCGCTGTCTGGATCGAACTTTCGGGAAGGGCATCAAGGCCGGCGATATCGATATCATGATGCGCGGCCTCCATCAGCACGATGTGAAGCTGGTCGACAAGCGCCGGGTCGATCGGGCCGGGATCGGTGCCATCCAGAAGCTTGCCGACAAGGCTGGCAAATGCCGGGTCATCAACACCCATCGCGAACAGAATATCGGCGGCGAACTGCGCACCGGCGATATCACCCTTATGAACTGCGGTACAGATCACCTTCGCCTTGTGCCAGAACGGCTCGAGGGTGCGGCCGACCTGATACATGACATTGCGGCAGGCGTCGGCATCGCGACGCGTCATCAGCTGTGTTTCAACAAGCCACTGTTTCCATGCAAGCCACGGCGCCTCATTGGGAAGCTGGTCGACCATCACCGCCAGATCCTCGGAACGGCCAGCCGCGGCAAGCCAGTCAAGACGGCCTGACATGAGCGTCTGATCGGTATCGCTTGTCCCTTCGGGGCGAACCGCACGCCGCGCCACGACATCGCTGGCAAGCGCTGACAGGGTCGGCGACGACCCGATGACGGCCTCATTGCCAAGCAGCATGGTGGCACGCTCGACCGGGGTGCCACGCCAGATTGTGGCTGTCAGGCCACTGGTATCACCAAGCGTTGGATCGATCCCTATATCAGCGACGCCAAAGCTTGGCGCGTCGGCCTTCTTAAGGCTGACACCACCAGACACAGTCGTTGTGGCCGATGCCGGGGTTGATGCCGGGGTTGATGCCGGGGTTGATGCCGGGGTCGCCGTCAGGGTTGATGCCGGGGTCGGGGCGGGGTTCACGGACTCAGTCATATTGTCGGCCACCGGCGACACCGCGATGATCGCAGGCGCGGCGCCAGTCGCGTTGTCAGCGGCGCCCGCTTGACCATTCATGGTGGATCCTGAAAGGGCGTCCCCGTCAGAAGTGTCAGAGGTGTCAGAACCGCCCGAAATCGCCTTCACCGCTTCGTCGATCGAGGTGATCGTCGGCGCCGCCTCGGCGCTGTTATCATCCTGAACTGTTGCCAGAAGATCGACAGGACCCGTTGTCTGGGTCACTGGCTGGGTGGCGGGATATTGCTGCGCGAGGACATCACCGCTGCCGGCCGCGCCGGCGAAAAACAGCAAGCCGGCAAGCAGCAGGCCGCCATGTGAGGTGCGCATGTTAATTCGGAAGCTGTTCATTGGGGACGACCTTGTTCACGGCAACTGTCGGGGCCGGGATTTTCCACGCCGATAACGCGAAAAGTCCGGCACCAACAAGTCCGGCAATAACAATCAAAACAATACCAATACGATTCATGTCCGCTCCGCCATCCCGTTCACCATCACGACCGCCATCCTCCTTGGTGAGGCACGGCGCATCTCCAGACCGGCAATCCGGTCACAGGGTCATGCATGTCAACAGGGTCACACATGTCACAGTCACATCTATATATTTTTCTATGGCAAGAATATGTCTGCAATACGGCACCCCGGACGAGGCCGCGGCTCAGTTTGAGGGCTGGCTGACATCATGGCGGCCCCTGATATACAACTCTTGTGGCATTCGGGCGCTTGCAGAATTGCGGGCGCACGTCATGTGAGGCACAATGCACACCGCCATGCCAACCAGACAGTCCACCATGCCAGATATCACCGCCCTTACCACGGCCCTCGACAGACCAATCGCGCTCGTCGGCATGATGGGCAGCGGCAAGTCGCTTGTCGGGCGGCGTCTGGCGCAACGGCTTGATCTTCCCTTTATCGACAGCGACAGCGAAATAGAGGCGACAGCCGGCATCACCATCGCCGAGATTTTCGAACTTGCCGGCGAAGACCGGTTCCGCGCCCTCGAGCGCACCGCCATCAGCGCCGCCGCCGATGCCGGCCCGTCGGTGCTATCGACCGGTGGCGGGTCGATCTGTACGCCTGAAACGGCGCAGCTTCTGTGTGACAGGACAATCGTTGTCTGGCTGCAGGCGAAGCCGGAAACCCTGCTGTCGCGGATCGGGTCAATCAGCAGCCGGCCTCTGCTTCACACTGATGACCCGCTGGCGACACTTCGCGACCTTGCCGAGAGGCGCGCCGCGGACTATGGCAAGGCGCATATCACCGTCACCACCGACCATCTGTCGGCCGCCGCCGCCGTGGCGGCGGTGCTGCGCGCCCTTGACAGTCATCTTGCGGTTACATAGGTCGTTGTCATTATGACAGACATTTCCACCCTGACCGTCGGGCTCGACGAGCGCGCCTACGACATCACCGTCGGCCGCGACCTGATCGGGCGTATCGACGAGATCGTTGGCGCACAGCTCGCGCAGCGCCATGTCGTGATCATCGCCGACGCCGCCGTGGCACCGCATCATCTGGCACCGCTGAAGGCCGCCTGCGCGCGCGTCTGCCGTCATGTTGACAGCCTGAGCGTCGCCTCGGGTGAGGCCAGCAAGAGCATGGCCGTTCTGGCCGGCCTTCTCGAAGATATCCTGGCACTTGGTGTTGACCGCGATGTTGTTCTTGTCGCGCTTGGCGGCGGCGTGACAGGCGACCTTGCCGGTTTTGCCGCGGCCAGCCTGCTTCGCGGTGTCGATTTCATCCAGGTGCCGACAACGCTTCTCGCGCAGGTGGACAGCTCGGTCGGCGGCAAGACAGGTGTCAATGCCGCCGCCGGCAAGAATCTGATTGGCGCCTTTCATCAACCCCGCGCGGTCCTCATCGACATCGACACGCTGGCAACGCTGCCCGAGCGGGAATTGCGTGCCGGTTATGCCGAAGTGATCAAATACGGGCTGCTTGGCGATGCCACATTCTTTGAATGGCTGGAGGCGCATGGCGGTGCGGTTCTGGACCGCGACGAGGCCGCGCTGCGCCACGCCATCATCACCTCATGCACGGCCAAGGCACGGATTGTCGAGGCAGATGAACGCGAGGCCGGGCGCCGGGCGCTGCTCAATCTCGGCCACACCTTCGCGCATGCCTTCGAATCGGTCTGCGGCTATGACGGGCGGCTTCTTCATGGCGAGGCGGTCGGTGTCGGCATGGCGCTGGCCTATCGGCTGGCCGGCGAGATGGGGCTGTGCCCGGGCCAGGATGGCGGCCGCGCCGCCGCCCATATCGCCGCCAGCGGTCTGTCGACGCGGCTTGCAGAAATTCCGGCCGCCACCGCGACGACGCCTGACCTCATCGACATTATGCGGCGCGACAAGAAGGTGCGGAACGGCCGCATGCGATTTGTATTGCCGCGCGCCATCGGTGACAGCTTTGTCTGTGACGAGGTGTCGGTGGACACGCTCACACATGTTCTGGAGACAAGCCGATGAGCGGTGATCTTCTGGGACTGATTGCTGTCATCCTGCTGCTGATTGTTGCCTCGGCCTTCTTTTCCAGCGCCGAAACCGCGCTGACCGCCGCCTCGGACGCCCGCATGCGCCAGCTTGCCGGCAAGGGCAACCGCCGCGCCAAACTTGTTGAACGGCTTCGTGACGACCGCGAAGGTCTGATCGGTTCGATCCTGATCGGCAATAATGCGGTCAATGTCATCGCCTCGGCGCTGGCGACCTCGGTGTTCATCTCGATCTTCGATGAAGGGGGGGTGATCTGGGCCACACTCACCATGACCGTGGTTCTGGTGGTGTTCGCCGAGGTCATGCCAAAGACCTATGCGCTGAACAATTCGGACAAATATGCGCTGTTCATCGCGCCGGCGGTGCGGCTGGTCGTTGTCGTGCTCAGCCCGCTGTCGATCGCGCTGCGGATGCTTGCCAACAGCCTGATCAGAAAAAGCCAGACCGACGAGAACGACCGCGAGGAGGAGCTTCGCGGGATGATCGAGCTTCACGGCGCCGATGGCGACGGTGACAGCCGCGAGACACAGGCCATGCTGTCATCGGTTCTCGACCTGAATGAAATCAGCGTCGAGCAGATCATGACCCATCGCGCCGGGGTGAAGATGATCGATGCCGACAGTGATCTTGATTCGCTGCTTCGCGAGGTGCTGGCCTCACCGCATACCCGCCACCCTGTCTATTCCGGCAACCCGGACAACATCATCGGCGTGCTTCACGTCAAGGACCTGCTTCGCGCCGTCGACAGGCAGGCCGCCGATACGCCGCAGGAAGATGGTCTCGGGCTGCTGCAGAATATTGTCAGCGAGCCCTATTTCGTGCCCGAAACGACCCTGCTGTTCGACCAGCTGCAGGCCTTTCGCACACGGCGCGAGCATTTCGCTGTCGTTGTCGATGAATATGGTGATTTGCAGGGAATCGTGACGCTTGAGGACATCCTGGAGGAGATTGTCGGCGATATCGATGACGAGCATGATGTCGACCTCGCCGGTCTGACAGCGCAGCCGGACGGCTCATGGATTGTCGATGGCGCGGTGACGATCCGTGACCTGAACCGGGCCCTCGCCTGGCAACTCCCGGATGAGGATGCCTCGACGATCGCCGGTCTTGTTCTCTATGAGAGCCGGACGATCCCGCGGCCGGGCCAGGAATTCCGTTTTCACAACATCCGTTTCAGAATCCTGAAACGTGACGGCAACAAGGTGACAAGCCTGCGACTCTGGAGCACTCGAAATGCATAGACCAGCCACGCCCTACGGTGATGATCACACTGTCACGCTCAGCCCGCCCGCCCCGCGCGAGGAGGTGCATAACCGCCGGATAAGCTGTAACGGCTTCGTGCGCGAGGACGGGCAATATGACATCGAGGCCGAGATCACCGACAACAAGACCTACAGTTTCCCGTCGGATTTCCGCGGCGATGTGACGCCGGATCAGTTCGTGCACCATATGAAGGTGCGGGTGACCATCGACCGGTCGATGACGGTGACCGCCGCCGAGGCGATCACCATTTCGGGGCCCTATGCCATCTGCCCGACAGCGAATGATGTCTTCCAGAACCTGGTCGGGCTGACCATCGGGCCGGGCTGGCGTCGCCGCGTTACAGCCGCAATTGGCGGGCGGCATGGCTGCACGCATATCAGCGAATTGATGGGAACCGTCGGCACCATCGCCTTTCAGACCCGCTATGGCGAGGATGCCCGCCAGGCCCGCGTCCCGGTCGGCAGCAGTGGCCTGGAAACCGCCAGGGCCCGTGGCGATGCGCGCGGCAGCGCGCTGGCCAATTCCTGCGTGGCCTACGCCATCGACGAATGAAATCAGGAAGACGGCAAATCAGGACGACAGCAAATCAGGACGACAGGTCGAGTTGCAGGGCATGAACGCTGCTGGCAAGTTCTTCGGCCAGAATGCCGTTCACCATCCGGTGGCATTCAACGCGGCTCTTGCCGGTAAATATATCGGCGCGGATCATGACCTCGAAATGCGTTTCGCCGCCCTCGCGCCAGCCGGCATGGCCAGCATGCTTGTAGCTGACATCAAGCACCTCGATCTCGCGCGGTGAAAGCGCCTGTTCGAGTTTTCCGGCTATGGTGTCTGCCATGGTCATGTGCTATCTCCTGCCGCGGGGGTTGAGGTTGCCAGCCAGCGGCATGGCTTTATGATGGAACAGGTTATGAGACGCCCCTCCAGACCAGAGGTCAAGATCCCCGGCACCGCCGGAACCGACCAGCAGGCCGACCAGCAGAGCGCCGACGGGCCCGGTGGATCGGTGCGGCTGTGCGAGGCGGAGGGGTGCAGGGCCGAAGCGCATTACCCGGCGCCAAAGTCGCGCGACGCCCTGCGTGACTATATCTGGTTCTGCCTCGAACATGTCCGGGCTTATAACAAATCATGGAATTATTATGAGGGGCTGCAGGGGGCGGCGCTGGAGGCGGAAATCCGGCGCGCCACGACCTGGGAACGGCCAAGCTGGAAATTTGCCACCGGCAAGCCGGCCGAGGAAATGTTCGACGATCCGATGGGATTGTTCGATTTTGAGAATCGCGCCGCCGCCGCGCCAGGTGGACGACAGATCAACCCGGAAGAACGGCGCGCCTGGAAAACCCTGCGCATGGAGCCTGTCGACGATCTTGATCAGGTCAAGGCGCAGTACAAGCAACTGGCAAAAGAACATCATCCCGACACTAATGGGGGTGACGCCGGGGCCGAGGAACGTCTAAAAGATATCAATCTCGCATATGATTTGATCCGCAAATCATTGCAAAGCGCCGCCACACCAACCATTTCGTGACCTGAATGCCCTGTCGGCGACGTGTTTTCGGAGACAAGACTGCTATGCCCAATGACCAGACCATGACCAAGATGAGTGCCCATACGCTGGCCGCGCCTGATACCGAGGTGGATGTCCGCAGCGTGTTCGGCCTCGATGTCGACATGAAGGTACCGGCCTTTTCCGAAAGCTCGGAATATGTGCCGACCCGCGATGACGCATATCAGTTCGACCATGACACGACGCTGGCCATCCTCGCCGGCTTTGCGCATAACCGGCGGGTGATGATCCAGGGTTATCACGGCACCGGCAAGTCGACGCATATCGAGCAGGTCGCGGCGCGCCTGAACTGGCCCTGCATCCGGGTCAATCTCGACAGCCATATCAGCCGGATCGACCTGATCGGCAAGGACGCCATCGTGCTTCGCGACGGCAAGCAGGTGACCGAGTTCCGCGAGGGCATCCTTCCCTGGGCGCTGCAGAACCCGGTGGCAATCGTCTTTGACGAATATGATGCCGGCCGCGCCGATGTGATGTTCGTCATCCAGCGTGTTCTGGAAGTCGACGGCAAGCTGACGCTTCTCGATACCAACCGGGTGATCCACCCGAATCCCAGCTTCCGCCTGTTCGCCACCGCCAATACGGTCGGTCTTGGCGATACCACCGGCCTGTATCATGGCACGCAGCAGATCAACCAGGGTCAGATGGACCGCTGGTCGATCGTCACCACGCTGAATTATCTGCCGCATGATGACGAAGTCGATATCGTGGCGGCGAAACTGACATCCTATGACAATGCCGAGGGTCGCGAGACGCTTGCCAATATGGTGCGGATGGCCGATCTGACACGAAGCGGCTTCATGTCGGGCGACCTGTCGACGGTGATGTCGCCGCGGACGGTCATCACCTGGGCCGAGAACACATTGATCTTCAATGACATGACGCTGGCCTTCCGGATGAGCTTCCTGAACAAATGCGACGAGGTCGAACGCCCGACCGTGGCCGAATATTACCAGCGCTGCTTTGGCATCGACCTGCCGGAGGCACCGGTCCGCCAGGCAACCGCCGGCTAGGCACACCACATGGCGAACGGTGACGCGAACCAGCAATTCCTGAAATCGACCGCTGCCGCGATGCGCGCGGTGGCCGGCGGCGTTGACCATCAGGTCAGCTATGCCGGCACCGACACGCATGTTGGCAAGGCGGAAGTGCGGCTGCCGGCGCTGCCGCCACGCGCCACCGCCCAGCAACGCGCCAGCTTGCGCGGTGCCGCCGACGGCGCGGCGCTGTGGCTTGCCCATCATGACGACGCGACGCATCGCAAGCTGTGTCCCAGCCTGGATGGCGCGCGGGCGATTTTCGAATCCGCCGAGCGGGCCCGCGTCGAGGCGATCGGTGCGCGCGACCTGAAAGGTGTTGGTGACAATCTGGAAGCTGCGCTGAACCAGCGTTACGAGAGCCGCCAGATCGAGGCACCCGGGCAGGCCGATGAGACCGGCATCGCCGAGGTGGTGCGGCTGTTGCTTCGCGAAAAGCTGACCGGTGCGCCGCCACCGCAGAATCTGTCGATGGCGATGGATCTGTGGCGGCCCTGGGTTGAGAGCCGCGCCGGCGAGCTGTTCTCCGAGCTTGATGATTCGCTTGAGGACCAGGCCCGCTTCGCCGAGATTTCGCGCCGCCTGATCGGAGCGCTTGAGACCGACCTTGGTGATTCGGCGTCCGACCAGGACGATTCCGATGAAGATGGTGATGAGTCCGAGGACAATGGCGACCAGCAGAATGAAGATGGCGGCGAACAGTCATCCGTTGGCGAGGACCAGTCCGAGGGTGAAGACGGCCAGAGCATGGAAGATGCCGGCGATGGCGGCGCATCCGAGGATGGCGACATGGTCGAGGCCGATGGCGCCGAGGATGGCATGTCGGACGGTGATTCGCCGCATTCCGACATGCAGGGCCACAATCAGGATCGCGGGCCAAGCCGTGATGCCTACCGTGTGTTCGAAACCCGCTTTGACGAGATTGTTGCCGCCGCCGATCTGTGCGACCCGGAGGAGCTTGACCGGCTGCGCATGATGCTCGACCGGCATATGGAAAATGTCGCCTCGGTTGTCGGCAAGCTGGCAAACAGGCTGCAGCGCAAGCTGATGGCGCATCAGAACCGGTCCTGGGATTTCGATCTGGAAGAAGGCATTCTTGATGCTGGCAAGCTTCACCGCGTGGTAACACAGCCGCTCAGCCCGCTATCCTACAAGATGGAGCAGGACACGAAGTTCCGCGACACGGTGGTGACACTGCTCCTCGACAATTCGGGGTCAATGCGCGGCCGCCCGATCACCATCGCCGCCGTCACCGCCGACATTCTGGCGCGCACGCTGGAACGCTGCGGCGTCAAGGTCGAGATCCTCGGCTTCACGACACGCGCCTGGAAGGGCGGGCAATCGCGCGAGGTCTGGCAGCAGGCCGGCAAACCACCGGCACCGGGCCGCCTGAACGATCTGCGCCACATCATCTATAAAGGCGCCGATGCACCCTGGCGGCGGGCCCGCAAATCGCTTGGCCTGATGCTGCGCGAGGGCATCCTGAAGGAGAATATCGACGGCGAGGCGCTGCTCTGGGCGCATGAACGCCTGCTGGCGCGCAATGAGGACAGACGGATCATGCTGGTGATTTCCGACGGCGCGCCGGTTGATGATTCAACCCTGTCGGTGAATAGCGGCAGCTATCTTGAAAAGCATCTGCGCGAGGTCATCGGCTATATCGAGACGCGCTCGCCGGTGGAGCTTCTGGCCATCGGGATCGGCCATGACGTCACCCGCTATTACCGCCGCGCCGTCACCATCACCGATGTCGACCAGCTAGGCGGGGCGGTTGTCGGTCAGCTGACCGATCTGTTTGATGAGGATGCCAACCGGCGCCATAGCCGCGTCGCCTGACAACCGCATCATCCTGCCCCAAGCGCCCCTTCACCAAAAAGCCGACCCTTCATGAAAAAAGCCCCGTCGGGAGACGGGGCCTTTGAAAATATGCCGTGGCGGTCAGCTGGTGGACTATTCAGCCGGCGCTCTGCGCAGCCATGATCTCACGCTTCAGCTGGCGGGCCTCATCGGCAAGCTCGGCATTGCGGGCCTGCATCAGGAAAGCGTCGAGGCCGCCATGCTTTTCAATGGTGCGCATGGCGCTTGTCGACAGCCGCAGGCTGACACGGCGGCCAAGGGCCTCGCTCTGCATCGTGGCCTGCTGAAGGTTCGGAAGGAAACGCCGACGCGTCTTGTTGTTCGCGTGGCTGACATTGTTGCCCGACATCACGGTCTTGCCAGTGATCTGACAGCGTTTGGCCATTTTTCGGCTCCCATCTTTCGACACATCCGCCGCGTCCGGCGCGGCGCGGCAGGCATCAGGGCCTGCCATGAATAACGATGGGTGGGTATAGGCCACGACCCCGATCAGGTCAAGACCGAATCACCGCCGTGACCGGGCCGATATAGGGCCCGGTAAAAGCCATTCGGCTAATATTCATTCGGCCTTAGCGGAATATTAAACCTTTAGGATTATTATGACTTACCCGAAAGGATCAGTTTCGCCTCCTGCAACCATCACCTTGTGTGGCCGGAGGGGTATGACCACCCGGAGCAACGACACTTGATGCATGGATGCGAATGATGCACAGACCTGAAACCTTCCTGCCCACGTCACGGCGTAAGCCGCAGCCCAACCCGGCCTCCACCGGACGGCGGCTGAAACGAAATGTCCGCATCGGCGACCGCCGCACGACAATCGTGCTGGAGGCCTATGTATGGGACAGTATCGACAGCATGCTGGAGCGCGAGGTGGTCTCTCTCGACGAGTTCTGCAACCGGGTTGAGGCTACACGCCGGCAATCCAGCATGGCGTCGTCGGCACGGCTGGTCGTGTTGATCTATTTCCGGCTTCTCGGCCAGATCAACAGCCCGCCCTTTGTCGATGATGATCTGGACCGGCTGCAGCAGGAAGGCCGGTTGCGGGCACCTGCTCCGGCCAACCCGCCAATCCCGCTATTGCCATTGGCGCTCAGGCGTTTTGCGCAAGACGAAGCGCATGCTGCATAGCCTTGTCCGCATCAGGGATCTGACCGCGGGCGCCTTGTATGTCGGCAACGCCATCCGCCGCCAGTAGCGCCGCCAGTTCGCGTATCACCCGGGCCGGCAAATCCGGTCCCTCCAGCGCCAGTGAGGTGTAGAGCTGCACAAGGCTGGCGCCGACAAGGATCTTGGCATAGGCCTGCCAGCCAGTGGCGACGCCGCCGGCACCCACCAGAACCGGCCCGCCAGCCGGCAACCGTCCCGCCATTTCAGCCAGCACATGCGTTGCCATAGCGAACAGCGGCGCGCCTGACAGGCCGCCTGTCTCGCCGGCATCGGCGGAACGGAGGCTGTCCGGCCTTGCCACGGTGGTGTTGGTGGCGATCAGCCCGGCCACCCCCTCATCCACCGCCGTCGCGGCGATGGCCTCGATATCGGCCGGTGCCAGGTCGGGGGCAAGCTTGATGAAAAGCGGGCGCGCGCAACCTGCCTCGGCAAGCCCGGCACGGCCAGCGGCAATGAGCAGCCGCAGATTGTCGGCTGTCTGCAGATCGCGCAGCCCCGGCGTGTTCGGCGAGGAGATATTCAGCGTGATGTAATCGGCATAGGCAGCAAGCCGCGCCACGGCGATACGGTAATCCTCGGTTGGCGCGGGGCTGGTCTTGTTGGCCCCGACATTGATCCCGATGACGCCGGCCCGCCCTGAATGGGCATTGCCCTTTTTGACACCCCCCTCCCTGGCCTGTCGTCTGGCCAGCTGCGCCGCCGCCGCCTCCATGCCGCGGCTGTTGAAGCCATAGCGGTTGATGACTGCGCCATCGGCGGCAAGCCTGAAGACGCGCGGGCGGGGGTTGCCGGGTTGCGGGTGCGGGGTGATGGTGCCAAGCTCGACATGGCCAAAACCAAGCTGCAGGGACCCGTCCGGGCAGGATGCATCCTTGTCGAAGCCGGCCGCAAGACCCAGCGGGTTTGCAAAATCAAGCCCGGCCACACTGACCGGGAGCGGCGGCAGGTCAGGCGCCGGGCCGATGCGATGGCGGAGTGTCGCCACCGCCGCACGGTGCGCCGCCTCGGGCGGCAGCAGCCGCGCCATCCCGGCGGCGAGGCGCCAGATCAAGCCGCGTCCCCGTCATGCGCCTGAGCGCCCGCCAATTCCCCCGACAATTCACCGGGCAATTCCCCCGACAATTCACCGGCCAGAGCGTTGGTCATCAGCTCAATCGATTGCTCACGCCCATAGAGAGCGAAAAAGGATCCCATGCGGGGGCCTTCGGACTGGCCGAGAAGCACCTCATAGAGGCATTGGAACCAGGCCCGCAGATTCTCATAGCCAGCCGCCTTGCCGGTGGCATAGACGGCGGACTGGATGACCTCGGCGTCGGCATCGGCCGGCAACGCCTTGATGGCCTCGATCAGCGCCGCGATATGGCCAGTCTCATCGTTGCTTGGGCGCCGGTAGGTCTTATGCGGGCGTACCCGGTCCTGATAATAGGTGACAGCATAGCCGATCATCCGGTCGAGTTCGGGATGCGTGTCGGCGCTGACCCCCGGCGCATAGTCGCTGACATAATTCCAGACCACATCCGGCGTTTCGGCAAGGCAGACAGACGCCAGATTCAATAACAAGGTATAGCTGACCGGCAGGCTGTCGACGGGCGGCGCGCCGGCATGAATATGCCAGGCCGGATTTTCCAGCAATTCGGCCGGCGCCTGCGATGCTGCCTTGCCACGATGCTGGTAATATTCATCGACCGTCTTCGGGATCACGTCGAAATGCATCCGCTTGGCGCGGCGTGGCTGGGCATACATGAACAGTGACAGCGATTCCGGGCTGCCATAGCTGAGCCACTCTTCGATGCTGAGGCCATTGCCTTTCGATTTGGAAATTTTCTCGCCGGCGGAATCCAGGAACAGCTCATAGGAAATCCCGCATGGCGGCGTGCCGCCGATGGCGCGGGTGATCCTTGAGGATTGCCGTACCGAGTCGATCAGATCCTTGCCCGCCATCTCGTAATCGACGCCCAGCACGAACCAGCGCATCGCCCAGTCGGCCTTCCATTGCAGCTTGCAGGCGCCGCCGGTGATGCCGGTCTCGATCTCGGCGCCGGTATCGGGATGAACATAGGTGATGGCATCGCGGTCCGGATGCGTCGCGACCACCTTGGCCTGCAACACATGGCCACTGTCCGGGCAGACCGGGAAGAACGGGCTGTAGGTGGCGCGCCGCTCCTCACCCAGGGTTGGCAGCATGATATCCATGATGGCGTCATAATTCGCCAGCACGGCGCGCAGCCCGTCATCAAAGCGCCCGGACCGGTAACAGTCGGTCGCGCTGACAAATTCATAGTCGAAGCCGAAGGAATCGAGAAACGCCTGCAGGCGCGCATTGTTGTGTGCGCCAAAGGAGGGGTGCGTTCCGAACGGGTCGCGGACCGCGGTCAGCGGCAACCCCAGATCTTCGGCCAGCATCTCGCCGTTCGGGACATTGTCAGGCACCTTGCGAAGCCCGTCCATATCATCGGAAAAACAGACAAGCCGCGTCTTCGCACCGGTCAGTACCTCGAAAGCATGCCGCACCATGCTGGTGCGCACCACCTCGCCGAAGGTGCCGATATGCGGCAGGCCCGACGGACCGTAACCTGTCTCGAACAGCACTTCACCGCCATGACCCATGCCGTCGAGCCGTTTGACCAGGTCGCGCGCCTCGGCAAAGGGCCAGGCTTTCGCGTCGCTGGCGACGGCTTTCAGTTCGGCGGCGATGTCGGTCATGTTTCCTATCCTGCGTTTCGCTTTTGCCGCTGGCGGCACGCCGGCGACAGGTGGCGCCATCTATGCCGCAAATCCCGCGGTCAGGCAAGCCTGCTTGCCGGACATACGCTGGCACCACGCACCGCCTCGAGCGGGTATTTGGCGGCTGGTCGCCCACCCTGTTTACCGCTATATCAGGGTGATGGAACCTCCCTTCTCAGATGGGCTCGGGTTGACCACGGTCACCATCCCCGAGCTTCATGCGGCGCCGGTCTTCTATCCGGCTGGCACCAGGTTGATCTGGATTTCCGAGGCTGGCGAGATTGCCACCATCGACCGGCAGACGGCGGCGGCGCGGCTTGCCCGCAACGTGCCGATTGTCTGTCATCGTCGCTGGAGCGAGGCGCGCGCCGGGCATGAAATCGCGACCTGCCTCGATGTGATGGAGCTCTATGCCTTTGTCAGGCCGGCGCGGTTCTGCCTGCCGACACCGCGCGGGCTGGCGGCGCAGCTGGCGCTGCCGCGCCCTGCCGGGGGTGAGGATATGGCAGCGCTGCTGCCGCGCGCCGCCTACACGCTTCTCGATGAAATGGCCGCAGCGCCGGACGCGCAGCGTCGTGAGGCTGCGGCGATCGCAACGATGATGGCGGCCGCGGGCTGGCCCTGGGGGCCGATCATTCTGGCGCATCTGGGGCTGGCCATGCCGCCCGCCGCGCCGCCGGATGGCAGGCAGGCGGCGATCTGGCACCGGCTGCCCGAATATACCGATTTCACCGCCAATCCGCCGCCGGGAACCGCGCCGGTGATGGCCGATGCCGCCCGCCAGCGGCTTGCCGGCATGCTGGGGACAGGCGCCGAGCCGCGGCAGGCGCAATCCGACTATGCCGCCGCGCTGGCCGCCGGGTTTGACACGCCAGAGGCCGGCCCGACACCGGCCATGGTGCTTGCCGAGGCCGGCACCGGCACCGGTAAGACGCTTGGCTATCTGGCGCCGGCGACATTATGGGCCGAGACGAACGCCGCGCCGGTCTGGATTTCGACCTATACCCGCACGCTGCAGCACCAGATCGCGGCCGAACTGACGCGGCTTTATCCCGATCCCGCCGACTGGTCACGCAAGGTGGTGATCCGCAAGGGACGGGAGAATTATCTGTGCCTTCTCAATCTGGAGGAGGCGCTTGGCCAGCTTGCCGGGGCACCGCGGCGCGGCACCGCGCTGGGGCTGATGGCGCGCTGGGCCGGGGCGACGAATGATGGCGATCTGACCGGCGCCACCTTTCCGGCCTGGCTGACCGATCTTGCCGGGCGGGCCCAGACAGTCGGGCTTGCCGACCGGCGCGGTGAATGTATCCATAGCGCCTGCAGCCATTACAACCGCTGCTTTGTTGAAAAATCGGTGCGCCGGTCGCGCCGCGCCGACATCGTGATCAGCAATCATGCGCTGGTGATGATCAACGCCGCCTATGCGCCGCCACCTGACCCGAATGATGATCGCAGCGGTGAGCGGCGACGCCCGATGCGCTATGTCTTCGATGAGGGGCATCATCTGTTCGATGCCGCCGACAGCGCCTTTTCGCTCTATCTCAGCGCGCAGGAGGCGGCCGAGCTGCGCGGCTGGATCCGCGGCGCCGAGGATGGGCGGCGCGGCCGCGCGCGCGGGCTGAAACGCCGGCTTGACGAGCTGCTGGCCGATGATCCCGAAGCGCTTGCCGATCTCGAGGCGGCATTGGAGGCGGCGCGCGCGCTTCCCGGTCAGGGATGGCAGAAACGGATCAGCAATGCGTCGCCTGTGGGCCCTGCCGAACAGTTTTTCATGGTGCTTCGCCAGACCCTCTATGGCCGTGTCGAGGATGTCGAGAGCCCCTATGATCTGCAGGCGCATTTCCATCCGGCGCCGGAGCCGCTGCTGGAGACCATCGCACCGCTGAGTGCGGCGCTGGCCGGGCTGGCCACCCCGCTTCACAAGCTGGCGGCGCGGCTTCGGGCCATCCTCGACAACCGCGCCGAGGAGCTGGAAAGCCCCGAAAGGGCGCGTCTTGAAGGCGCCATACGCGGGCTGGAATTGCGCGCCGCCGGGCCTGTCTCCGGCTGGAAGGCGCTTCTCGACAGCGCGCTGTCCGGCCCGTCTGACGGGTTTGTCGACTGGATGCAGATCGACCGCATCGACGGCACCGACCGCGATGTCGGGGTGGCGCGGCACTGGCTCGACCCGACCATTCCGTTTGCCAGCATGGTGCTACAGCCGGCGCATGGCGTCGCCGTCACCTCGGCAACGCTCCGCGACCCGCTGCCAGCGGTCAAGCGCGCAGAGACACCGGAATCGCAGCCGCCCGCCCCAAACGCAGCTGCCCCGGATAGAGCCCCCCGGGATTCGGCCCCCTGGGATTCGGCAATGGCGCTGACCGGCGCGCTGCATCTGGACCATCCATCGATGCGCGCCGCGTTCGACTCCCCCTTCGACTATGCCGCGCAGACCCGCATCCTGGTGGTGAATGATCTGGAGCGCGAACGGCCGGCGGCCATCGCCGCGGCAATGGCGGCGCTGATGAGTGCGGCCGGCGGCGGCGGGCTGGGGCTGTTCACCGCGATCAGGCGGCTCCGCGCCGTGCATCCCGAACTGGCGCGCCGACTCGAGGCCGAAGGCCTGCCACTCTATGCGCAGCATGTCGACAGAATGAACCTGCAGACGTTGCTGCAGATTTTCCGTGAGGAGCCGCATTCCTGCCTGCTTGGCACCGATGCCGTGCGCGACGGCATCGATGTGCCGGGCGAGGCGCTGCGGCTGATCATCTTCGATCGCATGCCCTGGCCGCGCGCCGACATCCTGTTCAAGGCGCGGGCCGACTGGCAGGGGCGCGATGCCTGGGTTGACCGGGTGACCCGCCTGAAGCTTCGCCAGGCCTTCGGGCGGCTGATCCGGCGCGGCACCGACAAGGGCGTGTTCGTGATGCTCGACAGCCGCCTGCCAACAAGACTGACAAGCGCCTTTCCGGCCGGCACGACGGTCGAGCGGGTCGGGCTTGCCGACGCCATCCGGCTGACCGGCGAATTCCTGAAGGATCAATAAAAAAAGACCGGAGGGCGGCTGCCCTCCGGCCTGATTTCGGTGCGTGGTTGGCGCGGGGCTTAGAAGCCCATGCCACCCATGCCGCCCATGCCGCCCATGTCGGGCGCGGCCGGGGCCGCTTCCTTCGGCTCGGGCTGGTCGGCCACCATCGCTTCGGTGGTGATCAGCAGCGCGGCAACCGAGGCAGCGTTCTGCAGCGACGAGCGGACGACCTTGGTCGGGTCGATGACGCCGGCCTTCACCATGTCGGTAAAGATGCCGTTGGTGGCATCATAGCCTTCATTGGCGACCGTGCTCTCAAGCAGCTTGCCAACGATGACCGAACCTTCGGCACCGGCATTCTCGGCAATATTGCGGGCCGGGGACTGCAGGGCACGACGCACGATCTCGACGCCGACTTCCTGGTCACGGTTGGCCGGCTTCAGCTTGTCAAGACCGGCAATCGACTTGACCAGCGCAACACCGCCGCCAGGCACAATGCCTTCTTCAACGGCAGCGCGGGTGGCGTGCATCGCATCATCAACGCGGTCCTTGCGTTCCTTCACCTCGACCTCGGTGGCACCACCAACGCGGATGACAGCAACACCGCCAGCCAGCTTGGCAAGACGCTCCTGCAGCTTCTCGCGGTCATAATCCGAGGTGGTTTCCTCGGCCTGGGCGCGGATCTGCGAACAGCGGGCCTCGATCTCGGACTTCTCACCAGTGCCATCGACAATGGTGGTCTCGTCCTTGGTGATCTCGACGCGCTTGGCCGAACCAAGCATGTCCAGGGTCACGGCGTCGAGCGAGATGCCGACTTCCTCGGACACGACGGTGCCCTTGGTCAGGATCGCGATGTCCTCGAGCATGGCCTTGCGGCGATCGCCAAAGCCGGGGGCCTTGACGGCGGCAACCTTGAGGCCGCCACGAAGGCGGTTCACGACGAGTGTGGCCAGCGCCTCACCCTCGATGTCCTCGGCGATGATCAGCAGCGGACGGCCCGACTGTACGACCTTTTCCAGGATCGGCAGCATGTCCTGAAGATTGGACAGCTTCTTCTCATGGAGCAGAATGTACGGATCTTCGAGCGTGGCGCGCATCTTCTCGGCGTCGGTCACGAAGTAGGGCGACAGGTAACCGCGGTCGAACTGCATGCCCTCGACGACGTCAAGCTCGGTGGCAAGGCTCTTTGCCTCTTCCACGGTGATTACGCCTTCATTGCCGACGCGCTCCATGGCTTCGGCGATCATCTTGCCGATTTCTTCCTCGCCATTTGCCGAGATGGTGCCGACCTGCGCAACCTCGTCAGAGGTGGAGATCTTCTTCGACATCTTCTCAAGCTGGGCAACAACCGACTCAACAGCCATGTCGATGCCGCGCTTGAGGTCCATCGGGTTCATGCCGGCGGCAACGGCGCGGGCGCCTTCCTGGGCAATCGACTGGGCCAGAACGGTGGCTGTCGTGGTGCCGTCACCGGCCACATCATTGGCCTTCGAGGCAACCTCGCGCACCATCTGCGCGCCCATGTTCTGGAACTTGTCCTTCAGCTCGATGTCCTTGGCGACGGTCACGCCGTCCTTGGTGATGCGCGGGGCACCGAACGATTTTTCGAGCACGACATTACGGCCTTTCGGGCCGAGCGTGACTTTTACGGCATTGGCCAGAATATCGACGCCCTCGAGCATCCGTGTCCTGGCGTCAGAGCCGAATTTGACTTCCTTAGCAGCCATTTCTCTTCATCCTTCTATCTTGTATGTGGTCAGACGATGGTCGGGGGAATTACTCGATGATTCCCATGATGTCGGATTCCTTCATGATCAGGAAATCCTGGCCATCGATTTTGACTTCCGTTCCGGACCATTTGCCGAACAGAACCGAATCGCCTGCCTTGACATCGAGCGGCTGGACCTTGCCCTGCTCGTCGCGAGCGCCACCACCGACGGCAATGACCTTGCCTTCCATCGGCTTTTCCTTGGCGGTGTCCGGGATAATAATGCCACCTGCGGTCTTTTCCTCGGACTCGGTCCGCTGAACAACCACACGGTCGTGAAGGGGCCTGAACTTCATGCCTCTTTCTCCTCCAGTTGGATTTGCAAATAATGTCTGGCACTCACCAATATAGAGTGCCAGCCAGCACCCGCCACAGGTGGGCGCAATGCCGTGGATTGTCAAGAAATTCCAGTGAAAAAAATTACGCTACGCCAAGCTTCTGCTGAAGCGATGATGACGAGGTCGTGTACTGGAACCTGATCTTCTTTTCCGGGTGGACGATGCCATGCGCCGCATGCGCCATCAGCGCCGCCTCATGGAAGCCGGAAAGGATCAGTTTCAGCTTGCCGGGATAATGGTTGATATCGCCAATCGCGAAGATCGACGGCTCCGAGGTCTCGAACCTCTCAGTATCAACAGGGATCAGGTTTTCCTCGAGATTCAGGCCGAAATCGGCAATTGGGCCAAGCTTCATGGTCAGCCCGTAGAATGGCAGCAGCACATCGGCCGGCAACGCCGTTGGCGCCTCCGCCCCGGCGGCCTGTACCAGAACATTGCCAAGCGTGCCATTCGCGCCCTCAAGCCCTTTGAGCTGGCCGATCTGCAGCGTCACCCTGCCATCCTCGACAAGCGCCCGCATCTTCGCCACCGTATCCGGGGCGGCGCGGAAATCATCGCGGCGATGCACCAGCGTCACCGATTCGGCGATATCAACAAGATTCACCGTCCAGTCGAGCGCCGAATCTCCGCCACCGGCGATGACGAGTTTCTTGCCAGCCAGCACATCGCGGCGCCGCACCGCATATTGGACACCGCCGCTGGCCTCATATTCATCGAGACCTTCGAGCGGTGGGCGTTTCGGCACAAATGACCCACCGCCGGCGGCAATCACCACAACCGGCGCGTTCAGCTTCACCCCGTCGCTCGTCGTCAGCAGCCAGGTCCCGTCATCAAGCTTTTCCAGCGCCTCGGCCATCTGGCCGTAATGGAAGACAGGATCGAAGGGCGCAATCTGTTCCATCAGCCTGTCGGTGAGTTCCTGGCCGGTGCAGATCGGCAATGCCGGGATGTCATAGATGGGCTTTTCCGGATAGAGCTCGGCACATTGCCCGCCCGGCCTGTCGAGGATGTCGACAAGGTGGCAGCGCAGATCGAGGAGACCAAGTTCGAAGACGGCGAACAGACCACAGGGGCCGGCGCCAATGATGATGATGTCAGTTTTTTGCGGCTCGGTCATGATAGCGGCTCGTCGGAAGAATCACTCTGCGCGGGAAAAACACTCTGCGGTTAGATAGGCGGGATTTCACGCAAGGGCAATAGGTGAGGACAATGGAGGAAGCGGAGATGATGGTGAGAGGACACGGA
>CBFHRT010000012.1:0-26110 GCA_965658285.1 Puniceispirillaceae bacterium (SeqCode) | reverse complement strand
CATCTCGAAGCGCAGCATCAGCACCGGCACCCCGACATAGACGAACAGAAAGCCGGTCGCGATCGCGAGCATGAAGACAGATTCGGACTGGCCCCAGAACAGCAGGATGAAGGACGCCATCATCACCACAAGACAGATCATGAAACTGATGAAGACAAGCGGATGGATTCCGACCATCATGGAGGCGCCGCGGTCAAACTCGCCAGCCAGTCGGCTTCCCGACGCGGCAAGGCCGGTGCGGAGCGCCGCCAGACGGCCACCGATTGATTTCACGGTAATCGCAGTCACCCCCTTTCCACCCGCCGGTGCGGGCCAGATTACGAAACAGCAAGGGTCACATGATCCAAGGGTAAGCCTGTTAACCTGATCCGAAAAGATGGTCGAATTGACCGGGGCGCTTTGTCCCGACCGATTTGCCCCGACCGATCAAACTTCGCCGATCAAACTTCGCCGATTAAACTTCGCCGATTTGACTTCGCCGATTTGACTTCGCCGATTTGACTTCGCCGATTTGACTTCGCCGATTTGACTTCGCCGGTTAATGGCCCTCACCCTGAGATCCATCACCAACAGGATTCCCGGACCGGCAGCCCCCGTTCCGGGCAGGTATCACATCAATGATCAAGGCCGCGATCCGATCACGCGGCGGAAATGTTGTTTTCGGTTATCTGGTTGCCGTCTTCATCGGACTCCTCATGACAAGCATTCGCTGGCGCCGCGCCGACCGCCGCGCGCTTGACGACTTCATGGCGGCGAACCCCGGCATCATCGTCGTGTTCTGGCATGAGCGGCTGTTCGCCATGCCCTGGCTCTGGCCGTCGCGCCGGCCGCTCTGCGCGCTGCAATCAACGCATGCCGACGGGCGGATGATGGCGGCCTGTATCAGGCGGTTCGGCGTCGGCACGATCTGGGGGTCGTCCAGCCGTTCGGCGCTGTCGGGCCTGCGCGGGATGATGCGCGCGCTGGCGGATGGCAGGTCGGTGGCGATCACCCCGGACGGCCCGCGCGGCCCGGCCCGCATCGCGGCGCGCGGCGCGGTGGCGCTGGCTCAGATCAGCGGCCAGCCGATTCTGCCGCTCAGCTGGTCGGCGGATTCATGCTGGCGCACCGGCGGGTGGGACCGGATGTTGATCCCGAAACCCTTTTCGCGGGGCCGGCTGCTGATCGGAACGCCGATCCATGTGCCGCCGAAAGGACAGGGTTTGGAGGGCCAGAATGTCGGGGGCCAGTATTTCGGGGGCCAGAAACCGGGCGAGCGCGATACGCTGGAACAATACAGGCGGTTGATGGAAGCGTCGCTGACCGAGCTTGGCGCCCGCGCCGACGCGCTTCACAGGACCGACAGTCCGCAGACCGACAGCAGACAGGATACCAGACCGCATGCCAGGCCAAAGGTCAGGCCGCACCCGGCAACCAACGCCGCAGCCAACGCCGCACCCAACGCTGCGGGCACCACCACAGCCACCACCGCAACCACCACCGCCACCGCCACCGCCACCACCACCGTAGGGCGACGCCTGCCCCGCTGATCCGGGCTCGCCACCAAACCGGGCTCCTGTCCTGCCCCCTCCACGAAATCTTGACCCCTTGATGCAGGCGCGCCTACACTCCGCGCGCTGTCAGATGGCCGGATGGCCGCTGCCCGCGCCCTTCACGGGACGGGGAGAGGAAAGTCCGGGCTCCACGGGACCAGGATGCCGGGTAACGCCCGGCGGGGGCGACCCCAGGGAAAGTGCCACAGAAAACATACCGCCGGTGTTCCACCGGTAAGGGTGAAAAGGTGCGGTAAGAGCGCACCGCCGACCCGGCAACGGGCCGGGCATGGTAAACCCCATCCGGAGCAAGACCATGTAGGGACACGGGCCGCGCGCTGGCGTTATGTCAGGCGTGGCAGGCGCGGTTCCGCGCCGATGTCCGGGTAGGTTGCTTGACGGGGCCGGCAACGGCACCGCTAGATGAATGGCCATCACCGGGAAACCGGTACAGAACCCGGCTTACAGGCCATCTGGCAGTTTTGATTCCCGTGATACGCCGCATCACCAGCTGAAGAACACCTACCAGATCCCCGCCCACCCAACAGGCATGCTGATTTTTCAACCCCCGGCCGATTCGGGGGCGGATTCTGGCGGCGAAACCCCCAAAATCAGAACAAAAACAGAACAATATCGGGAATCTGCCGGTTTTTCAGTCTGTTACGTGCCGTCCTTCAAATCCATACTTAACCGGTTGAGAACATTGGCTTTTTCCCATGAAAAAACAACCAGAACCCATTGACGGCCAATATTTCCCATGATATCCCAAATAATCCCATATTGAGGTTATTGAGGCAATGTGGGGTGGCTGCGTCCCATGCGGGGATGGCAGCCGGCACATTCCGGTCCCCGCCGGGGCCCATTCTTCGGGCCGGCACAAATGAAGGGGACCGCCGGGCCAGCGAGCTTGCAGGGCGCGCATCACCGGCAGCGGAAGCCCCGCCAGAGCCTCAGCAGAAATTCGGGGATGTCGCGTGGATCTGTTCCTGTCCACATTCGAGAACCGCATCGACCGCAAGGGCCGTCTGTCCGTGCCGGCGTCCTTCCGCGCGGTACTGGAACGCCGCCGCGACCCCCTCTATCTGTTCAAATCGCTGACCGAACCCTGCCTTGAGGGCTGCGGGCCGGAGCGGATCGGCCAGATCGTCGACGCCATCGACAGCATGGACAGCCTGTCCGAAGAGGTGGCGACACTGCAGACCATGCTGTCGAGCGCGCAGGAAATGAAACTCGATGGTGAGGGCCGGATCATGCTGTCGGCCGATTTCATCGAATTCGCCGAGCTTGACGACATGGCGCTCTATGCCGGCATCGGCCGGTCCTTCCAGATCTGGCTTCCGGCGCGCTATCGGGCGCGCGAGACCGAGGCCCGCACCCGCGCCAAGACGACCGGACTGCCCAGCCTGCGGCTTGGCGGTGGCCGGCGGCCGCCGGACGAGACGCCAAGCGGTCCCCAGGGGAGGCGCTGATGAACGCGGCGCACCCCCGGCATCAGGCACTCCACACGCCGGTGCTGCTGCGCGACGTCGTCTCAGCCCTGGCCCCGCTTGATGGCGGCCTCTATCTTGACGCAACCTTCGGCAATGGCGGCTATAGCGAGGCCATCCTCAACGCTGCCGCCTGCACCGTGATCGCCATCGACCGCGACCCCGACGCCATCGCCCGCGGCGCCGAACTTGCCGACAGATATGGTGACAGGCTGCAACTCCATGAGGGGTGCTTTTCCGAGATGCGCGAGCTTGCCGGGCCGGATGTGAGGCTTGACGGCATCGCCTTCGACCTTGGCGTCTGTTCAACCCAGATCGATCAGGCGGAGCGCGGCTTCTCCTTCCGCCTCGACGGGCCGCTGGATATGCGGATGTCGAAATCCGGCGACAGCGCGGCCGACATCGTGATGCGGCTTGATGAGCGGGCGCTGGCACAGATCCTGTGGGATTATGGCGAGGAGCGTGCGTCGCGGCGGATCGCCCGCGCCATCGTCCGCGCCCGCACCGAAACGCCAATCTCCACCACCGGCCAGCTGGCGGCGATCATCCATGCCGTAATGCCGGCACCGCGCCCGGGCCAGCTCGACCCGGCGACGCGCAGCTTTCAGGCGCTGCGGATCTATATCAATCGCGAGCTCGACGAGATCGAGGACGGGCTGCGCGCCGCCGAGGCGATGCTGAAGCCGGGCGGCATTCTTGCCGTGGTGTCCTTTCATTCGCTCGAGGACCGGATCGTGAAGCGTTTTCTAGGCGCGCGCAGCAGCGCCCGCGCCAACCCGTCGCGCCATCGCCCGGCGATCGAGGGCCCGGCCCCGACCTTTGAGCTGGTGGCGCGCAAGCCGATCATTCCCGGCGATGACGAGACCGCGGAAAACGCCCGCGCCCGCTCGGCAAAGCTCCGTGTTGCCAGACGGACCGATGCGCCGGTGGCCGCGAGGGGAGATGCCGCATGCGCATGATCCTTATTATCAGCGTCCTGACCGCCATTCTCGGCACCACGCTGTATCAGGTGAAAATCGGAATCGACCGGCGCGAGGGCGCGTTGCTGGCGCTGGAACGCAACATCCGCGCGACCGAGCGCGAGATCGCGGTGCTGGAGGCCGAATGGGCGCACCTGTCACGCCCCGAACGCGTCCTGGAGCTGTCCGAACGGCTGCTGGAGATGCGGCCCATCCCCGAGGATCGGGTCCTGCCCATCGATGCCATCCCGATGCGGATCCTGCCGGATTTTGACGAGCCGCTGGCCGATGTCGGGGTGATCACCCTGCTGCCGCCGAACCAGGCGCCAAATCTGACACCGAACCCGGCGCCGCAACCGCGCGACCTGACAAGGATCGCCGCCACGCCTGACGACCATGTCAGCCTTCACAAGGGAGGCGTCGAGCCGCAATGAGCAAGCCCGCAATAAACCAGCCATCACAACACCAACAGGTCACGATCGCGCGGCGCCTGCGCAATCTCGTATTGCCGGCGCGACCGGACCCCGCACGCTCACGCCGCATCGCCGAGGTGCGGCTGGTGATGTCCGCGGTGCTGGTCATGGCGGTCTTTGCGGCGATCGCGGCGCGGGTGATGTTCCTTGCCACCGATGAGGCGAATGCCCGTACCGCCGGCATCGTGCCGCCACCCAAGGCCGAGCGCGGCCAGATCCTCGACCGCAAGGGGCGGCTGCTGGCGACCAACCTGCCGATCACCGTGCTGCATGCCGACCCCAGCGAGATCATGGATCCGGCGGCCGCGGCACGGGCGCTGGCCCCGCTTCTGCCGCGCCATGACGCGGCGGCGCTGACAAGGCTGCTGACCAAGGACACCCGCTATGTCGAGCTTGAGCGCAAGCTGACCCCGGCGCGGCATGCCGAAATTCTCAATCTCGGCATTCCCGGCATCTATTTCCGCAAAAGCACGCTGCGCGCCTATCCAAGCGGCCGGCTGGCAGCGCACATCCTTGGCCAGGTCGACCCGGACAATAACGGCCTTGCCGGGGTGGAAAAGTCGCTCGATGCACGGCTTGCCGCCGGCGATGACATCACCCTGTCCATCGATGCCGGCGTCCAGGCCATCGTGGCCCGCGAGATCAACCGGCAGATGGAGATTTTCGAGGCCATTGGCGGCGCCGGCGTGATGCTTGATATCGCCAGCGGCGAAATTCTGGCGCTGGTCTCGCTTCCCGACTTCAACCCGAACCATTTCGGCGGCATCGACGATGACACGCGTTTCAACCGGGCCACGCTGGGCCTGTATGAAATGGGGTCAACCTTCAAGGTCCTGAACACGGCCATGGCGCTGCAGGCCGAGACGACAAATCTCAATCGGCGCTATGAGGTTGAAAAGCCTCTGTTTATTGGCGGCCACCGTATCCGTGACTACAAGGTCTATGACTGGCCGCTGACGGTTCCCGAAATCCTCGTGCTGTCGTCGAACATCGGCTCGGCGCGCATGGCGGCCGAGATCGGCGCCGACATCCAGAAGACCTATCTGCGCCGCCTTGGCATGTTCGAGCGGCTGCCGATCGAGATTCCCGAGACGGCGACACCGCTGGTGCCGCGGTCCTGGCGGCAGTCCGAGATCGCGACCATTTCCTATGGCCACGGCATTTCGGTGACACCGCTTCATCTCGCCAGCGCCGTCGCCACGGCCAGCGGCAGCGGGCTGTGGACGCCGCCGACATTGCTGCGCCGCAAGCCCGGCGATGCCAGCGTCAACCGACCGGTCCAGGAAAAGCTGTTCTCGGATGAGACGACGCGTGCCGTGCGCTCGATGATGCGGCTTGTCGTCAAACATCCAAAGGGCACCGGCAAGAAAGCCGCGGCACGCGGCTACATGGTGGGCGGCAAGACCGGCACCACCGAGAAGATCCGCCCCGAGGGCGGCTATTACAAGGACCGCAACATCGCCAGCTTTGCAGCGACCTTCCCGGTTCATGACCCGCGCTATGTGCTGGTCGTGATGGTTGATGAGCCAAAGGGGCAGAAACATTCCGGTGGCTATGCCACTGGCGGTTGGGTCGCCGCCCCTGCGGCACGCCACATCATCGAGAATGCGGCGCCCTTGCTCGGAATTCATCCTGTTGACGAAAAAGCGCCCGAAATTCGCCAGAAACTGCAGCTGGACTTTCAGATCGGAAAGGAGAAAAAAACCCTTGCATCTTTCTGATCTGATCCCCGGCCCAACAATGGCGCATCCACGCGCGGCAGAAATTGCCGCGCTGAAGATCAGCGGCCTTGGCAGTGATTCACGCGAAGCCGGCAAGGACTTTCTGTTTTTCGCGCTTGCCGGCAGCCATGCAGACGGCCGCGACTTCGCCAGCGCCGCCGTCGAATCCGGCGCCGCCGCCATACTGACTGATGAACGCCCGCTGGGCGACGCGCTTGCAGCCATCGCCGCCAGCGGCGTGCCGGTCCTGACCTGCGCTGCGCCGCGTCGCGAACTGGCCCTCGCCGCCGCGCGCTTCTGGCGTCGCCAGCCGGGGATGATCGCCGCTGTTACCGGTACGAACGGCAAGACATCGACAGCCGAATTCCTGCGGCAGATCTGGCGCCGCGCCACCTGGAACGCCGCCTCGATCGGCACATTGGGGCTACAGGGGCCGGACCCGCGTACGATGCAGGGCCGGATGCTCGGCCTGCCCTCGCTGACAACGCCGGATGCGGTCAGCCTGCACGCCGCGCTGCAGCCGATCTGCGGCGCCGGCATCACCCATATGGCGCTCGAGGCAAGCAGTCATGGCCTTGCCCAGCATCGGCTGGACGGGCTGAACATCCATGTCGCCGGCTTCACCAATCTGAGCCGTGATCACCTTGACCACCATCCTGACATGGAGGCCTATTTCGCCGCCAAGGCACGCCTGTTCACCGAACTTCTGATGCCCGGCGGCACCGCGGTGATCAATATCGACGATGCCTATGGTGCCAGGCTTGCCGAAATGATGCGCAATCTTGCCCCGCAGGAGCGCGTCATCCTGACGATCGGCAGTGACAAGAAAGCCGATTTTCGGATCATCAGTGTCGACGCGATGGATTTCGGGCTTGATGTGACGGTTGAGCATGACGGCAAGAGCCTGAGCATACCGATGGCGCTGGCCGGCACCTTTCAGGCGGTGAATGCCGTGACCGCGGCGGTGATGGCGCATGCCAGCGGCCTGCCGCTGCATGACTCACTCTGGGCGCTACCCTATGTCACCGGTGCCGAGGGCCGCATGCAACTTGTCTCCGGTCATCCGGTTGGCGCGCGGGTGGTTGTCGATTATGCACACACACCGGATGCGCTGGAATCAGCCTTGAAGGCGCTTCGCCCTGAAACGCGCGGCCGTCTTGCCGTGGTCTTCGGCGCCGGGGGTGATCGCGACGCCGGCAAACGCCCGATGATGGGCAGTACCGCCCATAAACATGCCGATCTTGTCTATGTCACCGATGACAATCCGCGCTCCGAGGACGCCGCGGCGATCCGGGCCGCGATTATCGAGACCTGCCCGGATGCCATTGAGATTGCCGATCGCGGCGATGCCATCGCCGCCGCGATGCATGACCTGAATGCCGATGATGTGCTGCTGATTGCCGGCAAGGGACATGAAAGCGTCCAGCTTGTCGGCAGCGAGACCTTGCCGTTCAATGATTCCAGCGTGGCCCGCAACGCCATCCGCAGGCTCACAGCCGATGGAGGCGAGGCATGAACGCCGCTTTGCCGGGGATGAAGATCGATGCGACAGAACTGGCCCGCCGGGGTGAGGGCAAGTGGCTGACGCCGCCCGGCACACTGAGCGTTACCGCGGTTGAAATTGACAGCCGGCTCTGTACGCCCGGCACGCTGTTCGCCGCCCTCGCCGGTCAGCATGCGGATGGCCATGATTATATCGCCGCCGCCGGTGCCAATGGCGCCGCTGCCGCACTGGTGTCACGCGATCCCGGCAGCACGCTCCACCCCTCGCCATGCCCGCTGCTGATGGTTGACGATGTCGAGGCGGCGCTGGCCCGGCTTGGCGCCTTTGGCCGGGCCGCGCACCGCATGGCTGGCGGCCATCTGGTGGCCATTACCGGTTCGGTCGGCAAGACCGGCAGCAAGGAGATGCTGGCCCATATGCTGCGCCGGCTTGGCGGATGCCATGCCAACCGCGCCAGTTTCAACAATCATCTTGGCGTACCGCTGACGCTGGCGGCGCTTCCCGATGCGCCGCTGGCCGCAGTGCAGGAAATCGGCATGAACGCACCGGGAGAGATCAGGACGCTCAGCGCCCTCGCCCAGCCCGACATCGCGGTTATCACGCGCATTGCCGACAGCCACGCCGGATTCTTCAACAGCCTGGACGATATCGCCGCCGCGAAAGCCGAAATCTTTGACGGATTGACGGCCGGCGGCACCGCCATCCTGAATGCCGATGATCCCTATTTTGCGTTTCTTGGCACCCGCGCCGCCGCAGCCGGGGCCGGGCAAACCATCAGCTTTGGCACCAGCGTCGATGCCGGTGCGCGCCTTCTCGACGTTACGACTGATGATGCCGGAACGAATGTCAGGGCCGATATACTCGGCACGCAGATTGCCTTTCGGGTGGGAACGCGGGGCCGGCATTGGGCGCACAACGCGATGGCCATGCTGGCAGCGGTGGCGGCGCTTGATCTCGATGTGAACAAGGCCGCAGAGCATCTGAATGATTTCAGTGAATTGTCAGGCCGCGGTGCGGTCTCCAAGGGCGGTCTCGATGGCACGGCCATGACGCTGATCGACGACAGCTACAATGCCGGGCCAGCCTCGATGGCGGCCGCCTTCGCGACGATCGCCGACACGCCGCCGCAGATCATGGTGCTGTCGGACATGCTGGAACTTGGCGATGCCGGCGCGGCGGCACATGCCGCCCTCATCCCGGCCATAACAGAGATGCAGCCGCGCGTTCTGATCACCATCGGGCCGATGATGGCCGGCATGGCAACGTCGCTTCCCGGCAGTATCGATCATCACGCCGTCGACACGCCTGACCTGGCAATTACCGCATTGCGGGCCACGCTTCGTGACGGCGACCGGGTCTTTATCAAGGGGTCGAACGGGTCCGGTGCCTGCCGCGTTGCGGCGGCGATCCTCGCCGCGTTTGCCGCGCAAACCGACAGCAACGGAGGCACATCACATGCTGCCTGACCTCCTTGTGCCATTGTCGGACCAGTATCAGATTTTCAACCTGTTCCGCTACATCACCTTCCGGACCGGCGGCGCCACCATCACCGCGCTGATCGTCAGCCTGATGTTCGGCCCGGCACTGATCCGCTGGCTGAAGATGCATCAGGCCGAGGGCCAGCCGATCCGCGCCGACGGGCCGGAATCGCATCTTGTGACAAAGATCGGCACGCCGACGATGGGCGGGTTGCTAATCCTTGGCGCCTTCGCCCTGTCGACATTACTGTGGATGCCGCTATCCAACCCCTATCTGTGGCCGGTCCTGCTTGTTGCACTCAGCTTCGGGGCGGTCGGATCGGTCGATGACTGGATGAAGCTGCGCCGCCGCTCGCATCACGGCATGTCGGGGCGGATGAAGCTGGTGTTGCAGCTTGGCGTTGCCTTCATCGCGACGCTGGCGCTGATCGAATTGTCGCCGGCGCAGCTTCGCTATGGCGTGGCAGTGCCCTTTTTGAAAGACACGCTGATTTCGCTGGGCCTGTTCTATGTCCCCTTCGCGATGGTGGTGATTGTCGGCGCGTCGAACGCGGTCAACCTGACCGACGGGCTGGACGGGTTGGCCATTGTGCCGGTGATGATCGTCGCCGCCTGTTTCGGCCTGATCGCCTATCTTGCCGGCAACGTCAATTTCGCCGGCTATCTGCAGATCAACTATGTTCCCGGCACCGGTGATCTGGCGGTGATGTGCGGCGCTCTGCTAGGCGCCGGGCTCGGCTTTCTGTGGTTCAACGCGCCCCCGGCGCGTGTCTTCATGGGTGATACGGGATCGCTGGCGCTTGGCGGCGCCCTTGGCGCGATGTCGGTGGCGACGCGGCATGAGCTGGTGCTCGCCATCACCGGCGGCCTGTTCGTTGTCGAGACACTGTCGGTGATCCTTCAGGTCGCCTCCTTCAAGCTCACCGGCAAGCGGATCTTCCTGATGGCGCCGCTGCACCATCATTTCGAGCGCAAGGGCTGGGCTGAATCAACCATCGTCATCCGGTTCTGGATCATCGCCGTCGTGCTGGCGCTGGCCGGCCTGTCATCGCTGAAGCTTCGCTAGGGGTTTATCTGCATGCTCGTTCCGCAATCCATGTCAGGCAAGACGGTCGGGATCCTTGGTCTCGGCCTGTCCGGCATGGCGGCCGCGCGGTCTCTCAGCGCGGCTGGCGCCACGTGCTGGCTGCATGATGACGGACGGGCGGCGCCGGATGATCTGCCAACAGGCGCGATGGCGGCGCCTTGGCAGGACTGGCCGTGGGACGGGCTGGATGCGATGGTGATCAGCCCCGGTATCCCGCATGACCACCCTGCCCCGCATCCGGCAGCGGCACGCGCGCTTGCCGCGGGTATCGAGATCATCAGCGAGATTGAACTGGCGATGCGCGCCGCACCAACGGCGCGGCTTGTCGCGATCACCGGCACGAACGGCAAATCAACCACCACCGCGCTGATCGGTCACTGCCTGCGGAAAGCCGGAATTGCGGTCAGTGTCGGCGGCAATATCGGCGATGCCGCCTGCAACCTTGATGATCCGGGGCCGGACGGGGTGATCGTGCTGGAGCTGTCCTCCTATCAGCTTGAAACAACACCGTCGCTTCACGCCGATGTGGCGCTACTTCTCAACATCACGCCGGACCATCTTGACCGGCATGGCGGCATGGACGGCTATGTTGCCGCGAAAGCGCGAATCCTGAACGCGCTGCCATCGGACGGCCTGGCGGTGTTCGGCGAGAATCACGGGCCAGTTGGCCAGCTTGCGGGCAGCTTTGCGACAGCCGGCGGCACCGCCATGACAGTCAGCGCGGATGATCTTCCCGCCGATATACAGCTGGCACCGGCGCTTGCCGGGCCGCACAATGCCATCAACGCCGCCGCCGCCACGGCCTGTCTTCGACATCTGGGGGTGAGCGAGGCCAACATCGCCACCGGCATGGGTGATTTCGCCGGCCTGCCGCACCGGATGCAGCATGTGGCGCAGCGTGACGGCGTCGCCTTCATCAATGATTCCAAGGCAACCAACGGCGTTGCCGCGGCCTGCGCGCTTGCCGCCTATGAGAGCATCTACTGGATTGCCGGCGGCGACGCGAAGGAAGACGGGCTCGGCCCCGCCGCCGACGCCACCGCGAATGTCCGGCGCGCCTATCTTATTGGCAGCTCCGCCGCCGATTTCGCCAGTACGCTGGACGGCCTGGTGCCGATCAGGCTTTCAGGCGACCTTGAGAGCGCGACCACGGCCGCCTTTGCCGATGCCAGCGCCGCCACCGGCACGACCGGCACGGCGACAATCCTGTTGTCGCCCGCCGCCGCCTCATTCGACCAGTTCGACAACTTCGCCGCCCGCGGTGACGCCTTCGGCGCCCTCGCTAGACGCCTTACCGCCACCGCCACTACTAGGGGAGGCGCGCATGCTTGACCGCACCGATCGCTCTCTTGTCGGGGTCTGGTGGTGGACCGTTGACCGCTGGCTTCTGGCCAGCGCGCTGTTGCTGATGGTAGTGGGCACGCTTCTGGTCATGGCGGCCGGACCGGCGGTGGCAATGCTGATCAATCTGCCGTCGCAGCATTTCGGCATGCGGCAGGGCATTTTCCTGCTTCCCGCCGTCGGTTTAATGATCACGGTATCACTGCTGGAGCCGCGTCCAATCCGGGCGCTGGCGCTGCTTGGCCTTGTCGGAATCATCGGCCTGATGGTCCTTGCGGTTGTCGCCGGAAGTGAAATCAAGGGCGCGACGCGCTGGATCAACATCGCCGGCTTCAACCTGCAACCCTCGGAATTCGCCAAGCCGCTCTTCGCCGTGGTTTCGGCCTGGCTGCTGACATTATGGCGCGAGGGTCAGGATTTCCCGGGCTGGATCTATTCCTCACTGCTGATGGCGTTGATTGTCGGCATCCTCGTGCTGCAGCCCGATATCGGCATGACGCTGATGATCGTCCTGACCTGGGGGTTCCAGATGTTCCTTGCCGGCATGCCGATGCTACTGGTCATTTTCATCGTCGCGCTGGCACCGCTTGGCCTGTTCATCGCCTATCTGACGCTTGATCACGTAGAATTGCGGATCAAGAAATTCATCGAAGGTGGCGCCTGGCAGGTCGAACAGGCAAAGCATTCCTTTGCCAATGGCGGGTTGCTTGGCGTCGGCCCCGGCGACGGTACGGTCAAGCTTCATCTTCCCGATGCCCATTCCGACTTCATCTTCGCCGTCGCGGCCGAGGAATTCGGTGCCCTTGCCTGTCTGACACTGGTCGCACTCTATGCCTTCATCGTGCTTCGCGGCTTTGCGCGGGCGCTGTCGGATGAGGGTCTGTTCTGCCTGATCGCCAGCGCCAGTCTGGTTCTGCAATTCGGCGTGCAGGCGGCCATCCACATGGCTTCGTCGGCCGATCTCATCCCGACCAAGGGGATGACGCTGCCGCTGATCAGCTATGGCGGCTCGTCGCTTGTCGCCAGCGGCCTGACGATGGGGTTGATCCTGGCGCTGACGCGCCGGCGCTCGCCCTATGCCCTGCCCGGACGGCGACACCAGCAGGAGACCACGTCATGACCGCGCCGCGCAAACCACTGGTCGCGCTGGCCGCGGGCGGCACCGGGGGCCATGTGTTCCCGGCCCTTGCCGTGGCGGAGGCGCTTCGCGGCGCCGGGGTCGAGACGCTGGTCATGACCGACCGCCGCGGCGCCCACCTCATCCCGGCGGGGGGCCACATCGTGCTGCCGGCCGCATCCCCTTTCCAGCGCGGCATCATCGCCCGGCTGTCGGCAATGGCGAAACTTGGCACCGGCGCGGCACTGGCACTGCTGTTGATGCTGAAACGCCGGCCAGCCGCCATGATCGGCTTTGGCGGCTATCCGTCCTTCGCGCCGTTGCTTGCCGCGCGCCTTCTTGGCGTGCCGGCACTTCTTCATGAACAGAATGCCTTTCTGGGACGGGCCAATCACATGCTCGCCCGCTGGGCCGGCCATCTGGCGCTAAGCTGGGAGGGCACGCGCAACCTGCCGGCCCGGGTGACAAGCTTTGTCTCCGGCATGCCGGTGCGCGCCGCCTTCTTCACCATCAAACCGCGGCCGGACGACGTGAAGGGGCCGCTGTCATTGACCATCATCGGCGGCTCGCTTGGCGCCGCCGTCTTTGCCGAGCTGGTCCCGGCGGCCATCGCCACGCTGCCGGCCCGGCTTCGCGCCCGCCTTCGCATCATCCAGCAATGCCGCGCCGAGCAAATAGACATATTGCGACAGACCTACGCCGAACTCGGCGTGACGGCCGAGGTGGCAGCCTTTTTCACCGACATGCCGCTTCGTCTCGCCGCCGCTGACCTGGTGATCGCCCGCGCCGGCGCCTCGACCGTTGCCGAGCTTGCCGCGGCCGGCCGGCCGGCGCTGCTGGTGCCCTTTGCCGGCGCGATGGATGACCACCAGACAGCGAATGCACGCCAGTTGGAGGCAGCCGGCGGCGGGCATTGCCTTGACGAGGCCGATCTCGATGCCGCGCGGCTTGGTGATGCCATTGCCGGCATTCTGACCAATCCGGAGCGGCGCGCGGATATGGGCCATGCGGCCCGCAGCCTCGCCGCCCCCGACGCCGCCGGCATCATTGCTGAACATGCGCTGATGCGGGCCGGGCTTGCCACCACTTCAGGGAGCGGGTCATGAGTGAACTTCCCCTGTCCATCGGCACATTGCATTTCACCGGCATCGGCGGCATCGGGATGAGCGGCATTGCCGAGATCCTGTTCGAGATGGGCTATTCGGTGCAAGGCAGCGACAGCGCCGAGAACGCCAATGTCCGCCGGCTTCGTGACAAGGGCATCAAGGTGATCTGCGGCCAGAAGGCCGAGAATGTCGATGACGCCTCCATCGTCGTCATCTCGACAGCCATCAGGCCGGACAATCCAGAATTGATCGCCGCGCGCGAACGGTTCCTTCCCGTTGTCCACCGGGCCGAGATGCTTGGCGAGCTGATGCGGCTTCGCTGGTCGGTGGCGGTCGCCGGCACGCATGGCAAGACAACGACAACCTCGCTGGTGGCGACATTGCTCGACAGCGCCGGAGTCGATCCGACGGTGATCAATGGCGGCATCATCACCGGCTGGGGCAGCAACGCCAAGCTTGGCCGTGGCCAGTGGATGGTTGTTGAGGCCGATGAAAGCGACGGCTCCTTCTCGAAGCTGAACCCGACCGTCGCGGTGGTGACCAATATCGACCCCGAACATCTTGACCATCACGGCACCTATGAGGCGCTGGAGCAGGCCTTCCTGAATTTTGTCGCCGCCATCCCGTTCTATGGATTTGCGACGCTGTGCATCGACCATCCGGCGGTGCAACGGATGATGGCCGGCATCAAGGATCGCCGGGTCATTACCTACGGCATGGCGGCGAATGCCGATGTGCGGGCGGTCAATCTTCGTCATGACGGGCCGATGATGGTGTTCGATGTCATCCTGTCCGATCGCACGGCTGGCGGCTATGAGATGATGCCGGAAGTACGCTTCCCGATGCTTGGTGAGCATAATGTCCAGAACTGCCTTGCCGCGCTGGCGGTGGCGCTGGAGATGGGCGTCACGCCGGACCGGATCACCACCGCGCTGGAACAATTCGGCGGCGTCGGGCGGCGGTTCGAGACCAAGGGCGTCAGCGGCGGCGTCACAATCATCGATGATTACGGCCACCATCCGGTGGAAATCCGGGCCGCGCTGCGCGCCGGGCGGATGTTGTGCGGTACCAACAAGCTTGTCGCCGTTGTTCAGCCGCACCGCTATAGCCGCCTTGCCGATCTGTTCGAGGATTTCTGCGGCTGTTTCAATGATGCCGACGAGGTACTGGTGGCCGATGTCTATGCCGCCGGCGAGGCCCCGATCGACGGTATGGGCCGCGATGCCCTGGTGACAGGCCTTCGCGATCATGGTCATCGCGGGCCATCCGCACTGGCCGGACCGGAGGCGCTGGCAGGGGAAATCCTCGCGCGCACGAACAGCGGCGATCTGGTGATGTGCCTTGGCGCCGGCGACATCACCGGCTGGGCGGCGCAGCTGCCGGCCGATATGGACGCATTGCGGGAGGGCGGCGCATGACAACGAACCTGCTTGACCGCCTGCCGCCTGTGCGCGGCGACTATGCCCCCGCCGTGCCGATGGCGAAGCACACCTGGTTTGGCGTCGGCGGACCGGCGGAGATTGTTTTCAGCCCGGCCGACAATGACGATCTTGGCAGTTTCCTGGCCGGCTGCCCGGCCGACATTCCGCTGCTGACGGTGGGCGCCGGGTCCAACCTTCTGGTCCGCGATGGCGGCATCACCGGCGTCGTGATTCGCACGCCTGCCCATATGACCGGCGTTACGCATGACGGCGATGTGGTCACTGCCGGCGCCGGGGCGCTGGATGCCGATGTCGCACGCCATGCCGCGCGGGCCGGGCTTGCCGGGCTGGAATTCCTGATTGGCATTCCCGGCAGCGTCGGTGGCGGGCTGCGGATGAATGCCGGCGCCTATGGCGGCGAGTTCCGTGATGTTGTCATCCGCGCACACGGCTTTGACCGGTCAGGCAACGCCTTCAGCGCGACGCCGGATGAGATGGGGATGGCCTATCGCCACAGCGATGCCCCCGCCGACTGGATCTTCACCCATGCCGAGTTCCGCGCGAAACAGGGTGACACCGCCGCCATCAAGGCGCGGATGAAGGACATCGTCGCCAGCCGCGGCGATGCGCAGCCGCGTGGCGTGCGCACCGGCGGCAGCACCTTTGCCAACCCGCCCGGCGGCAAGGCATGGCAGGAGATCGATGCCGCCGGCTGCCGCGGGCTGGAAATCGGCGGCGCGCTGGTATCGGACAAACACTGCAACTTCCTGATCAATCAGGGCGGCGCCTCGGCGCATGACATTGAAAGTCTTGGCGAGACGGTGCGCCTGCGCGTTGCCGAACGCGGCGGGCCCGCGCTGCGCTGGGAAATCCGCCGGGTTGGCCAGCTTGCCGACGGGCAGATCGTCCCGGGGGATAAAAACCGGAGGGCTGAGGCATGACCGGCGAGCGCGTCGCGGTTCTGATGGGGGGATGGACCTCCGAGGCACGGGTAAGCCGGGTGTCGGCAAGCTTTTGCGGCCAGGCGGCGCGCAATGCCGGCTGGGACGCCGTCGAGGTCGAGGTCGATCGCAACATCGCCCATACGCTTGCCGAAATGAAGCCGTCGCGCGCCTTCAACGCGCTGCACGGTCAGATCGGCGAGGATGGCAACATTCAGGGGCTGCTCAACATCATGAACATCCCCTATACGCATAGCGGATTGCTGGCGTCGGCCATCGCGATGGACAAGGTCCGCGCCAAGCGCATGCTGGCCGAAGTCGGGATTCTGGTGCCGGCCGATCTGACCCTGGTCGAGGACAGCCATGTCTATCCCGCCGACTATACCGGCGCGCATGTCATCAAACCGCGCAATGACGGGTCCAGCCTCGGCGTCGTCATTGTCGAGGATGGCCGCAACTCGCCGCCGGCCCGCAGCCAGTGGGATATCGATGCCACGCTGATTGCCGAGCCGTTTATCCCGGGGCGCGAACTGACAGTGTCCGTGCTTGATGGCACCGCCCTGTGCGTGACCGAGATCAAGCCAAATCTGGGCTTCTATGATTTCGATGCGAAATACGCCGCCGGCGGGTCGGAGCATGTGCTGCCGGCCGACATTCCGAAGCCGGTGACGCTGCTGGCCTGCGACTGGGCCGAACGCGCCTATCGCCATCTTGGCTGCCGCGGCGTGATCCGGGCGGATTATCGCTGGGACGAGGATCGCAATCAGCTCTACATGCTGGAAATCAACACCGTGCCGGGAATGACGGCGACATCGCTGGTGCCCGAACAGGCGCGCTTTGTCGGCATGTCGGGCGAGGAACTGGTCAATCATCTTCTGGAGACGGCGCAATGCGACGATTGATTCCGTTTCTGAAATCACCTGAGCAGGCACCATTCGAGGCGCATGAAAGCGGCGTTGTGCGCCGCGAGCGCCGGCCCGGCCTGAAGGCGATCCTGCGCGGCAGTCTGGCGATCGGCATCTGCGCGATGATCGCCGCCGGCTATGTCGAACGCGTGCGCCTTCTGGACGGCATCGTCACGGCAAGCGCGGACACCGGTCTTCGCCTGCAGACGATTGAGGTCAAGGGCCGCGCGCACACGCCGAAATCGGTCATTCTGGCCGCCAGCGAGCTGACGCTTGGCGATCCGATGCTGACAATCTCGCTGCCGGCGCTGCACGAACGGCTCTCGACCATCGGATGGATCGACGAGGTGGCTGTCGAGCGTCGCATGCCTTCGACCATCCGGATCGTCCTGACCGAGCGCGTTCCGATGGCGCTGCTCCAGACCGAGGCCGGGCATCGGGTCATCGACCGAACCGGCACCATCATTGCCGGCGCGGACCCGTCAGTCTTTGGCCATCTGACAGTCGTCGCCGGCACCAGCGCGGCGCCCAACGCCGGCCCGATCCTGAATATCCTGCAGACCGAGCCGGAATTGTTCGCCGATGTCTGGGCCGTCACCTACCAATCGGAGCGCCGCTGGGACGTGCATCTTCGCAATGGCATAAGGGTCAGACTTCCCGAGACCGACCCGCGCACCGCCTGGTCAAGGCTCGCCATCATCGACCACAGCAAGCAAATCACCAATCGCGATCTGGCGGTCATCGACATGCGGGTTCCCGACCAGATGATTGTCGAGCCGAACATCCCGGTCCGCGGCCAGGGGAGAAACACATGAGCAGGAGGCAGCGATGAAACTGCGACGTCGACGTAGTATTGGACGCCCCTTTGCCATTCTCGATATGGGCAGCACCAAGATCTGCTGCATGATTGGCGAGGTCGACCGCCACGGTGAGCTTCGCCTCCTCGGCCAGGGAACACACGCCTCGGCCGGCATGCGCGCCGGCGAGGTGACCGCGCTGACAGATCTCGGCGATGCCATCGGCCAGGCGGTGCAGAGCGCCGAGCGCGCCGCCGACCTGTCCATCGCCTCGGTCACCGTCGTCCTGCCGGGGGGCAGCCCCAGATCGCAGGTCCGCACCCAGGACATGACGCTGTCCGACAGCACCGTCAGCCGCCGCGATGTGCGCCGTCTTCTCGACCGCTGCGGGGCGCAGACACTCGACCCTTCGCAGCAGCTGATGCAGCTTCACCCGCTTCACTACAGCCTTGACGATGTGCGCGGCATTGCCGATCCGACCGGCATGCGCGGCCGCAGCCTTGCCGTCGATTTCCTGAATGTAACGGCGCTTCGCACCAGCCTGACAAACATCATCGAGGCGCTGGCATTAAACCATCTGAGCGCGGAACGCTTCATCCATGCTGGCTATGCGGCCGGGCTTGCCTGCCTGTCCGGTGAGGATCGCGACCTTGGCAGCACGGTCATCGATATCGGCGGCGGCACCTCATCGATCGCCATTTTCATGGATGGCAAGCTGATCTATGCCGACACGGTGCCTGTCGGCGGCCAGCATGTGTCGACCGACATTGCCCGCATCCTGTCAACGCCGCTTGCCGAGGCCGAACGACTGAAGGCCGTGCATGGTTCGATCACGCCGGTCGACACCATGGCAGCCGCCCCGTCGCCGGTGCGCGAGGCGCTGCAGCTTGGCATGTCAGACAACATCACCCTTCCCGGTCTTGGCGATGTGATCGAGGCTGGCGGCAAGACAATCGAGCGGCGGCTTCTCAGCGCCGTGATCAAGCCGCGGATCGAGGAGATCATCGAACTTCTGATGGATCGCATGCGCGCCGCGCGGATGGATTACGCCGCCGGCAACCGCTTCGTCCTTACAGGTGGCACAAGCCAGTTGACCGGCATCGCGGATTTCTGCGCGCAACTTGTCGGCCGGAACGTGATCCTCGGCCAGCCGGCCGGGATCGGCAATCTTCCCGTCGAAGAGACCAGCCGGTCCAACGCCGCCGCCGTCGGTGCCCTCCTCCATGTCAGCAGACTGACCGAGGATGACCCGGCGGAACGGCAAACCAGAACCCTGCCCCACGGGCCGATCGAAAGACTCGGCGCCTGGTTCAGGGACAATTTATGAGAAAGGAGCACACACAATGCGACCTTGTTTGATGTCTTTATCAGGAAATTCTAGCGGCGGGGCGTGTCATGCCCCGCATTCAACCGCTGCCATGCCAAGTGCATTTCGGTTGCAGGCAGCCACATGGTCACCAACCGCACAAGGGAGAGTCTCATGACCATCAATCTGTCCGTTCCCCAAACCATGCAGGAACTGCGCCCGCGCATCACCGTTGTCGGTGTTGGCGGCGCTGGCGGCAATGCCGTCAACAACATGATCAACTCCGATCTTGACGGTGTCGATTTTCTGGTCGCGAACACAGATGGTCAGGCGCTTGCCCATTCGCTGGCCAGCCGGAAGATCCAGCTTGGCAGCGCAATTACGCAGGGACTTGGCGCCGGATCCAAACCGGATATCGGACGTGCCGCCGCCGAGGAGAGCATCGAGGCGGTGATGAGCGAGCTTGCCGACTGCAACATGGTCTTCATCACCGCCGGCATGGGCGGTGGTACCGGCACCGGCGCGGCGCCGGTCATCGCCAGGGCAGCGCGAGAGCGCGGTATCCTGACCGTCGGCGTGATCACCAAGCCGTTTGATTTCGAGGGTCAGCGCCGCATGGCACAGGCCGAGGCCGGAATCATCGAGATGCAGAGTTTCGTTGATACGCTGATCGTGATCCCGAACCAGAACCTGTTCCGGCTTGCCAATGAACGCACCACCTTTGCCGATGCGTTCCACATGGCCGACACGGTGCTTCACCAGGGTGTTGCCGGCGTCACCGACCTGATGATCAAGCCAGGCCAGATCAATCTCGACTTTGCCGACATTCGGGCGGTGATGAGCGAGATGGGCAAGGCCATGATGGGCACCGGCGAGGCCTCTGGCGATGGCCGGGCGACACAGGCAGCCGAAGCCGCGATCAACAACCCGTTGCTCGACGATATCTCGATGCAGGGGGCCAGTGCCGTGCTGATCAACGTCACCGGCGGCATGGATATGACGCTGTTTGAGGTCGATGAGGCCGCCAACAGGATCCGCCGCGAGGTCGATAGCGACGCCGTGATCATCTTCGGATCCACTTTCGATGAAAAGCTCGAGGGTGTGATGCGGGTGTCGATCGTGGCCACCGGGATCGAGGCCAACCTGCAGACGCGGGAACGCCCGACCTTCATCCAGGCCCCGATTACCCGTAAATCGACCATCATTTCGGCCCCGACCGTGATGCCGACAGCCACGCCGGCCGCACCGGTGGCCGCGTCGGCGGCACAGGCCAGCGAGCCTGTCGTCGAAACAGTGGCTGCAACCGTGGCCGCAACAGTGGCCGCACCCGTTGCCGAGACTGCAGCCGGATCTGTGCCTGCTGAAGAGGTGCCTGCTGAAGAGGTGACTGCCGCCGCCGCATCCACAGCGGATGAAGCAGCGCCCGAGACGGTTGCCGACGCCACCCCGTCGGAGGCACTTTCTGCCCCGGACGCCGCGACGCCGACATATGAAGCCGCCGCTGTGGCAACGGCAACAGGCGATGATGACGGCGCCATCATGCCGGGCTTTGTGCCAACAAAGGCATCACGCTCCAGGCTGGCGTTTCTCGCTGGTGGCCGGGCCGCGCCACAGGAAGGCTCGGCAGCGGAGGCGTCCGATAGCGGTGCGGAGCCGCGTGACGAGCAAATGTCGATTGATGAGGCCATTGCCAGGGACCGGGCGGCGGCCTTTGGCAGCGGCATGCCGGCCGCGACCGCTGCTGCGCCAGACACCGCACCTGCATCTGCAGCAGCATCCCGGATGGAGGAGGCCACCTCGGAACCCGTGATGGTCGCCGACACAGTGGATGAACTGACAACGGCCCGCAAACCCTTCATCCCCGGCGCACCGGCGACAATGCCCGAGGATGAAGCCGTTCCAAACGCGACACCTGCCGGCGGCAAGACCAGCCTGATCAACAAGATCTCGCGGCTGTGGACTGAAAAGCCGCAGGACGAGGCCAGCTCTGAACGACGTGAGCCTGCCGTTGAGGCCGGACCCGTCACCGCCGCGAAGGCCGGAGCCGCATCTGCCGAGACTGCCGAGGACAAGACACCGTCGATCCTCGACCTGCCGCGCGCCGATGCCATGAACCAGATGGCGGAGCCTGTTGGCACAACAACGCTTGATCGGCAGGCCGATGATCTGGAGATCCCGGCCTTCCTGCGCCGTCAGGCCAACTGACGAAACTGCGTCTCCAAGCCAGATCGATAAAGGGCCCGGACATTGCACCGGGCCCTTTTTTCATAACAGGTCCTGATGCCCCGTGATTCAACCCGTGACCCATCCTGTGATCCGATACCACGGACCGCCAGGGCACTTGTAACAACCGGTAACCAAATGTGATTTGATTGTGGACCGGCGCTGCCTCTTAATGCAGTCGTGGTCAGACCATCGCGGTTGCGGCCCGCATGATAATAAAAAAAGCCGTCATAGTAAAAACAAGCCGCCATAATAAAAACAAGCCGCCAGGGTATAACGCGAATGCACAGTGACCAGACTTTGCACCAGACTTTGCACCAGACTTCGCAGCAGACATTGCACCAGTCATCGCCAAGGCAGACGCAAAACCTGATGCAGTCACCGATGCAAACAACGGTCGCCGGTGCCATTTCCTTTGATGGTGTTGGCCTTCATTCAGGCCGGTTCGTCCGCGTCGCCATCCACCCCGCCCCCGCCAATACAGGCATCCTGTTCCGCCGCATAGATGTCACGGAAAGCCGTCAGACGATTGCGGCCCGCCCCGACAATGTGCGCCAGGCACGCCTGTGCACGCGGATCGTCAATGATGACGGTGTCGGGCTGGAGACGGTTGAACATATCATGGCCGCCTTTGCCGGGCTCGGCGTTGACAACGCCATTGTCGAAATCGATGGCGGTGAGGCACCGATCCTCGATGGCAGCAGCCTGCCGGTTGTCGAGGCCATCAATCGCGCTGGCGTCCGGCAGCTTGGCAGCAGACGCCGGATCCTTGTCGTTACGGCGCCTGTTTCGGTCGAACATGGTGGTGGCTGGGCGCGGCTTGAGCCATGTCATCAGCTTGAGATCGACGCCGAGATTGATTTTGACGATGCGGCCATTGGCTGCCAGCGCTTTCATTACCGGCATGGTGCCGGCACCTTTGAGCGCGATCTGGCAGCGGCCCGCACTTTCTGCCTGATGCGGGATGTGGCGGCGATGCAGAATGCCGGCCTAGCCCTTGGGGGGTCGCTGAACAACGCCGTGGTGGTCGAAAACGGAACCATTCTCAATGAAGACGGACTGCGTATGGAACGCGAATTCGTGCGCCACAAGATCCTTGATTGCCTTGGCGATCTCTATCTTCTCGGCATGTCAATGCGTGGCCGGATGACGGCGTCGCGCCCCGGCCATGCGATGTGTGCCAAACTGATCGATACGCTTTGGAACTCGCCGGCCTGCTTCCAGATCATCGAAGAAGGCGCGGTAGCCGAACATTCCGATGGCTATGCGCTGCCGGAAGTTGCCGCCGCTGCCGCGGTCTAGCCGCCAATAGGTCTATCATTCAACAGGCAGCCATGACGCCGGAACGCCGGAGTCGCATCTGGCGTCTTTTCACCTGCTTCACTTACGGCTATTGTGTGCGGACGCTGCGTTCGGCACCTGACCGATGCCGCGCGAGAGACCTGCTGCCCCCGTGGAGAGCCGCCTTGGCCAAGATTTTTCTGACATCGATCGCCCTCGCCGCAGCGCTTGCGTTAGCAGGGTGCGCCGCGCCTGAACCGCTGGAGCAGGTCGAACGCCCGGCCGGGACACTTTATGACGAGGCGCTGTCGCTGGCCGCTGAAGGCGAGCCTGGCAAGGCGGCGCCGAAATTCGAGGAGGTCGAGCGCCAGCATCCCTATTCCGATCTCGCCGTGCGCTCGCAGATCATGGCGGCATGGTCATTCTATCAGGACAACAACTATCCCCGCGCCGTCGCATCGCTTGAGCGGTTCATCGAACTGAACCCGGCCGAAAGCATGGTCGAATATGCCTATTATCTGCGCGCACTTTGCTATTACGAGCAGATTGTCGATGTCGAGCGAGACGCCGAGATGACATTGCTGGCAATGAACGCATTCGATGAAATGCTGCTTCGCTTTCCGCAGGGCACCTATAGTCGCGATGCCAGGCTGAAGGCCGATCTGGCGCGCTCGCACCTTGCCGGCAAGGAAATGGCGGTTGGCCGCTTCTATAGCGAGCGTGGACATTATGCGGCGGCGATGCGGCGCTATGAAATGGTGGTGCGCGACTACCAGACAAGCAATCAGGTTCCAGAGGCGCTGTACCGGATGGTGGAGGGCTATCTCGCCCTTGGCCTGACCGATGAGGCCGACCGCGTCGGATCGGTTGCCGTCTATAACTATCCTGACTCATTCTGGACCAAGGAATTGCTGGCGCTTGCCGATGATCCCGAACGCGCGCTCCCCAAGGGCATGTTTCAGCGCGCCATCGAATCCGTGTCCGACCTGTTTGATCGCTAGCCATGCTGCACAGCCTGACGGTCTCCAATATCGTTCTGATCGAGCGGTTGACGCTGACCTTCGAGCACGGGTTGACGGTGCTCACGGGCGAAACCGGTGCCGGCAAATCCATCCTTCTTGACGCGCTTGGTCTGGCACTTGGCAGCCGGGCTGATTTCCGCTTGATCCGCGAGGGTGAGGCAACGGCGCAGGTATCGGCGGTTTTCCATCTGCCGGCTGATCACCCGGTATGGGCGCGGCTTGCCGAGGCCGACATTCCGCAGGATGGTGAACTGATCCTGCGCCGCCGCCTGAAGGCTGACGGAAAGTCATCGGCGAGCATCAATGACGTGCCGGTATCAGCGGCGCTGCTTCGCGAAACCGGCGATGCGCTTGTCGAGATCCAGGGACAGTTTGAGGGGCGCGGTCTGCTCGATCTGTCAACGCATCTGGGTCATATCGACCGCGCCGCCAATCATGACGATATCCTTGCGAAGCTGCGCTCCGGCTGGACCAACTGGTTGCAGGCGCAGCGCAACCTTGCGCAGGCGAAACGCGATCTGGAAACGGCACGCGCCGAGGAGGAATGGCTTCGGGATGCGGTGCAGCAGCTTGACATGCTGGCACCCCGCACCGGCGAGGAGGACGATCTGTCTGCCGAACGCGAAAGGCTGTCGAATGTCGGACGCATCGGCGAGGGTCTGGCCGTTGCCGATGACGCGATCTTTGGCGACAGCGGCGCTCAGGCCATCATCGGCCGCGCCCGTGCGGCACTCGACAAGGTGGCACCGCTTGCCGGCGGTCTGCTTGACGAGGCGCAGGCCGCGCTTGGCCGGGCAGATGCCGAAATCGCCGAGGCCGCTGCCGCCATCAGCAGCGCCGGACACGAGCTTGAAAGCGATCCGACCCGGCTGCAGAGCGTCGATGACAGGCTGCATGAATTGCGGCAGCAGGCCCGCAAGCATGACTGCACACCGGACGGGCTTGTCGCGGTCCATGAACAGCTTGCCACAAGCCTTGCCGGCATCGAGGATTCAGCCGGCGCGCTGGCCGAACTTGCCGACAATGAACGGCAATGGCGCGACTATTACCAACAGGTTGCGGCCGTCGTCGCCGACAATCGCGTGAAAGCCGCGCGGACGCTCGATGCAACCGTGACGGCGGAACTGCCGCCGCTGAAACTGGAAGGGGCGAACTTTGGCACCGCGATCACCGACCTGCAGCCTGAACAGTTCGGGCCGCTCGGCACGCAGCAGGTTCGTTTCGAGGCCAGCACCAACAAGGGGATGAAGGCCGGACCGATCGATCGTATCGCTTCCGGTGGCGAGCTGGCGCGGTTCCTGCTGGCGCTGAAGGTCGCGCTTGAAGGTGATGCAACAGGCCGCACCCTGATTTTCGACGAGGTCGATTCCGGCGTTGGCGGCGCCGTTGCCGCTGCGGTCGGCGAAAGGCTGGCACGGCTTGGCAAAACCACGCAGACGCTTGTGGTGACGCACTCACCACAGGTCGCGGCGAAGGGCGACCATCATATGCGGATTGCCAAGACGGCGACCGACAGTGGCGTGATCAGCGCCACCGAGCCCTTGTCGGATGAGGCCCGCACCGAGGAAATCGCCCGCATGCTTGCCGGTGAGCAGATCACCGCCGAGGCGCGCGCCGCCGCGCTGGCACTGCTGGAGCGGTAGAATGATCGATGATCAGGCGCCCCAGACGCTTCGCCCCGGCACCACACAACCATCCAGGATGGACAAAGCCGCCGCCGCCGCCGAGCTGGCGGCGCTGGCCGCCGCCATCGCCTGGCATGATGAGCGCTATCATGGCGCCGATGATCCCGCCATCAGCGATGCCGACTATGACGCGCTGGTGGCCCGCAACCGCGATCTTGAAGCCGCCTTCCCCGACCTTGTTCGCGAGGACAGCCCCAGCCGGCGCGTCGGCACCCCTGCCGCAGCCGGCTTTGGCAAGGTCCGCCATTCACGGCCGATGCTGTCGCTCAATAACGGCTTTTCCGATGACGACATCGCCGATTTCGTCACCCGCGTGCGGCGCTTCCTGTCGCTTGCCGATGATGCCCCGCTCGGTTTCACCGCCGAGCCGAAGATTGACGGGCTGTCCCTGTCGCTTCGCTATGAGGACGGTCACTTCATTCAGGCCGCGACCCGCGGCGATGGCGCCGAGGGCGAGGATGTGACGGCGAATGTGCGGATGGTCGATGCCGTGCCGGCGCGGCTTGCCGGCAGTCCTCCGGCGATCCTGGAAGTGCGCGGCGAGCTGTATATGGACCGGGCCGATTTCATGGCCCTGAACGCGGCGCAAGAGGCGTCCGGCGGCAAGATCTTCGCCAACCCGCGCAATGCCGCTGCCGGATCGCTACGCCAGAAGGACCCCGCGGTTACGGCCTCACGGCGGTTGCAATTCTTCGCTTATTCGCTTGGCGAGGTCAGCGCACCG
>CBFHRT010000011.1:0-26962 GCA_965658285.1 Puniceispirillaceae bacterium (SeqCode) | reverse complement strand
CCCTGCGTCTGAGTGAGGGGTCGATCAGCCTCGATGGTCGCTTCATCAGCACGCTCAAGGCCAATCAGATCACGCAGCGCGGGATCTCGCGCACCTTCCAGCTCGTGCGCATTCTGCCGGGTCTGAGCGTTACCGATAATTGCATGGCCGGCATGGTGTTCGGACATCGCCGACTCTGGGGTGACGAGGCGCGGTACGAAGCTGGCAAGCTGCTTGACCGGGTCGGGCTTTCAGGCCGGGAAGCGGTGCCTGTGGGGTCGCTGACCTATATCGACCAGAAACGTCTGGAACTCGCCCGTGCGCTGGCCTCATCGCCAAAGATCCTGCTTCTGGACGAATGGCTTGCCGGACTCAATCCGACCGAGCTGCAGGACGGCATCGACCTGATCCGGTCGCTGCGCGAAGAGGGGATCACCATCATCCTTGTCGAGCATGTTATGGACGCGATCCGCTCGCTATGCGACCGCTGCATCGTGATGGCGGCGGGAAGCAAGATCGCCGAGGGATCACCGGCGGAGGTGCTGAACGATCCGGAGGTCGTGAAGGTCTATATCGGAGAGGATGTGTGATGCTGGACGTCAAGGGACTGTCTGTCAGTTACGGCCAGCATCGCGCGCTGGACGATATCTCGGTGCAGATTGCGAAAGGCGAAGTGGTGGTCATCCTCGGGGCGAACGGGGCTGGCAAATCATCACTCTTGCGCGCCATCGCGGGTCTTTCGGAAGGACATTGTGACGGTGACATAAGTTTCGAGGGCACCTCGCAGCTTGGTCTCAGTCCAGACGAAATTGTCGCCGGCGGTATCGCGCTCGTGCCCGAGGGGCGCGCCATCTTCGGTGACCTGAATGTCGAGGAGAACCTGCGGCTTGGTGCCTACAGCGCGCGTGCGCGGATGAATGAGCAGGCGAATCTCGATCGGGTGCTGACATTGTTTCCGAAATTGCGGGAACGGCGCAAGCAGGTCACCCGCACCATGTCAGGCGGCGAGCAGCAGATGGTGGCGGTAGGGCGCGCCCTGATGTCGGACCCGTCGATCCTGATGCTGGATGAGCCGTCGCTCGGCCTCTCGCCGCTGCTCAGCAAGGAGCTGTTCCAGGCGCTTGGTCAGATCCGCGAGAGCGGGCCGGGCGTGCTGGTGGTCGAACAGAACGCCAAGCTGTCGCTTGCCATTGCCGACCGCGGATATCTGATGGAGAACGGTCATATTGTTGGCGCGAATGACGCTACCAGCCTCGCCGCCGACCCGGCCGTGCAGGCGGCCTATCTTGGCGGCAAACCCGGTGTGTCCGGGGTGACGCCACCTGCCGCCCGGCCGCAGGTCGCAGGCCCCTCTTCATCCGGCAAGGCGGTTGCCGACAGGGTGTTCGTCACGCCCGCCGGGCTGGATGGCGGGGCCGCCGATACCGGCGCGCTCATTGGCGAGAACCTCGGCGATCTTCTTGGCCGGGCAAGCGCGGTCGCGCGGCCATCGGCGCCGGCGCCGTTCACGGGATCATCAGGCGGGCAGACACCTCCCCGCATCATAGAAATCACGCCGGAAGCTGAAGCCGCGCCGGGGATGCCGGCATCGGTCGCCCGGCCCGGCACTCTGAGCAGTAATCAGCCGGGTAATCAGCCGGGCAATGGCGCCGCCGGTGGGGATGACCGGATCGCCGCGATGCTGGCCGATTTTGAGGCAGCCGCAGAACGGGCACGGCAGCCAATTCACAATAGCGGGGTATCCCCGTCCGATGATCAGGATATTTCCTCGCCGGGCCTGCAGGGTGGCCTGCCGGAAATTCCGGTGTTTCGCAAATCGCGCGTCCAGGTGTTCAAGCGTGACAAGCTTGGCACGCTGGTGAAAGCAAAGGAGGTCTGAATGGCCAGATCATTCGACAATCTGTTTATCGGTGGATCATGGGTTCCGACTGGTGCGGCGTTCGATGACATCAACCCGGCGGACGGATCGGTATGGGCACGGGTCGCGGATGGCGACAGCGCGATGGCGGTTCGTGCCATTGAATCGGCGCAGGCCGCCTTTCCGCAATGGTCGGGCCTGACTCACGCTGCGCGGGCGCATTACATGCTGAAGGTGGCGGATGAGTTCGAGCGTCGCCGCGATGATCTCGTGGCCGCGTTGCAGGGTGAGGGCGGTGGCTGGTTCGGCAAGGGCATGTTCGAGTCCGGCTATATACCCGAAGTGTTCCGCGCCGCGGCGGCGATGAACTATAACCCCATCGGTGAGGTGATGCCGTCCGATCATGGCAAGGTGTCGATGGCGATGCGCCGTGCAATGGGTGTTGTCACGGTGATCTCGCCGTGGAATTTCCCCACCCTGCTGACAGCGCGGGGGCTGGCCTTCCCGATCGCCGCCGGCAACTGCGTGGTGCTGAAACCGTCCGAGGAAACCCCCTTCACCGGCGGCATGATCTTTGCCGAGATATTCGAGGCGGCAGGCGTGCCGGCAGGCGTGCTGAATGTCGTGACCTGCTCACGCGAGAATGTCCCCGCCGTCGGCGACGTGATTGTCGAACATCCGCTGGTCAAGGGCATCAGTTTCACCGGATCGACCCCGGTGGGGCGTGTGATCGCGGCGAAGGCCGGCGCGCATCTGAAGAAATGCTGCGTCGAACTTGGCGGCAAGGACGCGCTGATCGTCTGCGAGGACGCGGATATGGACCGCGCCACGGCGGCGGCCAATTTCGGCAGTTTCATGCATCAGGGTCAGATCTGCATGTCGGTCGAGAAAATCCTCGTTCAGGAGACGATTTTCGATGAATTCCTGAGCCGGTTTGTGGCGCGCGCGGCGAAGCTGAAGGTCGGTGACCCGTCTGCCGACAACAGCCATGTGATCGGCCCGCTGATCAATGACAAGCAGGCCGGCAAGGTCAAGGAGCAGATTGACGATGCGGTGGCCAAAGGTGCGCGTGTCATGCTTGGTGGCGGGGTCAATGGACGGTTCGTCGAACCGACCATCCTGACCGGCGTGACACCGGACATGAAGGTCTATGCCGAGGAAACATTCGGACCGGTCGTGCCGGTCATCCCCTATCGCAGTGATGATGAGGCCGTCGCCATCGCCAATGACAGCGAATATGGCCTGTCCTCGGGGGTCATCACCCGTGATGAATCGCGCGGTCTGGCGATTGCAGCCGCCCTTGAGACGGGCATGTGTCACATCAATTGCAGCTCGGTGAATGACGAGCCGCATGTGCCGTTTGGCGGGTCGAAATCTTCCGGTGTTGGCCGACATGGCGGGCGCTGGTCAACCGAGACATTCACCGAGACGAGATGGGTGACGCTGGAACGCGGCGGGCGTGGATTCCCGCCGGTATTCTAGGGAGTCGGGAGGAGAGATGATGCAAGACACTGACTGGGCCGCCAAGGACTGGACCTATGGCAAGCTGCTCCGCGACAAGGTCATTGTCGTCACCGGCTGTTCCTCGGGGATCGGCCGTGATACGGCAAAGCTGATCAAGCAGCTTGGCGGTGATGTGATCGGGGTCGACCGCAACAAGACCGAGGATTATGTCGATGAGCTGTATCTTGCCGACATGTCCGACCGGCGCACCATCAAGGCGCTGGTGAACGCGCTTCCCGGCCGCATTGACGGCATCGCGAACAGTGCTGGCGTGCCGCCGACGGTGCCTGCCGACATTGTCTTGAAGGTGAACCTTGTCGGGCTGAAATATTTCACCGAGCTGATGATCAACAAGCTGAACGACAACGCCTCGATCGTGAACCTCGCGTCGCTTGCCGGTTTTGGCTGGCCGCAGTCGATCGAGGCCATCAAGGCATCCGAGCATCTGGCATTCGAGGATGTGGAGCGTTTCATCCATGACTACAACATCACCAATGAGGGTGGGCGCAGCTATTTCTTCAGCAAGGAAGCCCTTGTTGTCTGGACGATGAAGAACCGGTGGACCTGGCGTGACCGCGGCATCCGCATCAACGCGGTGAGCCCGGGGCCGGTCGATACGCCGATTATGCCCGACTTCAAAAAGACGCTTGGCAAACGTGCCGAAGAGGATTTGTCGGTCAATGACCGTCCTGGCAGGCCCGAGGATATCGCGCCTGTGGTTTGTTTCATGTTGTCCGATATGACCCATTGGTTCCGCGGAACCAACCTGATGCTTGATGGTGGGATGTCCTCGCACATCTACCAGGACATGCATCAATTCTAACCCTGGAAGGAGAGAATGTGATGTCCGCTACATCAATTATTCTTCTGTTTATTGTTGTTGTTGCCATTCTGGTGGTCGTTGCGGCGTGGCTTTATGAACGCGCCTCGCGAGAGGTTTCGCTGGTGCGCACCGGCCTTGGAGGCCGCAAGGTGGTCCTTGATGGCGGGGTGATTGTATTGCCCTATTTCCATAAGGTCAGCCGTGTCAACATGCAGACCATGCGTCTTGAGGTACACCGACATGGCGAGCAGGCGCTGATCACCAAGGATCGCCTGCGTGTTGATGTCGGGGTGGAATTCTACGTGTCGGTGGAACCGACCGAGGACTCCATTGCCCGTGCCTCGCAGACGCTTGGCGGGCGCACATTCGATGCCGACAAACTGCGCGATCTCATCGAGGGCAAACTGGTCGACACCTTGCGCTCGGTGGCGGCACAGCAGACGATGGACGAACTCCATGAAGGCCGCGGTGCCTTTGTCAAGGAGGTGAAAGCCGCCCTGACCGAGGAAATACGGCGAAACGGTCTTGAGCTTGAGTCGGTATCGCTTACGGCGCTTGACCAGACACCTTTCACCGCGCTTGACGAAAACAATGCCTTCAACGCCGTCGGCATGCGCAAGCTGGCCGAGGTGATCGCAAATTCAAAGAAGGAGCGGGCGACCATCGATGCCGATGCCGAGGTGTCGGTACGGCGTTCTGCGATGGAGGCGGCGAAGCGGACGCTGCAGATCGATCTCGAGGAGCAGGAAGCACAGATCCAGCAGGTAAAGACGCTGGAATCCCTGCGGGCGGTGCAGCTTGCCGAAATCGCGGCAAGCAAGGCCGAGTCCGAAATCGCGGCTAACGCGGCGAAGATCGAGATGGAGAAATCCATTCGTGCCAGTGATATCCGGCGCTCTGAGGAAATCAGCAAGGCCGAGATCGCGCAGAAGCTTGCCGTGCAGACGGCGGAGCAGCAGCGCAACATCACGCTTCGCAAGCAGAGCATGGATGAAGCGAAGGCGGAGGCTGCCGCCAGCGGCGCCCGCGCCGAGGCGGTGAAGGCCGCCGAGGATGTGGAAACGGCCAAGGCCATCGCCGCCGCGGAACGTGGCAGAAGCCTCGATATCATCGCGGCCGAGCGCGAGAGCGAGGTTCACGGGCTCCGTAAGCGCCATGCCGCGGACGCTGAGGCCGTGACGATGGTGACGCTGGCCAACGCGCGCCTCAAGGCGGCGAATGCAGAAAGCGATGCCGAGAAAATCCGGCTGTCTGCGATGGCCGAGGAACTGGCCTTGAAGGCCGAGAACGCCCGCGCCATGAACGAGGCCGAGAATGCCATGTCGCCCGAGATTGTCGACCTGACCCGCGACAAGGCACGCCTCGAAGCCCTGCCGAAGATTGTCGAACAGATGGTGCGTCCGGCCGAGAAAATCGATTCTATCAAGATCCACCATATAACCGGCGGTGCGCTTGACCGCGGCAGTTCCGGTGGCGGTGAACGCAGCGGTGACAAGCCGCCCGTGAACCAGGCGCTTGATTCGATCATGGATATGGCGGTCCAGCTGCCGGCGCTTCGCAAGATTGGCGAGGATCTCGGCGTGAGCTTCGAGGATGGCATGGGCGGGGTCGTCGATCCTGGCCGGAAGTCCGGCAATGACGATCCGTCCTGAGTGGCGTCCTGATTGTCGGCATCCACAGGGACCAGCAGGAGACCCGCATGTTCAGCACGCGCCACGGTGACCGTCCGGTCACCACCGGAAACTACATTGACGGTGTTGCCCGCGCGGCTGAGGGCGGCAGGACCTATGCCCTTTATAATCCGGCCCGGCCTGATGAGCTTGTCGGCCATGCGGCGCTATCCTCGGTAAATGATGTGGACGCTGCCGTGCGGGCGGCCCACGCCGCCTATCCCGCCTGGTCGCGGACAAGCTATGCCGAGCGTGCGGCGAAGCTGAACGAGGTCGCGGATTTCCTCGAGTCAGGGCAGGATGATGTCGCGGATCGGTCCCGGCTGTTCTGCCGTGAACACGGCAAGATCATCAAGGAAACGCATCTCGAGGTGTCACGCCTTGGCGACAGGTTCCGGTCCACCGCTTCCTATGCGGACAGGTTGGAACGCGACGAGATAGAACATGGCCCGCCCTTCGATACCATCATTACGCGCCAACCGCGCGGCGTGGCGACGCTGATCGTGCCCTGGAACTGGCCATTGTCGATCCTCGGGGCGAAGCTGCCGCAGGCTTTGATGGCCGGAAACACGGTGGTGGTGAAGCCGTCGGAACTGTCGGTACTCGCTCCAAGCATGACGTTGCAGAAAATAGCTGAGATGTTTCCGCCGGGCGTCATCAATTTCGTCACCGGGGATGCGACGCAGATCGGTGACAGCCTTGTGTCGCACCCGCTGGTCCGCTTTGTGAATTTCACCGGTTCGGTTCGCATCGGCAAGCATGTGATGAAGGTTGCGGCCGACCGGATGACTCCGGTGACGCTGGAACTTGGCGGCAATGATGCGGCCATCATCTGCGCAGATGCGCGCCTTGACGACAAGGCGTTCATGAATATGTATCTCGGCACCTTCATGTCCTCGGGTCAGATCTGCATGGCGCTGAAGCGGCTCTATGTGCATCGATCGCGCTATGATGAGGTGGTCGATGGGCTGACAGCCATCTGCGAGCGCATGGTCATCGGTGATGGCCTGCTTCCCGAAACCAATATGGGGCCGGTGAACAATGCAAAGCAGCTGAAGATTGTGACCGATATGATCGGACAGGCCCGCGCCAGCGGCGCCGAGGTGCGCGAATGTGGTCAGGTGCCGGATGAGGCGCTTTACAGTAACGGATATTTCCAGAAGCCGGCGCTTGTCCTGAACCCTGACAAGGGGCTCGACATCGTGTGCGAGGAACAATTCGGTCCGGCGCTTCCCATCATGCCATTCGACAGCGAGGCCGAGGCGGTCCGGTTTGCCAATGATTCGCGCTATGGCCTGTGCTCATCGGTCTGGACCGAGGATCGTGACCGCGCGCTGTCGATCTCGCGGCAGCTTGAGGCAGGCTACACCTATCTGAATGGTCATGGCCCGACAGCGCAGGATTTCCGGGGTCCATTCGGCGGCTTCAAGGACAGCGGCATTGGCCGCAATCTCGGCTATGAAGGCGTGGTGCAATTCCAGGGCTATCACTCGATCTCGAGCCCGCCGGGATGGCTGTTCTAGATATATTAAGTTATCCGCAACAGTCGTCCGGACCGTGCCTCGTCCTGACAGACGCACGCCACCCTTTCATCCACAGTGATGCAGGCTCTGCATAGCCGAGCAGGTCACCAATCGACCGCCGGTCCTGCAGATCGGTCGCATGGCGGGCATGGATCACAACACGCTTCACCGGTCCGCATGACCCACCCAAAAAACCACCCAAAAACCACCTGGAGGCACTGCTCAGTTCGAGGCGGCGTTCAGCGCACAGGCGTGGCGTCCCAGCACCATCTATTTATATTCTTCAAAACAAGTGCGCGGTTCACCTTAACCCAAGGCGCAGAAGGTAGGTTGAATGTAATAATATAACGCATTGCAAAGTAGCTGTTAGCTATTCACTGTCAGTGGCGGAAGTGAATATTTCGTCAATTTCTCGGTCATCAAGGAGTGCACACCATGCCTATTGAAGTTAAGAACTTCAGTGAATCTGCTGATGAAGCCAAAGATATGCCCAATGCCCGGATGGAAGCAGTTAATGTTTTGGGCCAGCGAGTGATGAAACTTACACTCAGCCCTGATTGGAAGTGGTCAACGGACATCAAGCCATTGATCGGCACCGATAGCTGCCAGGCCAAACACACCGGGATCATTGTCTCCGGCACGGTCCACTGTGTCTGTGATGACGGAGGCGAGGCCACCTACAAGGCCGGCGACGCCTATGCTATTTCACCCGGACATGATGCATGGGTGGTGGGCGATGAGCCCGCAGTGGTTTATGAGTTTGCCGGGATGTGGGGCGAGTAAGCACAAGAATATTCTGACAAAATATGAAAACACGGACAGCGGTTCTCTCCGTGTTTTCATTTCCAGTGCCCGTTTCCCGCCCTGTTTTCACCGCAGACCATTTTTGTGCAGATTATATCGTGCGACGCTTTCCAACCGGGGGCGGGGTTGGCTGAACGTGGCTCAGTTCGGCCAGGGCAGGGAGTAGGTCTTCACATTGGTGAAGAACTTCATCGCCTCCAGAACGCCTTCCTTCACGCCATTGCCCGAATCCTTGATGCCGCCAAAGGGTGACATCTCGATCCGGTAGCCAGGCTGTTCCCAGATATTCACCGTGCCGACATCCAGCCCCTCGATATAGTTCGTTGCCCGGATCAGGTCATTCGTGCAGACACCGGATGACAGGCCGAAATCGGTGCTGTTGGAAATCGCCATCACCGCCGCGTCATCATCGGGAACGCGGACAATGGGGATGATCGGGCCAAAGGTCTCTTCCATCACCAGTTCGCTGTCATGCGGTACATGATCGATCACAATCGGCGGCAGCAGCGCGCCGTCACGGCCGGGATGGTAGAGGATCTCGGCGCCCTGTTTTTCAGCGGCGAAGACCCGGTTCTCGAACAGCGCCGCGGCATCGGCATTGATCACGCAGCCAAGCTGCGTGTCGGCATCCATCGGGTCGCCGAACCGGATCGCCTTGGCCTTTTCAAGGATCAGCGGCACCAGATCATCAGCAACGCTTTCCTGCACAAGAATGCGTTTCACCGCAGTGCAGCGCTGGCCCGAATTGCCGGTCGCACCGGCGACGGCGATGGTGGCGGCCTTCTCGATATCGGCGCCCTTCAGATCATTCAGGATGATCAGCGGGTCGTTGCCGCCAAGTTCCAGCGCGGTGCGGCGATAGCCTGCCTTTTCGGCGATCATCTTGCCGACCGGTACGCCGCCGGTGAAGGTGATGATGTCGATATCCGGGTTGGTGATCATCTCGTCGCCGATATCGGCCGGCATGCCGGTGACAATCTGGAACATCTCCGGCGGCAGCCCGGCATCATAAAGAATGTCGGCAAGGGTGATCGCGGTCAGCGGCGTCTGCTCGGTCGGCTTGCAGACCATGCAGTTGTTGGTCGCGATCGACGGGGCGATCTTGTGCGCCACCATGTTCAACGGGTGGTTGAAGGGGGTGATCGCCGAGATGGTGCGGACCGGCTCGCGCTTGGTGAAAATTTTCCGGCTCTTGCCATGCGGTGTCAGATCGCAGGAGAATATCTGGCCGTCATCCTGGATCGCCAGCTGACCTGCCAGCGTGAAGACATCATAGGACCGGCCCGTTTCATACAGCGAATGCTGCTTGCAGATGCCGAGCTCCAGCGTCAGCCAGTGGGCGATCTCCTCGCGCCGTTCGCGGATCAGTTCGGCCGCCCGGAACAGGATCTGCTGGCGCTCATAGCGGGTCAGTTTCGGCTGATAGGCGGCGGCGATGGAAAACGCCTTGCTTGCATGTTCGGCGGTGCCGGCCGGCACGGTGCCGATCACCTCGTCCGTATAGGGATAGCGGACCTCGATGACCTTGTCTGTATGGACGGTCTCGCCGCCGATGCGCATGCCTTCACGGCGGATGGTATGATCTGACATGGTGGGGTTCCTGTTCTCTGGGCCTGTTTTCCGGCCGGCGCTCCTGGGCCGGCATGATGGCGGGATAAGTCTACGCGGTATCTGTTGGTGCAGGTGTCACTGCGACGCGGCGATGGCGGCAAAGTGGAAAGCGTCGAAATTGCGCAAGGCTGGCGCCGCCGGAAGGTCGATCTTCCGGTTCACGATAAACGGCACTTCCTGTTCGGTCAGCCCGCCATGACTGCGAAGCGGTTCCTTCAGTGCCGCCAGGTCGTGCCGGTCTGCGGAGGTGCCGATGGTTATGTTCTCATCCGACACAATGACGATATCGCCGATCCTGTCGGCCGGCAGCTCGAAACGCCGCACCGCCTCGTCCCGGTCAATGACCAGCATGATGCCGTCGATGCCGGCAAGCCTGTCGCTGATCTCGCCGGCGTCCGCGCCATCGGGAAGGTAGGCGGTGGCAAAGGATCCCAGCGCGCCGTGGTGAACGACATAGGGGTCGGTGATCGGCAGGATCACACGCGCCGCCGCTGTGCCAAGCCAGTTATCAAGGAGATCCTGCACATAGACAACGGCCGGGTCGCCGGCATGATCATGTTTCGGCTTCATGCCATGATCGGCCGTCAGGATGATGGCCGCGCCAAGTTCGTCAAGCTGGCCAAGATAGCCGTCGACCATGGCGTTGAAATCCAGCGCGCCCTGTTCCTCCGGCGCGAATTTGTGCTGGATGTAATCGGTGGTCGACAGATACATCACATCGGGTTGCCATTCGGTGAGCAGCTTGACACCGGCGGCGAAAACGAATTCGGACAGCGCACCCGAATAGACTTCCGGCACCGGTCTGCCAAGCCAGGCGCTGGCATCATCGATGCCGTTGGCCGCCTTGGTCGCCTGATCCGCACGTTCGGACGAAAAGCAGATCGCCCGGTCATCATCAAATGACAGTCCGGCCCCAAGAAGGGCGCGAAGCTTGTCCTTCGCGGTGACCAGCGCGACCCGCGCGCCAGCCTCGTAATAGGTCGAAAAGATCGTCGGGGCGCGCAGGAAACGGACATCATTCATCATCACCTCTTCGCCGGTCTCCGGCTCGAAAAGGTAATTGCCACAGATGCCGTGAACCGCCGGTGGCCGGCCGGTGGCGATCGACATGTTGTTCGGGTTGGTGAATGACGGGATCACCGAATGGGCAATCCGGCTGGTGCCATTCTGCCGGATGCGCTCGAGGTTCGGCATCAATCCACGTTTGATGGCCTCATCCAGATAGGCCGGCTCGCAGCCATCAAGGCAGATCACGATCGCGCAGGTGGTGGGGGCCTCATAGCGCCGGCCATTGGTTTCAACTGAAGAGGTGAGTGGCATTATTCTGGTCCTGTCCGATATCCGGTTCGTTACATTATTGCTTCGTCATTACTCTGTCTTATCGGTTGCGCTGATCACACGGACAGCTTCCGCCTCTCGGCCAGCGCGTCTTCAGGCGGTGCCGCGCTGTCGACACCCATTTCGGCAAGCGCGCTGGCGGCGGCATCGACGACGCCCGCCATGACGGCAGCGTCCATCCGGCCGATGCATCCTATGCGGAAGCTGTCGACGAGCGTCAGCTTACCCGGATAGATAATATAGCCCTGCCGCTTCATCAATTCATAGAATCGCGCAAAGTCAAAAGCCGCGTCAGCCGGGCTGAAAAAGGTCACGATGATGGGTGACAGCCAACGTTCATCCAGCAGCGTCTCGAAGCCGATCCGGCGCATGCCGGTGACAAGCACATCACGATTCTCGGCATAGCGCGCGCCGCGCGCCGCCACGCCGCCCTCTGCCTCATGCATCTTCAGCGCCTCGATAAAGGCGGCCACGACATGCGTTGGCGGGGTGTAGCGCCATTGGCCGGTTTTCTCCATCGCTGTCCACTGTGCGTACAGATCAAGGCTTAGCGAATGTGCATTCCCCTTGCTGGCCTCCAGGGCATCGCGCCGCGCCAGGACAAAGCTGAAGCCCGGAACACCCTCGATACATTTGTTCGCCGATGACACCATCGCTTCAAACGGAATCTCTTCGGGTCGCAACTCAATCGCGCCAAAGGCCGACATGCTGTCGATCAGCAACTTTCGGCCGGCGGCCGCCGTCGCATCGGCGATCTCGGCAAGCGGGTTCAGAATTCCCGAGCTTGTCTCGCAGTGAATGGCCATGACATGGGTGATCGCCGGGTCGGCCTTGATCGCGGCCGCCACCTCGGCGCCGCGTGGGGGAAGATAGTCACCCTTGTCGATCACGCTGACCTGCCGCCCGAGATAGCGGACCGTCTCGGCGGCGCGCGCGCCATAGGCACCGTTTGACAGGACCAGCACCTTGCCATCACGCGGCAGGAAGGTGCCAAGCATGGCCTCGACGCCAAAGGTGCCCGACCCCTGCATGGGAATACATTCGAACGCGTCCGCCTGAGTGCCGAGAAGCGCCAGCAACCGCCGGCGAAGGTCAGCCGTCAGGGCGCGGAAATCCTCATCCCAGCTGCCCCAGTCGCGCAGCATCGCGCGCTTTACCTCAATGGCGGTGGTAAGGGGCCCCGGCGTCAGCAGATAGGGCTCGCCCAATTCCGGTGCGGGCATTTCAGGTGCGGCCAGTTCAGGTGCGGCCAGTTCAGACGTTGGAATAGGCGGATGACCATCTTTCATGGCGGCATCTCCATTACGAGAGGCCATGATATTGGCCCGGACATCAATATATGTATAATCTTCATTACAGATATATGTATAAATAAAACCTATGGACCTTGCCGATGCGCTATGCACAGATCCGGGCCTTTCACCATGTCGCGCTCTGCGGCGGGTTTTCCCGCGCCGCCAAATCGCTCGGCCTGTCGCAGCCAGCGCTGTCTGAACAGGTGCGCCAGCTTGAGGCTGCCTATGATTTGCTGTTGTTCCGGCGGCAGAACCGGCGCGCTGAACTGACCGACAGCGGGCAGGAACTGTTCCGGCTGACAAGCCGCTTTTTTGAAGGCGAGGCGGCGATTGCTGCCTGGCTTGACGGCGCCAGCGCGCATTTGCGCGGCAGCCTGCGCATCATGGTTGATTCGCCCGCGCACGCCACCGGGCCGCTACGCATGTTCCGCGCCCAGCACCAGCATGTGCGGCTTGATATCAGCCATGGCAATTCGCGGGAGGTTCTTGCCGCGCTTCGTGCCTATGAGGTTGAAATCGGCATCTTTGGCAGCCAGCCGGATGCCGCCGACCTGATGATGGTGGAGCTCGGCCTGTCGCCGATCATCGCCATTGCCGGCCCGGATACCTTCACCACGACACCGGACAGCATTGCTGTTTCAAGGCTTGCCGATTTTCCGCTGATCTTCCGTGAGCAGGGTTCGGAGACACAGGCGCGTGTCATGCAGGCCGCACAGCAGGCTGGTGTCAAACTGAAACCTGCGATTGTTGCCGAGGGACGCGAGGCGGTGCGGGACCTTGTTGCCGAGGGGTTCGGTATCGGCTTTGTTGCCGAATCCGAGATCGGGAATGATAGCAGGCTCCGGCGAATCAGGCTGGAAGGTGTCAGCCCGTCAATGCCGGAGACGCTGGCGCATCTGTCAGCCCGACGTGATGTGCCGGTGATCCGCAGTTTCATGCGCACGCTTGCCAAATCCGATATCCACCACCTACAGTCGCCGTCATAACTTCTGGTTTGATGTTTTTCGTCTGACGTCGATGTGGGGTCTTTGCTGTGACGCGTCCGAATATCCTGTTTATCGTATTTGACCAGATGCGGGCGGATTGCCTGTTTGGCGCACTTGGCGAGACCGTGGCGCTGCCGAACCTGCGGGCTTTCATGGCCGACAGCGTGGCCTTTACCAACCATGTCTCGGTGACAAGCCCGTGCGGACCGGCGCGCGCATCGCTGCTGACCGGGCAATATGCGATGAATCACCGTTCGGTGCGAAACGGAACGCCGCTGCCTATGGACAAGCCCAATCTGGCGACAGAGCTTCGGCGCGGCGGCATCACGCCACTACTGTATGGCTATACCGACACCGCCGCTGACCCGCGCCATTTCGCTGCCGATGATCCGGTCCTGACATCCTACGAGCAGGTGATGAACGGGTTTCTTGAGGCGCTTGAGCTGCGGTTTGACGACAGCCGGACCTGGCGAGGCTATCTTGCGGCACAGGGCTATGATGTGCCGGCTGGCGATGATCTCTATGTCCCGCTTGGCGACCGCCCGAATGCGCCGGCACTTTACAAGGCCGATCACAGCGATACCGCCTTTCTGACCGACGGGCTGCTGGAGGATCTGCCGACCCGCGGCGATGGCTGGTGCGCGCATGTGACCTTCATCAGGCCGCATCCGCCCTTTGTCGCGCCGGCGCCGTTCAACAGCCTTGCCGATCCGGCGATGATGCCGGCGCCGTCTGGCGGCGATGGCGCGGCATTTGCCGCGGCGCATCCCTTCAATGCCCATGCCATGGCGTATCGCCGGGCGCGCGACATGGTCTGCGGCTTCCCCGACCTTGATCCGTCACCGCAGACAACGGCGATGCTGCGGGCCGTCTATATGGGGCTGGTGGCCGAGCTTGACCATCATTTTGGGCGAATTATCGACCACCTGAAGGCGACTGGCCAATATGAGGACACGCTGATTGTCGTGACATCGGATCATGGCGAGCTGCTTGGCGATTATGGGTGCTGGGGCAAGATGAGCTATCTCGACGCGGCGTTTCGTGTGCCGCTGATGATCCGGGTGCCGGGGGGACGTCCGGCGCGTGTCGACCAGCCAACCGAATCGGTCGATGTGATGCCGACGATCCTCGACTGGCTTGGTCAGGATTGCCCGGACACTGTCGATGGCCGATCGCTGCTTCCCCTTGCGAGAGGCGAGCTGCCGGACGGATGGCGTGATTACAGCGTGTCGGAACTTGATTTCGGAGATCCGGTGACCCCCACCGCCGCGCAGCAACAGCTTGGTCTGTCATCGCAGGAATGCGGGGTTGCGATTCTGCGCACATCCAAACATTCGCTGGTGCATTTCAATGGTGGCTTGCCGCCGATCCTGTTTGATCATGAAAGCGCGGGCGAGGGGCGCAATATCGCTGGTGACAACGGGGCGGACGCCACCAGGCTGGCCATGCTGGAACGGCTGCTGACGCATCGCATGCGGCATGCGGAGGGCCGGTTTTCCCGAACGATGATCACCGGTGACGGCGCGATGCGGGGATGGCACTGATTGATGGGTTTGTTGTTTTTGAGGATGATCCCTCTTGTCACATCTCTGTAACCATTGCAGTCTAGCGTCATGTTGGCGACGTTGTGAGGCGGGAGTGCAATGGCCTTTGATGACAGGCAGCTCGTAACCAAGCAACGTCAGTTTGCACCGTAAAGACCGCATCCAAGGGGCTTTTTCGATATCGACGGGCATGAAACGCAGTTCTTGCGTCGACATTCCGTTGATTTCCCAGATATCAGGCATGACTCAAATATCAGACTTGGTCTATTGTCCCGTTGGTGCTGTTGTGAAGAGCCCGCTTCCGTGGCTCAGAGTAATCAGGAGAAGGCGATGAAAAAATATTTCCTTTCAACATTGGCGTTACTGGCCTTGCCGGTCAGCGCCTATGCCAACTGCCCGGCTGTGACCGTGGCAGATATGAAGGGTGTGGCAGATGGTGCCTACCCACAGCAATTCGAAAAGGCTGAATTTGAAGCTGCAGCCGGATGCTCCATGTCGTTCTCGGCAAATCCGGACAGCGCGGCATTGAATGCCAAGATCAAGGGCAATCCGGACCTGCCGCCGCTTGCTGAGCGTCTTCCATCCGAGCCGCTTGTTGTCGTGCCTTACGACAGTGTCGGCAAATATGGCGGCACGCTCGACGTGCTGTCGAACGCGACCGAAGCCGGCACATCCGACTTCCTGTCGGTACGCCATGTAAACCTCGTCCGTTTCTCGGACGATTTGCAGACAATCGTGCCGAATATTGCCAAGAGCTGGGAGTGGAATGACGACTTCACGAAGTTGACCTTCCATCTTCGCGAGGGCCATAAATGGTCCGACGGCGCGCCGTTCACCAGTGCCGACGTGAAGTTCTATCATGACAATCTGATGCTCGACACGAACATCTTCGAAAAGCCGAAGGACTATATCACCGTCGGCGGCGAAACGATGACTGTCGACACACCTGACGAGACAACGGTTGTCTTCAACCTGCCGTCGCCGAAGCCGGGCCTGCTGGCGCACTTCGCGACTTCCTATGCGCAGGGCTTCCAGCCAAAGCATTTCCTTGGCAAGTTCCACCCCGACATCAACTCGGATGCTGACAAATATGCACAGTCGCTCGGTTTCGAGAATGGCTATGACGCCATCCGCGCCTATTATGGCAACTCGGACTGGACTGACACGCCGTCGCCGCTGCTGAGCCGTCCGGAAATCGCCGGTAACCTGCCACAGCCGGTCGTGCCGACCCTCGAGAGCCATATCTATACGGCTGATACCACCGAGGGCCGTCATCTTGTCGCCAACCCGTATTTCCACCAGGTCGATCCGACCGGCCAGCAGCTGCCTTACATCAGCGAGCAGGACGAGGTGTACAAGAACGACAACGAGGTTCGCCTGCTGTCGATCATCAATGGCGAAGTGGACTACAAGGCGCAGTCGCTGCAGCTTGCTTCGGCACCGGCGCTTCTGGATGGGCAGGACGGCGGCAACTACACCGTTGACCTTCGTCCGGAAATCACACTCGGCGTCTTCGGCTTCAACGTCACCCATGAGGACGAAGCCAAGCGTGCTGTCTTTGGTGATGTCCGCTTCCGCGAAGCAATGTCTGTTGCCATCAACCGTGACGAGTTGAACGAAGTCGGCTTCTTTGGCCAGGGTACTCCCCAGCAATATATCGGTTTCTCTCCGAAGCCGGAATTTGTCTCCGACAAGTGGATGACCCACAAGGCCGAGTTCGACAAGTCAGCCGCCATGGCGCTGCTTGATCAGGTTGGTTTGAAGGACACCGATGGTGACGGGTTCCGCGAATTGCCGAATGGCGACAAGCTGGTTCTGAACCTGAACTTCTCGACACAGGGTATCGCCGGTCAGACCGTTGAACTTGTCGCGCAATACTGGGCAGATGTCGGCGTGCAGTCGGTCGTCAAGGAGGTCACTCCCGACGAATACCGTTCGGCACAATCGTCGAACAAGCTGGATGTGGTGATGTGGCGGAAGAGCCAGCCGCTGGCCATTGTGCTTGGCAACAACGAACTCTGGGTCCCGCCGTTTGAGAACTATTTTGGTGTTCGTAACGGCATGCTGTGGGCCGAATGGGTTGACAGCAATGGCAGCAAGGGTGTTGAGCCGCCGGCGTGGGTCAAGGACCTGATTGCCGACGTGAACAACTTCCAGTCGTCTGATCAGTCCAGCGCCGAGTTCCGCGAGCTTGGTGAGCGTATGGTCAAGGCCATGGTTGAGAATCTGTTGTTCATCGGTACGGTCAATGCACCGGCCCCGATGATCCATCACAACAACCTCAACAACTTCACCAGCTTCAAGACGCATTCCTACGAGTACTATCGGACCTATCCGTATCGTGCGACCCAGTGGTGGCTGAACGAATAGGCTGACATATGTCCCAGAACAATCCCATGGGCGGCATTCTTGCCGCCCATGGCCCAATAACCAGCGCCGGCACGCGGCGTTATCGTGATGTGACGAGGCATCTGTATGCTTCAATTTGGTAATTTTGTGCTGACGCGGGCCTTCATGGCCGTGATGACGCTTGTCATAGTGTCGCTGGTCGTCTTCACGCTTATGGAATTGGTTCCCGGCGACTGTGCCGAGAGATATCTTGCGTTCAAGAATACGCAGGGCTCCGGTATCTCCGTTGACGATATCGAGAATGAGCGCCGTCGCCTCGGGCTGGACAAGCCCTTCATGCAACGCTGGGCGCTATGGATTGGCAATGCGTTTCGGGGTGAATTCGGCGACAGCTGTATCCTGCGCGTTGATATTGCCCAGCTTCTTGGCACCAAATTCTGGCTGTCTCTTGGCGTCTGCCTTGCGTCGCTGGCGCTTGCCTATGCCATCGCCATCCCGGTTGGCATCATCTCCGCCGCCAGCCGCAGCGCGGCAATGAACAACACGCTGAAATTCGTTAGCTATCTTGGCCTTGCCATGCCGAATTTCCTGCTTGCACTGATGATCATGCTGTTCTCGACGATCTATTTCGGGGAAACGCTCACCGGCTTGTTTTCAAAGGAATATCGCGACGCGCCCTGGAGTATCGACAAATTCATCGATCTGCTGAAACACGCCTGGCTGCCGATCTTCATCCTTGGCTGGTCGGCGACGGCCTTTGCGTTGCAGACCGTGCGCGCGCTGATGTCTGACGAGATCGGCAAGCTCTATGTTACCGCGGCGGCGGCACGCGGCGTTTCGGGCCGCAAGCTGCTGTGGCGCTATCCGGCCCGGCATGCGCTTGGCCCCATCGTCAACAGCCTTGGCTTCGATCTGAATCGTGTGTTCAACGAGCTGCCCATCGTGGCGTTGATCCTGACGCTGACCGACGCCGGGGCGTTGTTGATTGAATCATTGGCCCGCTCGAACGACCAGCAGCTTGCCGGCGCCATCATCTTTCTGCTGACGGCATCGATTGTCGCGCTGAATTTCTTCACCGACGTGCTGCTGTCCATCCTCGATCCGCGTATTCGCAAGAGCATTATCAGGTAGGCCATGACAACAGACACCGTGCATGACCAGACTGTTCGAGACCAGCAGGCGAGGGAGGCCTATTTCACCGCCTCGCAGCGCCAGCTCGTCTGGGCCCGTTTCAAGAAACAGCGCGCCGCGATGACGGCGGCGATGGTGCTGGCTGTCCTGATTGTTTCAGGAATTCTGGCGCCGTTCCTGTCGCCCTACGACCCGACAATGGCCGGTCGTAACAAGGATTATCTGAACGGGGCGCCGAATGTGCCGATGTTCTGTGACAAGAATGGCTGCTCGGCCCGCCCCTTTCTTCACACCATTGAGCGTGAGCGGTCGATCAAGACCAATTTCCGCTGGGTCGAGACCATCAATGAGGACAAGCGCCGCTACGTGCAATTCTTCGTTGCGGGCTCGGAATACAAGCTGCTTGGTTTCATCCCGGCAAAAACCCATCTGTTCGGCATTTCGGATGGGCGCATCCACCTGTTCGGAACCGATGCCAGCGGCAAGGATATCTTCTCGCGTACCCTGCATGCGATATGGACCTCGCTTAAGGTCGGCAGTATCGGTGTCTTCATCGCTTTTGTGCTGGCGCTGATTATCGGCGGCATATCAGGCTATTACGGAGGGTGGATAGACTCGGTCCTGCAGATGGTCACCGACGCCGTGCGAACCGTGCCGGCGATCCCGCTCTTCATGGCGATCGCCGCCTTCATCCCGCAGGAATGGACGGCCGAGATGCGATTCTTCTTCATCTCGCTGATCCTTGGCCTGATCGGCTGGCCGACGCTGGCGCGGCGCGTGCGAACGCATCTCCTGACCGAACGGAACCAGGAATATGTGCTGGCGGCGCAACTCTGCGGTGCCTCGTCAGGTCACATCATCCGCCGACATCTTCTGCCGAGCTTTACCAGCTACATCATCGTCGATCTGGTGATCTCATTCCCCTATATGGTGCTGTCCGAAACGGCGCTCAGCTTCATCGGCCTCGGTCTGAAAGACCCGGTGAATTCGCTTGGCGTGATGCTGCAGAATGTGACCAGCGCCGATGTGTTGCTGAATTACCAGTGGTATTTCATTCCGGTGATTTTCTTCATCACTCTTGTCATGGCCTTTGTCTTTGTTGGTGACGGGTTGCGCGATGCGGCCGATCCCTATTCCGACACTGGCAAATAGGGGATGAAGATGGACAGGCTGATCGACGTTGAAAATCTGACATTGCAGTTCCGCACCGATGAGGGGCTGATCACCGCGGTGGATGATGTCAGCTTTTCATTGAATCGGGGCGAGGTGATGGGGCTTGTCGGCGAAAGCGGGTCCGGCAAGTCGGTAACCGCCAAGGCGCTGATGCATCTGAACGCCGCGAACGCCGTCTATTCTCCGGAGAGCCGGATCACCCTGCATACCGACAGTGGCAGCATTGACGTGCTGTCGCTGACGCGCACGACTGATCTGAAGGTTGTTCGTGGCGGTGCCATTTCGATGATCTTCCAGGAGCCGATGGCCAGCTTTGCGCCGTCGATCAGCATCGGCAAGCAGATGATCGAGCAATTGCAGCTTCATGCCGAGATGAGCAAGGCACAGGCGCGCGAGGTTTCGATCGAGATGCTTGACCGCGTCGGCATCTCCGACCCGTCGAGCCGCGTCGATCAATATGCGTTCGAGCTGTCGGGCGGCATGCGCCAGCGGGCGATGATCGCCATGGCGCTGTCGACCAAGCCGCGGCTGTTGATTGCCGACGAGCCGACGACGGCGCTGGATGTGACGATCCAGGCGCAGGTCATCGACCTGATGAAGGAACTTGTCGATGAATTCAACATGGGCATCGTCTTCATCACCCACGATCTTGGCGTTGTGGCGCAAACCGCCGACAAGGTCAGCGTGATGTATCTGGGGCGCCTGATCGAGGAGGGGCCTGTGCGTGAGGTGATAAGCGAGCCCCGCCATCCCTACACCAGGGGGTTGCTGGCTGCGTTGCCGCGCCTTGATGATCTTGACGCGCCGCTGACGCCGGTGCCGGGGGATATTCCCTCGCCGCTCGAGAGGCCAAGCGGATGCGTTTTCAACACGCGTTGTAGCGACGTTGTCGGGCCTGCCTGTTCGTCGAAAGTACCGCTTGAGGAATGGATCGACCCGTCGCACCGCGTGTCCTGCCATATCTATGACGGCAAGGAGGCATCATGAGTAACGATGTCCTGATGTCCACAGCCGGTCTGTCAGTCGGCTACAAGATCGGCAAGGGCCTGTTCCAGCATTCGATCCTGAAAGCGGTCGATAATGTCTCGATCAATATCAACCGCGGTTCTTTCTTCGGGCTGGTCGGTGAATCCGGTTCGGGCAAGACGACGCTTGGGCGGGCGCTTCTCAATGCCGTGCCGATTACCGGCGGCAGCGCGACCTATGATGATGGCGATGTGAAATATGATCTGACGGCGCTGGCAAAGGATGAGCTTGCTGACTATCGGCGCCGCGCCCAGCTGATTTTCCAGGATCCCTATGCCGCCCTGTCACCGCGGATGACGGTTCGCGACATCATCGCCGAGCCTCTGGAGGTGATGAAGATCACCTCATCACGCGCTGAAACCGATGAGCGTGTCCGCGAGATTGCCGCGCGTTGCCGGCTGAATCTCGAACATCTGCGCCGTTTCCCGCATGCTTTCTCGGGTGGCCAGCGGCAGCGGATCTCCATCGCACGAGCGCTTGTCTCGCGTCCACAATTCATCGTCGCGGATGAGGCGGTGGCGGCGCTGGATGTGTCGATTCAGGCGGATGTTCTGAACCTTCTGAAGCAGATCCAGGCCGAAATGGACCTGACCTTCATGTTTATCAGCCATGATCTGAGCGTGGTGGCGCATACCTGCGATTATGTGGCGGTGATGTATCTTGGACGGCTGGTCGAAACCGCGCCGACGCGCCAGCTGTTCGCGGCGCCGAAACATCCCTATACCAAGGCCCTGTTTTCGGCAATCCCGTCGCTCAACCCCGATGACCGGGGAGGGGCGCAGCGTCTTGAGGGCGAAATTCCGTCACCCACCAATCAGCCGTCCGGATGCAAGTTCCACACAAGATGTCCGCACGTCGTCGACCGCTGCCGCAGCGAGGAGCCGCAGCTGGAAAGGGCTGACGGCGCGCATGAGGTGGCATGCCACCGGTGGCAGGAACTGTTCGCGGCAGGGTAGGGCTGGCACGGCCCGGTCAGGCGGCGACCTCAGGCGGCGACCATCGCCCCCAGAATGCGTGTCAAATGACGCGATTGCGTCAGATCGGCCGGCCGGCCCTCGGCAACGGCATTGGCAAAATCCTCGACCATCAGCTGGTACTGGTCACATTCATCAAAGGTGATTTCGACTCCGGTCCCCAGCATGCCGCCCGGTGTCCTGTCGCGATGCGCCCAGCGCCCGGTGGTCACCGGTAGCGGGTTGAAGGGAACATCGAGACGCGCCCAGCCGTCCGTGCCGACAAGCTGCACGCTCTGGCACAGGCTGGTGCCGCTGGAACATGTGAAATGCAGCACCTGACCGCCGCCAAAATCGACAATGGCGGTTGCCGCCTTTTCGACATCGAGATCCTCTTCGGCTTCCTTGGTCACGGCGACAAGTTCTGGCGTGCCATCGAACAGCATCAGCCCGGACATCAGGCAATAGCAGCCAATATCCCAGATCGGGCCACCGCCCCAGTCGGCAAAATTCCGGATATTGCCAGTTGGTTGCGGCGGATATGAGAAATGCGCACTCAGCTGCTTCCGCTGGCCAACATCAATGCCGCGGATCCAGTCCCATTGCGGGTGATACCGCACCATATACCCATCATAGAGATAGCGCCCGGTATCTGCTGTCGCTGCTTCAACAGCATCGAGTTCATCCATCGACAGCGCCAGTGGCTTTTCACTAAGGACAGGCTTGCCGGCCTGCAGCGCGCGGATCGCCATCGGCACATGAAGATGGTTTGGCAGCGGGTTATAGATGGCGTCGACATCCGGGCTGGCCAGCAATTCATCATAGCTGCAGACCTTGACATCGCCCCACACCGGGTCGGCGCCGCCGCTGGCGTCGCGTCGGCCTATATGGGTGACCTCATGGCCGGCGGCGCGGATCGCCGGCAACAGTTTCTCACGCGCGATCTTTGCGTCTCCCAGAATGCCAAAGCGCATTACCCTGTCCCCCTTATCCGGATACTGATTAATTATTGTCTGCGTCAATCATCTTCAGTTTCGGCCAGCCGGCGACAAAGGACAAGCCACCTTTTCCGTGCCGTGTCGTCCCCCGAATGGGTTTTCGCCGGCTGGGTTTTTCCCAATCGGGTTTTCGATTTCACCGCGGCGTGTCATGTGCCACCATCATTACCTGATAACACCCTGTCCTGATTGGCGGTGCCTCCGTGCCAAGCGCGCCAAATTTCCTTCGCCGTATTCCGGTCGAAACAGCCGCCATCATCATCATGATGACCGCGCTGTGCCTTGCCGCGTTGAGTGGCGCCCTGATGAAAATCCTGACCGACAGCATGTCGCCGCCGCTTGTCAGCTGGTTCCGCTTTGCGGGATATGCGTTGCTTCTTGTGCCTCTCGCGCTGTGGCGTGTCGGGCCGGCCTGTTTTCGACCCGCCAGGCCGCTGGTCCAGATAGCACGGGGCCTTATGCTGGCGGCTGGCAACACAGCCTTCATGTATGGGGTGCGGCATGTCGATTACGCCAACGCCATCTCAATCCTCTATATCTATCCCTTTATCATGGTGGCGCTGTCGGCTTGGGTTCTTGGCGAACGCGTAACGAAATCAGCCTGGCTTGGCGTCGCTGGCGGGTTTTCCGGGGTGCTGCTGGTGGTACGGCCCGACCTGGCGGGCCTCGACCCATCGGCCATGTTCATCCTGTTTACCGGCATGATGGTGGCGTTGCAGATGCTGTTCAACCGCAAGCTTGGCGTGCTGTCCGACCCGGTCGTTGTCTCGCTGTGGGGGGCGCTCGCCGCGACGGCGGCGCTCAGCCTGTCGGTGCCCTTTGTCTGGCAGGCTCCCACCACCGATCAGATGCAGCTAATCGCCTTGCTGGCCGTTCTGACGGCGCTCAGCCAGACATTGATGATCACCGCCATGTCGATGGCGTCGGCTAACAGGATTGCGCCCTTCACCTATTTCGAGATCATCGCCGCGGTGATCATCGGCCTGGCGATCTTCGGTACCCTGCCTGACATGCTTGCCTGGCTTGGCATGGCGCTGATCATCACCAGCGGGATGGTGGTGAAACGTCTTCCCGGCGTTCTGAAACTGCGGCGGCGTGAGAAGTTCTGAACACGCCCATAAGGCATCATTCATTGCCGGGGTTTATTCATTGCCAAATCTCAGTGTCAGCAGCGGCGCATGCTGCTGCGCGCCATAGACATCCGTCTCGCCAATTGCGCCCGATGCCAGGGGCCTTCGCAATGTCGCCTTGATGGCGTTGGCCGGGGCAAAACCGACAATGGACAACACATCGCTCTCCTCCACGCCATAGAGACCGGCGATGACAGCTTTGTTGATCAGATCGCATCTGATGGCCTCATCGAACCAGAATGCCTCGGTGAAGATGATGTCGAGGGTCAGCTCATACGGCCCGGCATTCTTCGAGCGGATCACGCTTGTAACATCAGCAAGGCGGGTCATGATCGGCCTCCAAGCGGCATCATCTCGGCTGGGAAGGCAGCCTCCGGGTCATCGATCCGCATCAGGTGGTAGACGCTGAATTCATAGACCTCGCCAGCCTTGAAATCCGATGGTGAATAGGGGAAGGCGAGATTGCCAGCGGTCGATTTGCGGCCTTCATATCCGAAATGCAGGAGGGTTGACCGCGCAAAGGCACAGATGCCGTCGGCCAGGTCCTGAGACGGGGCGACAGCCTCGATCACAAGACCGACTTCATGTGGGCGCGCATCCCGTTCAGGTTCCAGCGGTCCCATCACGCCGTCGCGGCCATAGGCGCGGAACAGAAGGGTGGCTGTTCCCTGCATGATCTGTGGAAACTGCCCGGCGACAGTGGTTCGCACGCCATCAAGAATGTCATCAAGACCGGCAATGAAGTCAGGTGCGCGCACGCCGGCGATGGATACGGTTCGGTAGCCTGTCCGGCGCGCGCCTTCGAGCTTGATCATATGGGACGGCGACGGCTCGAAAATGGTGCCGGTGATCCTGACGCGCCGGCCATCAAGCTGTTCAAAGGCCGTGTTGCTCAGCTCGAGTGTGCCGCCCGGACCCGGCAGTCGGTAGGGGTCCGATTTTTCATATAACGTGTGCGCCGCCACCGAAGTGACTGTGCAGATCCGGTCATCCGCCAGCGTTTCCACCGTGAAACCGGTTTCATCCAGCGTTGCAAACATGCAGTCGGACCCGCTACCCGGCACCGCGGCGATGGCGGCGCATTCAAGGATCTTGCCCATATGCAGGCTGAGCCCGACAGGATAGCCGCGCATGATCGGCAGCGCCGCGAACACGGCCGGGTCATAGCATCGGCCCGCAACCACCACATCGGCCCCGTCGGCAAGGGCGCGGATCAGCGGCGCCTCGCCAATCTGCGCCACGATATGGGTGGAGGCGTCAATCGCTGCATCGACCAGCGGCGGCCCCGCCGGCATCGGCTGGATGGCACCCTTGGCAAGCGCCGATCGAACGCTGTCCCTGCCCATATCGGTGGGGATCACCGCCAAGCTGCCGGTCAGCCCGTCCTCGGCGGCGATCTCGTGGATGATATCAACACACCAGTCCAGATGCGGGCGCGCACCGGCACCGCCGGCACTGCCGACCAGGACAGGGATGCCGCGGTCGCGCCCGGCGGCAAGCATCAGTTTCAAATCACGCTTGACGGCTGGCCGCGTGGTGAAGGAAATGCCGGCCCCCAGATAATAGGGGCCGGGGTCGGTTGACCCGGCATCAACGGCGATCACATCCGGGCTCTTCGCCAGTCCGGCCTTGAACGAGGATTCGGGAAACCCGTAGCCGAGTATGGCGGTCGGCGACAGGATCCGTATCGGTGGTAGCGGGGTCATGGCGGCGCATTCATCAGTTATCTGGTCCAACTCTCGCCAGCCTAGCGCCCTAATGGCAACACTGCCAGATGCCGCTTCGGGTTGGCTACCATGTGGTCGTTCGCATGGCTACTGTCACATTCGTGGCGACGATTCGCCTCGGTCTATCGGTTGATTTACCAACGAGCCATCTTACATCTGTAAAAATCGAACCGGTAACAGGAAGCCCCATCATGTCGATCCGCCCCATCAAGATGCAGAGCGAGGCCAGTCCAACGATGGAGGGGGCCGGCGTCCACCTTCATCGCGTTTTCGGCTTTGGTGACACCGATCCCTTTGATCCCTTTCTGATGATGGATGATTTCCGGAATGATGACCCGGCGGAGTATCTGAAAGGCTTCCCCTGGCATCCGCATCGCGGCATCGAGACCATAACCTACGTTCTGAAGGGCAATGTCGAGCATGGTGACTCGCTTGGCAATCGCGGGGTGCTGAGTGATGGTGATGTGCAGTGGATGACCGCCGGTTCCGGTATCATCCATCAGGAAATGCCGACCGGCAATGCACAGGGCCAGATGCACGGGTTCCAGCTATGGGCCAACCTGCCGCGTGACCAGAAGATGTGCACACCGCGCTATCAGGACATCAAATCGCCCGACATCAATGCACTGACCGATGATGACGGTACGCATATCCGCGTCATCGCCGGCGATTATCGTGGCTACAGGGGGCCGGTCGACGGCATCGACACCGACCCGTCCTATCTGGACATTGCGATGCCGGCAAACACGACAAAGCGCTTTCCCTTCGATACAAGGCGGCAGGGATTTGCCTATATCTTCGAGGGCGATGCCAGTTTCGGCAACGCCTCGGCACCGTTCGGCGTCAATGTCGAGAAGGAATTCGGCGGCGAGGAGGTGAAGATCCGCGACCGGTCTGGCAACCGAACGCTGGTGGTGTTCGGCGCCGGTGACGAGGTCGAGGTCACTTCGGGCGAGCATGGTGTAAGGTTTCTGCTGATTTCCGGCGCGCCGTTGCGTGAGCCGGTGGCGTGGCACGGCCCGATTGTGATGAACAGCCGGGCCGAACTTCAGGAGGCCTTCCGCGAGCTGAATGCCGGCACCTTTGTGAAGACAGGCGCCGAGGGATGGATGAATTCGCGCGGGCGTTAGGCTGTCATCTGCGGTCCGGTCAGGGGGATACAGCGCATGAGCTATAGCCCCGATCAGGCTGACGGACGGAACGCGACGCGCGACAGTGCGATATCGGCGACAGGTGCCCCGGAGATCGGCACCATCCATCGTGTGCCGCCGCGATGCGGGGTGGCGGTGCGCGTTGCCGCCGGGCAATCACTGCGTGTCGTCAACACGCATGGCACGCAGGTCTGCGATTTCTGGGCCTTCAATGCCGACAATCTATATGAATTCCTGTCGATGGCGCATTGCCACACCGAACTTGAAAGCGTGATGCCGGCGGTTGGCGATACGCTTGTCAGCAACCGGCGACGGCCGATTGTCACCATCACGCATGATGATTCACCTGGTGTTCATGACACGGTGATCGCCTGCTGTGACTGGCCGCGC
>CBFHRT010000010.1:0-27203 GCA_965658285.1 Puniceispirillaceae bacterium (SeqCode) | reverse complement strand
TGCAATAGGTGACTGACGCCGTTGTCTTTCTGCCCGGCATGATGTGCGATGCGCGGCTGTTTGCCCCGCAGATCGCAGCCTTGTCGACGACCCGCCCGGTGATGGTGGCACCGCTTGTCGGCGGTGATGATTTCACCGAACTGGCACAGCGAATTCTGCAGGAGGCACCGCCGCGTTTCGCCCTTGCCGGACTGTCAATGGGCGGTATCGCGGCTATGGAGGTTATTCGCCAGGCACCGGAGCGTGTCACCCGGCTGGCCCTGATGGATACCAACCCGCTTGCCGAGGCACCGGAGCGCGCGAAACTGCGGGATGAGCAGATTGACCGCGTTGTTGCCGGCGGTCTTGCGGAGGTGATCCGCGACGACATGAAGCCGCTTTATCTTGCCGACGGACCGGAGCGCGGTGCCATTCTTGACCTGTGCATGGAGATGGCGCTGGCGCTTGGCCCGGATGTGTTCGTGGCGCAATCACGGGCGCTTCGGACCCGGCCTGATCAATGTGATACATTGCGCCGGGTTCGTGTTCCGACATTGATCCTGTGCGGCAGGGAGGACCGGCTTTGTCCGCCTGAACGTCATCAGATGATGCACGATCTTGTCCCCAGCGCGACGCTCACCATGATTGATGCCGCCGGACATATGCCGACCATCGAACAACCAACTTTGACCAATGAGGCACTGCAAAAATGGCTGACAATGTAATCCCCGAAGATCTTCTGGAATTGTTGCGCAAGGTTGACACGCCGACGGTCTGCAATGCCATCGAGGTGGCGCAGGGAAAGCGTGGCTTCAACCGGTTCACCCGAGGCACGATGCATCATTGCAAGCCTGGCGACCCGGCGATTGTCGGCTTTGCCAGGACAGCGAAGATTTCCGGTCTGGCCCCGCCCAACGAGCCTGCGGATGTCATTCGCGCGCGCCGCATGGAATATTTCCATTCGATGGCGGCCGGCAGTTCGCCCTCAGCGGCTGTTGTGGAGGATGTCGATTATCCGAACTGCATTGCCGGATGGTGGGGCGAGGTCCATGTCGCCGTTCACAAGGGCCTTGGCCTTGCTGGCGCTGTGACCAACGGGGTGATGCGCGATCTTGATGTTATGGATGAGGGATTTCCGGTGCTGGCCGGGTCAATCGGCCCAAGTCACGGCTTCGTGCATGCGGTGGAGATTGGAACGCCAGTCAACATCATGGGCATGCGTGTCGCGCAGGGTGAACTGATTCATGCCGACCGACACGGCGCGCTGGTGATCCCCGAGGATGTCATTCCGACGCTGAAAGCCGCCATCGAAACGGTGATCGCCAGCGAGGAAATCGTTCTCGGTCCGGCGCGGCAACCTGGATTCGATATCCACAAGCTGGAAGAGGCCTGGGCAAAATTCGAGAAATCACGGACCTGAGCCGAAACCCGTATCGCTGCCCCTCTCGGCACGCCGCCAGAGAAATTTGCCAAGGGACATATCCGCAGAGATATGCCCGCAGGAACATTTCACGGGCAGATGCGCATTGGGCACATGATACGACCTATCACCTAGTCCTCGGCGATCAGTCGGGAGTCCAGTAACTGCCCCTCTCGTGAAAGGATGGGATAGGCGATCGAGGCGATATGGCTATTGAATTCCTTCAAAGCCAATCCTGTTTCCAGATGAAGATCGCTTGATTCAAGACTTTCCACCCGCCCCGTCGCGAGCCTCTTCAGATGGCTCTTGCGGCTCTTGCGCTGGCGGTGTGTGAATTCGCCCTTTTCCTCCAGCAGCCGGCGCGCAATGCCGACATCACCAGAGACCAGCACATTGCCGGCGAGCGCAATATTGGCAACCACCCGGTCATGCATGCCGCGCAACTCGGCAAGCCCCTCGGGCGAAAAGCGGATATCATCGCGAGCCCGGCTGGCGGCAAGCTGTGCCAACGTCTTCGACACAACATCCCCCGCCGCCTCGATGGCGATGGCGAATTCCAGAAGGTTGCGCACTTCCTTGCGATGACTGGCTGCGCTGTTCGCACGACCATTCTGGCCGGACAGTTCGGCGACATAGCGGCGCGTGCCGTCAAGCGCCTCATTGATGACGATGTCCTTTTCGACGATCCGCGCCATCCGGTCCTTGTCGAATTCCTCGATCAGGTCCATCACCGGCAGCATCATTTCCTCGACCACCTGCAACATGCGGTGTATCTCCCGCCTGATGCAGGCCATCGCCAGTGACGAATCGTCAAGCGACGCGGGGTCCAGCACCGAACGATAATGTGCCGGGATATCTTCAAGGTTTGCCGCCGGTTCGGGAAGCAACCTGTCTGTCAAACGCCCCAGCATGCCACTGAACGGCACCGCCAGCAGCAACAGCGCGTTGAAGGCCACATGACCGAGGATGATTTTCTGCCCATCCCCGACATCTGGCAGCAACCCGACCAGTGACGACCTGTTGACGACAACAACCACAATGAGGGCGGCACTGCCGCGCAAGAGCGCGTTGATCACCGGCACGTGTCGGGCCTTTGGCGGCATCGCCCGCGTCATCCATACCGGCAGCAGCGCAGATCCCAGATTGGCTCCCAGCATCAGCGATATGCCGACCATCAGCGGCAGCGCACCAATCGCCACCAGCGTGACGAACATCAACACCGCCGCCACGGACGAATGCATGATGAATGTCAGCACCGCGCCGACAAGGAATGCCGTAAGAAAGTCGCGTTGCAGCAGGAAGGATATCTGCGGCAGAAAGGCGCTATCGCGGATTGGCGTCACCGTGGCGCGCATCAACTCCAGCGCGATCAGGATCAGGGCGACGCCAAGCACCGCGCGGCCGATCTGTTTCGGCAGGGCGGACTGGTTTTTCAGGAACAGCAACCCGCCTATCACCAGCAGCAGCGGTGCCAGCCAGCTGATTTCCATGCTCAGGAACTGAATCACCAGCGCCGAGCCAAGATCGGCGCCCAGCATCGCCGGCAGGCCGATCTGAAAAGACAGGATACCGGCCCCGACAAAACCCGCCACAAGCATGGCGACGGCCACCGAGCTTTGCATGATGGCGGCAAGCGCCAGCCCGGCAAGGGTGGCGCGGGCCCGGGCTTTTGAGCCTGTCATCATCCGGCGAAAGGACGCGCCAAAGGCCCGCTCGATGCCGGTGCGCACCATGCGCACCGCGAACAACAGCAGAATCGTCGCCGCAGCAAGTTCCAAAAGAAACTGAACAAGGATCATGTCGGGCCTTAACTATGCTTGTGACGTGACATCAAATATTCCTGCCCCAATCCATCTGCCCTGGCGTTCATGCCTCAGCGGGCCCACCGATACCCACGATCGGACAGGCGCCGCTGCACGCGTCCGGGATAGTCGGTGACGATCGCATCGACTCCCAGATCGATCATGGCGTCTATGTCCGCTGTCTCGTTCACCGTCCAGACGGCCACACACAGATCAAGTTCACGCGCCCGCACAAGATCATCGGCCGTCAGTTCGCTGAAATACGGGCACCAGAGCGAGCCGCCGGCGCGGCTGACCTCATCCGGCACCGAAATATCGGGACGGTCAAGATCGGGCGTGACAAGGATTGCGGAATCCTCGCCGATATCGTCGGCACTTTCGTGCAATTGCGTCAGGAAGGATATCGGCATGCCGGGCGCCTGCCGTCGGCATTCCGCCAGCAGCGCCCAGTCAAAACTGTGCAGCAGGGTCCGGTCTGTCAGCCCAGCCGCGCGTACTTCTTCGCAGACAATCGACACCATCTTCTCGCGTGCCTTGCTGTCATAGGCAAGATCCGGGTCCGACTTCAACTCCAGCATCAGGCAGGCAGCTCCGTATTTGGGCTGTGATACAAGCTGCAGAAGTTCGGTCAGTCGCGGCACTTTTATCCCGTCAAGCAGCGCCTGGTCCGGAAATCTGCGCCCGTAGTCGGTTGTGCCATCGAGGCGGCCGATATCGAAGCGCGCCACATCTTCCATCCGCAGGGACGCCACCCGCGGTCGCTCTCCACTGAGGAACTGTCCATCCGGGCCTCTGACGGCCGCGCCGTCAAGCTCATGATTGTGGGTGATGACGGGGACATCGTCGGCGGTGAGAAGGACATCAAACTCGAGAAGATCAACGCCAATCGACAGCGCGAACTCGAACCCGATGATGCTGTTCTCCGGCAAGATGCCGCGCGCGCCGCGGTGGCCGACAACACGGATGGTGTCGGCGTCTCCCGAAAATGCCATGACCTGTGGGGATTTCATCAGCCTGCCAACCTCATTCCGCTTGCGGGATCAAAAGATGAATATGGTCCGGATGCACCGAAAACCGCCGGCTTTCCCTGCCGGGGTCGATCTGATGTACCCCCGACAGGCTTACGGTGACGCTCTCACCCGTGCCCGCAAGCTGGCCATGAAACAACCTATTGGCCCCCAGCGGCTCGGCAATCTGCAATATCACCTCAAGACCGTCCTTGTCATCGGGTCGCCAGCCAGACCGTCTGGCAGAAAATAGCGATCCTGTTTTGTCCTAGGCACTGAACCGTGGCAATGGCATGGGGCTCTTCGGCACCATGTCCGCAAGCCGGGTGAACTCTGCCTCGAATGCTGTTCCCACGGCGGCGCTGCCAATCCGGACCCATGCGGCGCGGAAAAACAATTCGGCCGTCAGGCTGGCAAACAGCCTTGCGTTTGGCGGCGCCGCCTGGTGGGACGCAGTCTCTTCCCGCATGTCCTGCCAATCGGCAAGGCACGAGATGATTGGCGCGGCATCACCGCCGAGCTTCATGATGAAGTTTGCGAACGCATCCGCACCGGCACCGCCATGCGCTTTCAAGCCGCGCGTTGCGGCTGTCAGCGCATGGATGCCGTTCGCCCCTTCATAGATCGATGTGATACGTGCATCGCGCCAGGTCTGGGCGACGTCATATTCCTCGAGATAGCCATAGCCACCAAGCACCTGAATGCCGAGGTCGGCCGCCCTGATGCCGGCCTCTGTGGCGAACATCTTGCAAATCGGAGTCAGAAAATCGGCAAGCGGGCGCTGATCCGGATCCTCGAGAATGACAAGGGCCAGATGACACATGGCCCTGGATCCGACCGCGAGAGCGCGTTGTTCATCAAGCATCTGCCGGACATCGGCATGGTCAGCCAGCATCGCCGGCGATCCGTCGGGACGGCGCCCCTGCGCGCGGTCGCCCGCATAGCTCACGGCAATGTCCCAGGCCCGCGCGGCGTGGGCGACGCCCTGCAGCGCCACATCGATCCTGGCGTGGTTCATCAGGGTGAACATGGCGGCAAGACCGCCGCCTTCCTCGCCGATCAACTCAGCCTCGGCCCCATCAAAGACGAGTTGGCATGTCGGCGAGCCATGAATGCCGAGCTTGTCCTCGATGCGGGCAACGCGGACGTCATTGCGGCCGCTTTCGATATGTGACGGGCACAGGAACAGGGACAGCCCTTTTGTGCCGGAATCTATCGCCCCGCTCCGCGCCAACACGAAATGCAGGATGTCCTCGCTCAGATCCTGATCCCCGTTGGAGATGAATATCTTCTCGCCAGTCAGATGCCAGCCATCAGCCTGCCGGTCTGCCTTGGTGCGCACCCGTGACAGGTCCGATCCGGCGCCGGCTTCGGTCAGGCACATCGTGTTCAATGTCCGCCCGTCAGCCAGACGCGGAATCCAACGCTGTTTCTGGTCCGCTGTGCCGAAACGCAGCAGGGTGGACACCGCCCCCGGCACCAGGCCCGTTGCCATCTGCAAAGCGTGGTTGGCACCTGTCGAAATTTCCGAGATGCCGGCAGCCGTCAGACTGTCCAGCCCCATTCCGCCATACGCCTCGGGAATTGTCAGGCCTAGCCAGCCGCCCTCCGCCGTCTGCCGAAAGGCATCGGCAAAACCGTCCGGCATTCTCACCCGCCCGTTCTCGAGCCGGCATCCCTGCTGGTCGCCCGTGCGGTTGGTCGGCGCGATAATTTGTTCGGCGAATGTCGCAAACTGGTTCAGAACATCGGCGGCAAGGCCCGCATCATGCGCGCCTGCTGCCCCGGCATCGGCAACATGATGCAGGGAAAACAGAATCTCATCAGTCGGGGATTGGAAATCCTTCACGTGCGCCTAGCCCCCCAGACCGAGAAGACGGGCCGCGTTGTTTTTGATGATATCCGGCCGGATTTCATCCTTGATGGCGATGTTCTCGAAGTCATTCAGCCACCTTTCCGGCGTGATCATCGGCCAGTCCGATCCGAACAGCACCTTCTTCTTCAGGATCGAATTGCAATAGCGGACAAGGATGTCGGGGAAATATTTGGGCGACCATCCTGACAAATCGATATAGACATTCGGCTTGTGCTGGGCGACGGCGAGCGCCTCTTCCTGCCAGGGGAAGGACGGGTGGGCGAGGATGATCTTCAGGTCCGGAAAATCCACCGCCACATCATCCATATACATCGGGTTGCTGAATTTCAGGCGCATGCCATTGCCGCCGCGCATGCCGGAGCCAACCCCCGTCTGCCCGGTGTGGAACAGCGCGATGCCGCCATTCTCCTCAATCGCCTCATAGAGCGGATAGGCCATGCGGTCATTCGCATAAAACCCCTGAAAGGTCGGATGGAACTTGAAGCCGCGAATGCCGTAATCCTGCATCAGACGGCGCGCCTCGCGCACGCCCATCTTGCCCTTCCACGGGTCGATTGAGGCAAAGGGGATCAGCACATCGCTGTTGGCGGCGGCGATTTCAGCCACCTCTTCGTTGGCATAGCGGCGATATCCGGTCTCCCGCTCGGCATCCACCGGGAAGATTACGGCGGCGATGTTCTGCGCGCGGTAATGCGCCGCTGTCTCTTCGATGGTCGGCGGGTGCTGCCAGGGTGCGCGGAAATATTTCGCCATCGTGGATTGCAGATCGTCATACCCGTCATCCGCGTGATTGCCACACGGTTCCTCGGCATGGGTATGAATATCGATGGCACGGATGCTGTCGAGATCAATCATTGTGGATATGCTCCTCTCACCGGGTCTACCGGCGTTTCCTGTCACTCAATAGGTCATTTGCCGTCGCCGGCGCCCTGCCTGATCTTGGCCAGCAGAGCGACAAGCTGGGCGCGCTCATCCCCATCAAGATGTTGCAGAAAGCTGTCTTCGTGCGCGCAAACCTCTGCATAGGCAAAGCCTTGCAAACTTGCGCCTGTCTCTGTCAGATGCAGCTGGCGTGCCCGCTTGTCATGGGGGTCGGCGGATCGCGTGACCAAGGCGCGTGATGCCAGCTCGTCAATCACCGCCACCATGTTCGGCTTTTCCATGTCGATGGCTGCGGCCAGACTCGACAGGCGGATTCCCGGGTTTTCCTTCAGCATCGTAAGAATGGTGAAGGTGATCATCCGCAGGCCAAACGGGTGCAACACCTCTGCAAGGTCGATATAAATGCCGTTGAAGCTACGCTTGAGATTGTAGCCGATCAGCTTGGAAAGTGCGGCATCGCTGACCGGTGTGCCGGTGTCGCGATGCATGTTGACCAATAGCTGCGCTGACTTGCCCATCATATCACCTGAACACCGGGCGTCGCTTCTCAAGGAAAGCCCGTAAACCTTCGGCAGCATCCTCGGTGGTCTGTGACAGGGCCGCCGCCAGAGACTCTGCATAGAGCGCGTCGTCAGAGGCCATATTGGCGGCATGATGGATGGAATTGACAATCATATAGTTCGACATCGGCGCGTTGCTGGCGATTTTTCCGGCCAGTTCCTGCGCCATGTCAATCGCCTCCCCCTCACCGCACGCATAATGCGCCAGACCGAGGGACAGCCCGTCCTCGCTGCCATATTTGCGGCCGGTCAGCATCATTTCGGTCATCCTGTCGGCACCAAGAATGCGTCCGACCCGCTGGGTGGCGCCGCCGCCAACGAAAATACCGCGCCGGCCTTCGGGAAGTTGAAAGATGGTCGAGGGCTCGGCAATCCTGACATGGGTGGCGCTGGCAATTTCCAGCCCGCCACCGATCACCGCACCAAACATCGCCGACACCACAATCAGGCCGCCAAACTGGATCTGGTCCATCAGCCTGTGCCAGCGCCGTGAGTGATGAAGGTTCTCCTCGGCGGTGCGGGTTTCATGCTCGGCAAGGTCAAGCCCGGCGCAGAAATGCCCTTCGGTCCCGGTCAGAATGACGACCCGCACACCGTCGGGCGGCGACTGGAAGAACGCCTCAAGCGCCGCAAACAGGGTTTCGTTCATGGCGTTGCGCTTGCCGGGACGCGTCATCGTGACGACGGCGATCCTGTCATTGACAGCGATATCCAGCACATTGGTCATCATCACACTCCTGATCGTGATGTCATTTGCGCGGCAGGCGCAGCGCGCCATCAAGGCGAATCACGGTTCCATTAAGATAGGGATTCTCGACAATCTGCGCGGCAAGGAGCGCATATTCCTCTGCCAGACCAAGCCGTGACGGAAAGGGAATGTCGCCGCCAATGGCCGCGCGAACATCATCGGGCAAACCGTCAGTCATCGGGGTTTCAAACAGCCCCGGCGCGATGGTCATCACCCGCACGCCAAACCGCCCGAATTCACGCGCTGCCGGCAGGCACATCGATGCAACACCACCCTTCGACGCCGCATAGGCCGCCTGGCCCAGCTGCCCGTCCTGCCAGGCGACAGATGCGGTGTTGATGATGACGCCGCGCTCATCAGTGCCATCGACAGCCTCAAGATCAAGCATCGCCCGGGCAGCATGGCTCATCATCAGATAGGTGCCGATCAGATTGATCTGGATCGTCTTTGTGAAAACATCCGTGGACAGCTTGCCCTCGCGCCCGACAATCCGTGCGGCAAGACCGATGCCGGCGCAATTCACCAGCAGCCTTGGCGCACCTGTCTTGCCGACAGTTGCATCGACCGCAGCGGCAACCGAGGGTTCGTCAGCCACATCCACCTTCACCACCGAGGCACCGATCTTTGCGGCCTCACCCTGCGCCGCCGCATCATCGAGGTCGAAGATCGTCACCTTGCCGCCATCCAAAGCAAACCGACGCGCGCAAGCCAGGCCAAGACCGCTGCCGCCGCCCGTGATCCAGACCTGCTCGCCCGCAATGTTCATGACGGCCATCTTTCCTGTGACATGGTCTTCGATGTTGACATACCACCTGCAACCCATATTGTTATATTTCATAACAATATGGACAAAGCCTGATTCTGTCCAGAGGAATTGACCGGCACGGGACATGCCCGCAGGCCGGCTTGTCACCGGGGGCATTGATGTTTGCACAACAGGATTACCTCAAGCACCAGCTGTTGATTGAGCATCGCGAGGATGGCGAGATGATCCTCTCCTCGGGGCTGACGCTGGATCCGGTGGCGCGGAATACCGGTGAATGGCTGCATCGCTGGGCCGAAGAGACACCGGATGCGGTGTTTCTGGCGGCGCGGTCAGGCACCGGCTGGCGCGAGATGCGCTATGGTGATGCGCTGTCACAGGTTCAGGCCGTCGCCGCCGGTTTGCTGGATCATGGGGTGACGCCGGGCGACAAGATCATCATCCTGTCAGGCCCCGGGATCGAACACGGCATCCTCAAGCTTGCCGCGCAATATATCGGCGTCGCCACGGTGCCGGTTGCCGAGCAATACTCAACAATTCCGGATGCCCTGCCCCGCCTGATCCATATCGCCGAAAAAATCCGTCCGGCGATGGTGTTTGCCGAGGATGCAGAAAAATTCGCCAGAGGGTTGTCACTGCCGCAGTTTGACAATGCCCTGAAAGTGGCAGGCGGACGTGGCGGGACCGGCATGATCACCTTTGACAGATTGCTGGCCGGCACCGCCGATATCCGCGCGGCGCGTGATGCCGTTACCCCGCAGACGCTTGCCAAGATCCTGTTTACGTCGGGGTCGACCTCGACGCCGAAGGGCGTGCCGCAAACCCATCATATGATGTGCGTGAACCAGAACCAGTATTGCGGCTGCCTGCCCTTTCTGAAAGCCAGACCGCCGATCATTCTGTCCTGGCTTCCCTGGAACCATGTCTTTGCCGGCAATTCCAATTTCAACATGGCGCTTGCCTTTGGCGGGGCGTTGTATCTGGACACCGGCAAGCCGGTAGAGGGTTTGTTCGACACCACGCTTGAGAATCTGCGGATGGTGAAACCCACAATGTCGGCGAATGTGCCGGTGGGATATGCCATGCTGGTCGAGGCGATGCGCGAGGATGCCCAGCTGCGCCACAATTTCTTTGCCGATCTTGATTTCATTTTCTATGCGGGGGCATCGCTACCGGCGGATGTCTGGCAGGGGATCGAAGAGCTGGCGATGGCGGAGCTTGGACGCGTGCCGATGCTGACCTCAAGCTGGGGCATGACGGAAACCGCGCCGATGGCGTTGATGCATTATGAGGGCAATGCCACATCCGGCATGATCGGCATTCCCGGCCCAAAATTAGAGGCCAAACTTCTCCCTATTGATGACAACCGGTTCGAGCTGCGGGTGCGCGGGCCGAATGTGATGGACGGCTATTTCGAGGAGCCGGAGAAGAATGCCGAAACCTTCGATGATGAGGGCTTCATGAAAACAGGCGACGCGGTTTGTTTTGCCGATCCGGATGTTCCCGAAACCGGGCTCCGGTTCGATGGCAGGATTGGCGAGGACTTCAAGCTTCTGTCGGCGGTCTGGGTGCAGTCCGCCAGGCTGCGGCTGACCGCGATGCCGGCATTGGCAGGCCTTGTTCAGGACATCGTCATCACCGGGGAAAACCGTGCTGATATCGGCATGCTGGTATTCCCGGATCCGCAGCTTGGTCTTCAGGCCGGCGATGATGGCACCATTCGTGATGCGGAATATTGCGCAAAGATCAGATCCGTTCTGGCAACGCTGGCTGAGACGGCCACCGGGTCATCCAACCGGATCGTGCGGGCCATCATTCTGGGCGACCCGCCCTCGGTGAAAGCCCATGAAATCACCGCCAAGGGCAATCTGAACAACAACGCCGTGTTGCGCCATCGTGCCGGCTTTGTCGAGCGGCTTTATGACGACAGTGACCCGGCCACCATCAGGGCCGGTCAGCATCAGGCCCGGCCAGCATCAGGCCCGGCCACCATCGGCCGGCCACCATCGGTTTGAATGACCCCGGTCATTACGGACCTCACTGCGGGGCCTGATTGCGGGGGCCTGATTGCGGGGGCCTGATTGCGGGGGCCTGATTGCGGGGGCCTGATTGCAGGGGCATATGATCGGTTACCCGTCACACGCCCACCGCATACCCTGTTTGCAATCCCAGGCCCTTATCCCGGGCTCTTCCCGGGGATCAGCCGTTGCGCGCCAGAAACCGCAGCAATGCGTCCCATGACTTGGCGTCCGCTTCGGCGTCATAGTCGCGCGACCCGGCGACCGTAAAGGAATGTCGGGCACCGCCGAAAACCTCGGCGTCGTGTGGCACGCCGGCAGTCTGCAGCTGTTGCAGGAGACCGGCCAGATCATCCATCCCCGATACCGGATCGGCGGACCCGTGAAGCAGCAGAACCGGGGCGTCGGTCATCGCATAATCCTGACCTTCGGGCGTGCCAAGTCCGCCATGAAAGCTGACATAGCCATCAAGCCCCATGCCGGCGCGCGCTGCTTCAAGGACAGCCGCCCCACCGAAACAATAGCCGATGATGAACGTCTTGCCGCCAGCTTCAGAGACAGGCTTGCCGGCATCTACCGCGGCCGAGAGGCGCGCCCTGAAGGCCGATCTGTCACGATACAGCGCGCCTGTTTCACGGCGGTAATCATCACGCCCTTCCAGCTTCGCATCGACACCGAACAGATCAATCGCCACCGCGTTATAGCCAAGCTTCGCAAGCATTTTTGCACGGCTCTTTTCATAGTCGGTCAGCCCATCCCAGTCATGGACGATGAACACCGTGCCTTTCGGCGCTGCATCCGTCATCTCGACATGCGCGGCAAAGCTCTTGCCGTCAACGTCGTAGGACAGCCCGGCATCATGCCCCCCGGCATGGGCGGGACGTGCCACGGACCCCGCAAGGACCAAGGCGGCGAGTAGCATGGTGGACAGAAGGGATTTCATTGTGCGCTCCGGCGAAAATAGTGGGATGTCATTGAGATATGGCGCTGGCGATGATGCCAATCAAGCCGGGGATCAGCGCCGTACCGAACAGGGTGATCACGAACTGCCCGGTCAGCAAGGCGTAAATCACCATTACCACGAAAGGCGAAATCAGCATTCCAATGTAACGCCAGCCAAGATCGAGCTGGATTTGGCACTTCACGCAAGGGCATGCACCCATGCCTTATAGGCCTCGGCAATTTCGGCAGTCACCGGCCCCGGCGCGCCCGTGCCTATCTGGCGCCCGTCGATTCTGACAACCGGTGTCACGCCGCCAAGCGTGCCGGTCACAAAGGCTTCATCCGCCGCATAGCACTCGGCCAACGTGAAGTCCGTCTCCAGTGCCGCGCCGCCGACATGTCGCCAGCCATCGATGACAGCTTTCTGGGTGAGGCCGCGGAAGGAATAGCGGCTTGTCGAGGTCCAGATCTCGCGGCCGCGAATGATGAAGAAGTTGGTTGAGTTGCAGCTTGCCACGAATCCCCGCGGATCAAGCATCAGCGCCTCGTCCGCACCGGCGTTGATCGCCTGGATCAACGCCTGGATCAGGTTCAGCCGGCTGTGTGAATTCAGACGCAGGTCGAACACATCAGGCCCGCTGGTACGAAAGGTCGATGTGAACAGCGACATGCCCCGGCTCTTCGCCTCCGGTCGCGGTGTCTTGAATTCCGCCACGATGACAAGTGTCGCCATGCCGATGACAAAGCGCGGGTCCTGATTCGGCGTCGATTTTGTCCCGCGCGTGACCATCATCCTGATATGCGCGCCATCCTCCATCTTGTTGGCGTCGAGGGTCTCGCGAATCGCCTGCTTCAACTCATCGCGCGTGCGCCCGATATCAAGCGCAATCGATCCGGCGCCCTCAAACAGACGGTCAAGATGCGCATCCAGCTGGATGATCCTGCCATCGACAAGCCGCAGCCCTTCCCAGACACCGTCACCCAGCACAAAGCCGCTGTCAAAGACCGAGATGCTGGCCTGATGCCGGGGGACCATCTCGCCATTCACATAGACAAGGACAGTCTCGTTTCGCGGGTCCGGAAGATAGCCCTGGGCGCTGAATTGCCCCTTCGCCTGTTCACCTGACATCGAGATGCCCCTCTGCTTCAACTTCGACTGTCCATTTTCCGGCCCGCACATATTGCCTTGTGGCATCTGTCATCGGCTGGAAGTCCCAGGCCGGCGGCGCGCCGGTCCGGTGCGCACGCGCAATCAGGCGGCGCCGGTTCTGGTCCCTGATGATCCGTTCCTTCAAGGCCGCGCCGTCCCAGAGTGACCGCGCCGCGCCAAGCATGCTGTCACACAGCTCGGCCCGGCTGGCATCCATTGCCAGATTCACCAGCTCGTCCGGGTCGGTGTCGAGATCGTAGAGAAGCGGCGGGTCGATCTCGCTGTAGAACAGCTTGTGGCGGCCCCTGATCAGCAGGAAGACCGGGTCGAATACGCCTTCCGACAGAAACTCGCCGGCGACAAACCGGTCTTTCATCGCCGCGCCGTGAAGAAGCGGCAGCAGCGTGTCACCATCCGTCTCCAGCACCTCGTCGCCAACACCCGCCAGGTCGCAGAATGTCGGCAGCAGATCCAGCAGCGACACCGTGTCGGCCACGCGGCGCGGCGCCAGCCGTCCCGGCGCCCAGAATATCATCGGCACGCGCATCGCCCATTCAAAGAAGGTCTTCTTATAGTAAAGGCCGCGCTCGCCCATCATGTCGCCATGGTCGGAGGTGAAGATCAGGATGGTGTTCTCGGCAAGGCCCGTTTCCTCCAGCACCGCGCGCAGTGCCGCCAGCTTGCTGTCGACATAATCGATCGAGGCGTAATAGCCGCGGCGGGCCCGGCGGATGGTGCTGTCATCGATTTCGACCTCGCCAATCGCATAATGCTGATGAATCCGCTCGCTGTGCGGGTCGCGCCTGGCGGCCGGCAGGGCCGGCACGCGTGGCAGGTCGATCTCGTCATCGCTGTATGCGTCCCAGAATTCCGGGCGGGCGACATAGGGGTCATGCGGCGAGGTGAAGGACACCGTCAGCATGAAGGGGGTCGGGGAGCTGTCGCGCGCGCGATCATAAAGCCAGGCGACCGCCCGGTTGTTGACCTCGTCATCATAGTCGATCTGCATGGAGCGCAGGCAGGGCCCCGCCTCCATGACATTCTGCATGTCCTGGAACCGGACTTTCGCATCCGGGTCGGCCCAGTTCGGCGTCCAGCCGAAATCCGACGGATAGACATCGGTCGTCAGCCGCTCGCCATATCCGTGAAGCTGGTCCGGGCCGGTGAAATGCATCTTTCCGGACAGGCAGGTGCGATACCCGGCAAGTCCCAGATAATGCGCGAAGGTCGGAATGGCGGCGGAAAAATCATGCGCGTTGTCGAACCCGCCAACCTTTGACGGCAGCTGGCCGGTCATCATCGATGTGCGCGACGGGCCGCATAGCGGCGAGTTGCAATAGGCGTTCTCGAAAACAACGCCCTCTGCCGCCAGGCGCGACAGGGCCGGCGCCCGGACAACCGGATGGCCATGGAACGGCATCGCCATGCCCGACATCTGGTCCGCCATCACAAAGACGATGTTCGGCCGGTCCATACTTGCTTCCACCTCCGATTGCATATTGTTGACAATATACAAAGTCAGCCTCAATACTCAAATTCTTAAATTCGAGCGAGTCTGTACATGCACGAATGGGACTTCACGGCAACCTTTGCCAACACTGACCTGCTGATGCTGGGCCTGTGGAACACGCTACAGGTTTGCGCCCTTGCGCTTGCGCTCGGCGTGCCGCTGGGCCTGTTCCTCGCCCTTGGCCGGATGGCCAGAATCCCGGTGCTGTCACAGCTCTGCCTGTTGGTGATTGAATTCTTCCGGACAACACCGCCCCTCGTGCAGCTTTTCTGGTTCTTCTTCGCTCTGCCGATCCTGATCAATGTCGAGATGACCCCCTTTGTGGCATCGGTGATCACCTTTGCCATCCAGTCGTCCGCCTTCTTCGCCGAGATTTTCCGTGGCGGCATCAATTCGGTGGACCGTGGACAGTGGGATGCCGGCAAGGCCATCGGCATGACCCGCGCGGTCTGCCTGCGCCGCATCGTGCTGCCACAGGCTGTCAAGCGGATGGTGCCGGCCTTCGCCGAACGCTCGATCGAACTTTTGAAGACCACAACGCTGATTTCCACGGTGTCCTATGCCGACCTGATGTTCCAGGCCAACGAGCTGGCATCGAAGACCTTCCGCCCGCTGGAGGTCTACACCGTGGTGGCGCTGATCTATTTCGTGATCATCTTCGTGTTCTCGCAACTTACCATCCGCCTAGAATTCCGCCTCGCGCGGTCCGGCGAAGGCACCCTGCGATGAGGCCGCGACATGCAATATGACTGGAATTTCGATTCGGTCTTTTCCTATTGGGATGTTCTGGGGATAGGGCTTCTCGGGACGATCAAGCTGTTCGCGCTGACATGCGTGCTTGGTCTCGGTCTCGGGCTGCTTGTCGGGATGATGCGCTACGCCCGCCAGCCCTGGATCCGCTATCCGTCGATGCTGTTTGTCGAGATTTTCCGCAACACTCCCGTGCTGGTGCAGATCATCTGGTTCTTTTTCGCGCTGCCGGTCGTTATCGGTGTCGAGGTTGGCGCCTTCACGGCAGCGGCCCTCGGCATCACGCTCAACACCGCGGCGTTCTCGGCCGAGGTGTTTCGTGGCGGCATCCAGTCGATCGAGCGCGAGCAGTGGGAGGCGGGACGCGCCATCGGCATGAACTACAACCAGACGATGCGGCGCATCATCCTGCCACAGGCGCTGAAACGCATGCTGCCACCGCTGACGAGTCGCGGCATCGAGGTCTTCAAGATGTCGACGCTGGCCTCGGTCGTCGCCTATGGCGAAACGCTTCATCAGGCGAAGATGATCGCCTCCTATGAATTCAACCCGATCGAAGCCTATACCGTCGTCGCCTTGCTGTTCTTCGTCATCCTGATCCCGATGGTGCAGTTGACCTATCTTCTCGAGCGCCGGTTCGGCAAAAGCGACCTGGAGACCTGACCCCGATGACGCCTGTCGTAGAAATTCGCGGACTTCACAAGAGCTTCGACACACTTGAGGTCCTGAAGGGGATCGACATGGATGTCATGCCGGGGGAGGCTGTTGTGCTGCTGGGATCAAGCGGGTCCGGCAAAAGCACGCTTCTGCGCTGCATCAATTTCATGGAAGAGCCGACAGCTGGCCAGATCCGGATCAATGGCGCGCTGGTGGGAAGCGAACAGAATGGCCGGATGCGCTACCGGGAATCGGAATTATGCAAGCTGCGCACCCGCATCGGGATGGTGTTCCAGCTGTTCAACCTGTTCCCGCATATGACGGCCCTCGAGAATGTGATGGAAGGTCAGGTCATCGTTCTCGGCCGGTCAAAGGGCGAAGCGCGGGACAAGGCCATGAGACAGCTTCAGCGTGTCGGGCTGGAGGACAAGGCCGACGAGTATCCGGCGCGCCTGTCAGGCGGCCAGAAGCAACGTGTTGCCATTGCGCGCGCGCTTGCGATGGACCCGAGCGTGATGCTGTTCGACGAGGTGACCTCGGCCCTCGACCCCGAATTGGTCGGGGAAGTTCTCAGGACCATGCGCCAGCTTGCCGAGGACGGCATGACGATGGTCTGTGTGACCCACGAACTCGGCTTCGCCTATCACGTCGCCAACAAGCTCTGCTTTCTTCACGACGGAAAAATCGTCGAGGAAGGCCGTCCGCAGGAGGTTCTTCAAAACCCACGGACAGAGAGAGTCCGCGATTTCATCGCCGGGCATTCGCTCTTCAAGCTACCCTTCTAAACAACCAACAGGGAGAAACCACAATGAAACGAATTTTCAGACATCTGGCTGTCATGACGGCCGCCATCGCGACGGCGCTGACGGTCGGGCTGTCGGCCCAGATCGCCTCGGCGCAGTCGACATGGGAGGCCATCAAGGAACGCGGCTCCATGCGCATCGGCGTTACCCAGGCGCCGCCATGGTTCACCAAGGACATCCGGACCGGCGAGTGGACCGGCGGTCTCGGCATTTCGATCGGCCAGGCGATGGCGGATGTTCTGGAGGTCGAACTGGAAACGGTCGAGGTCACCTGGGGCACGGCAATCGCCGCCCTTCAGTCGGACAAGATCGACGCCATGTTCTTCATGTCGCCGACACCATCTCGGGCCAAGGCGGCCGATTTCACCACGAATCCGGTCGTCTTCCTCTCGCAGGCGGTTCTTGCCGCTGACAGCCTCGACGCCTCATCCTGGGCCGGGCTGAACAATTCCGGCGTCAGCATGTCGGTGCCGCAGGCAACCTCGATGGACGAGTTCCTGACCCGCATGGCACCGAATGCCGACATCCAGCGCTTCCCTGACAACGCGGCATCCATCGCAGCCTTCCAGTCCGGCCGTGTCGACGCGGTATCGCTGATGCTGCCACCGCTGCTGTCGGCGCGCCAGAAGATGGGCAAGGGCGTGATTTCCGTCCCGACACCCGCCTTCACGGCACCGGCCAACATTGCCGTGCGGCGCGAGGTCGACAAGACCTGGCGGGAATGGCTCGATACGACAACCTTCTATTGGTATGAGACAGGCCGTATTCAGGGCTGGTACGAGCAGTTCCTGGTCGAGTTCGGCGTCGATCCGGCCGACTCGCCGCCAATGCAGCGTGAATTGATCTTCATGCGCTGACCATTCGGGTGGGGCGGCACATACCGCCCCGCCCCATTTCCTTTATCAACAACATCCAGACACCGGACAGACACGTGGAACTGAGCCAAATTCATCCGCAACCGCTGAGCGAACGGATCCGCGACATGCTTCGGGACAGGATCATTGCCGGCGACATTGCGCCGGGAGAGCGGCTGACCGAGACCGAGCTGGCGAGCCGGCTTGTGGTAAGTCGCGGCCCCTTGCGCGAGGCAATATTGCAGCTGACCGAGGACGGGCTTCTCGTCAAGACAGCCTATAAGGGGCTGCGTGTCCGGTCGGTGAGCCGATCGGAGCTTCGCGAGCTGTACTCGATGCGCACAACGCTTGAAGGCTTTGCCTTTGAAGAGGCGTGGGACAAGCGTTCTGAGAGCAGTCTTGCCGATCTGCGGCGGCGCTACAAGGACCTCGATGCGTCGCGGCAGGCCGGCGATTATGTGCGGTCCGTCCAGGGGGAAATCGCCTTTCATTCCTGGATATATGAGCTGAGCGGCCACAGCATTCTGCGCTCGCATTGGCACCGGCTGGTGCCGTTGGTCCAGATCTACATGTCGATCCACCAGAAGCGGCATGGGGTCAGCGGTGTCTTCATGGCCGCCAACCATGAATATGTGGAGCTGGCATCGGGCACCCGTCTGTCGGCGATGCGCGACCATATCGCCGCGCATATGCGCCAGGGCCTTGCCGAGGTTCAGGCAGACCTGGCAGACGATTAGTCCGCTGCCGCCCGCATCTGAACGCCCGCCGCCGCGCCAACCTTCCTGTCAGCCGGATTTTGGCGCGCGTTTTTCAAACATGAAGATCGCGGCGAGCACGATAACGAACCCGGCCCATTCCGTCGCTGACAGAAACTGCCCCAACAGGAACATGGCCAGCAGCGCCGCGAACAAAGGCTCAACGCAGGCAAGCAGTGAGGCCCGTGTCGCCCCGATCATGCGGGCGCCCTCGAAAAACAGCACCCAGCTCAGGATGTAGAATATGCCATTGCCGAGAATGGCGGCGATGCCTGTTGGCGTGGCCGGATGCGCAAATGACACCTCGAAGGGCAACAGAAGCACCGCCAGAAGGCAAACAAGGCCGATGAGGCTGATATAGAGGTTCAGCGTCGGCGACCCGAGCGAGTCGGCAAGCTGGCTTGATGTTTCAATGAACACCACAAAGCAGATCAGCCCGAGGATGGACACGACAATGCCGTAGAGGCTGATATCACCGATGCCGTCAAGAATCATCAGCCCGAGCCCGGCAAGCACCGCCATCATGCACAGCCAGCGGGCCGGTGAAATGCGCTCGCGGCCGCTGACCTGCGAAATGAGCGCCACCCCGATGGGGAAGCTGTAGAGAATGAGCAGGACAAGGCCGACATCCAGAAAATCGACAGCGTGATATGTCGCCAGAAGCAGGAACAGCGCGAACAGGCTGGTTATGACGAGCGGCCTGATCTGCGCCCGCTGAACGGCGATCTTCTGCCCGGTGATGATCAGGAGGGGCATCAGCATTACCGCGCCGATCGCATAGCGCGCGGCGAGAAGAAAAAACAGCGATGCCCCGTCATCCAGCGCCATCTTCGCGGTATTCGGGACAAAGGCGAAACATATCGAGGACAGGATAACACACAGGATGCCGACATGCTGTCTTGAGGCAGGTGCGGCCATATCGTCTCCCCACGCCAGGGCATCAGGCCGCGACCATGGCTAGTGGTCGACGGCAACGCCCTTTTCAAAGCCCGCCACCACCAATCCGGAATAGGCGTCGGTGCGGCTGTCGCCATATGTGACTAGCATATGTTCGGCGGTATCAAGCCATGAAATGTCCGCTTCCTCATCCTGCACGATATCGGACAGGTCGGGTCGGCGGGGGTGCCGCGAAGGCGGCAAAAATACCGTTATGTGATGTGATGTGCGGCGCCGCGCCTAGATATGCCGCTGGCCAGCCTTGCCGCGATAACGGCTGAGGATTTCGGTATGTGACGCGGCCGCGTCTTCATCGCTGATCCCCAACACGATTCCCTTGCGACGGCTCTTGCCGCGGCGCTCGAGTATCTGCCGGTCGCTGAGCGTCGTGCGCTGCGCACAGCGCCGCGCCCACTGGAACAGCTGCTCATAGCAATCCGCCACCGCATCGCCATAGGCCGGGTCACGGCCCAGATCGCGAAGCTCCATCGGGTCGTTCTGCAGATCGAACAGCATCGGCGGAAAGCCGCCCTCGGCATGCATGAATTTCCAGCGATCGTCAGCCACCATGAACAGCCGCGCATCCTTGGCTGACACATCAAGGCGCGTCGCCATCGGGGTCAGTGAATAATCATATTCACTGATCGCGTAGCGGCGCCAGTCATCCGGCCTGTCGCCGCGGATGAGCGGCATCAGCGAGCGCCCCTCAAGCCATTCATCGCGCGGCGTGCCGCCAGCCATCTCAACGAATGTCGGCACCAGATCGATGGATTCGACCAGCGCGTCACAGACGGTGCCGCGCGTGGCGTCCGCCTCGGGTGACGGGTCATAGATGATCATCGGCACGCGCACCGACGCATCATGGAACAAATCCTTCTCGCCAAGCCAGTGGTCGCCAAGATAGTCGCCATGGTCGGAGGTGATGACAATCACCGTATCATCCATCTGCCCGGTGTCACGAAGATGCGCGAACAGATGGCCCATCTGATCATCGATCTGCTTGATCAGCCCCATATAGGCCCCAAGCGCGGCATGGCGCACCTCATCCTGCCGGAAGGCGGTGCCGATGACATTGCCGGAAAAGGCGGCATAGACCGGGTGCTGGTCGACAAGTTCATCGGCGTGCCGGACAACCGGCACAAAGCTGTCCGGACCATACATGTCGTGATAGGGCGCCGGCACGATGTAGGGCCAGTGCGGTTTGATATAGGACAGATGGCACATCCAGGGCCGCTCGCGCTTCGGCGCGCCCTCGTCGAGGAAGCGGATCATCTCACGGGTCAACCACGGAGTCTCGGAATCCTCCTCGCGAATATTCGCCGGCTTGTTGGCATTCGCATAGATCCAGCCCGAGGCAATATTGCCGTCATCATCGATTCCGGCATTGGCAAAATCATGCCAGGGATTCTCCGCCTCATAGCCTTTTTCGCGGAGATATTCATTATAGGGCGAGGATTTATCATCATAATTGCCATCCGGGCCAGTGGCCCACAGCCCGTCATCACGGACCAGCACATCAAAGCCGCATTCGGCAAGCCGCGCCCCGATGATGCTGTCGGCGGCAAGGCCAAGGCGCTGCATACCATCGGCATCGACCTTCATATGCGTCTTGCCGATCAGCAACGCATCCATGCCGGCCTCGCGAAGGTGATCCCCCATCGTCCATTCGCCGACCCGCAAAGGGATGCCATTCCAGGTCGACCCGTGCGAGCTGATATAGCGGCCTGTGTAGAAGGACATCCGTGCCGCGCCGCAGACCGGCGACTGGACAAAGGCCCGGTCGAATCGCACCGACCGGCTGGCCAGCCAGTCAATGTTCGGCGTGTCCAGATAGGGATGGCCGGCGCAGCTGAGATAGTCGAAACGCAGCTGGTCGAACATGATGAACAGGATGTTGCGCGGCTTGGCCATTGATCGGATACCTGTGTGTCTAGAAAATCTGACCGGACTGGCCGGAAATGGAATGGACTTCCTGGAATTGGCGCACCCCGTCCGGGCCAAAATTGCGGCCGATGCCGGATTGCTTGACCCCGCCAAAGGGCGCCAGGCCGTCCATCGCTGTCGGGCCATGCGCGTTGATATTGGTGAACCCGGCCTCGAGGCGGCGCGCCAGCGCAACGGCGCGTGACGGGTCGGCCGACCAGACCGACGAGCTGAGCCCGTAATCGCTGTCATTCGCCATCGCCACCGCCGCGTCCTCACCATCATAGGCGATCACCGGCAGCGTCGGACCGAACTGCTCATCCTTCACCACCGACAGCGACGGGTCGGCATTGATCACCAGCGACGGTCGCAGGAACTGACCGGCGGCGAAATCGCCCTCATCATCGATCCGGCCGAGATAACGGATATCCTGACCGGCGGCGTCGGCCTCCGCCAGCATTGTCTCGACGGTGCGTTTCTGCTGCGGGGTGGTCAGCGGCCCCATGGTGACACCATCCTTCAGCCCGTCACCGACAACCTGCCGGTCCATCACCTCGGACAACCCGTCAACCACATCATCGAACAGCGCGCGCGGCACATAGAGCCGCTTCAGCGCCATGCAGATCTGGCCGCTGGTCAGGAAGCAGCTGATATAGAGCTTCTTGAAGAATTCCGGCGATAGCGGGGCATCATCGAGAAGGATGCCGGGATCATTGCCGCCAAGCTCCAGCGTCACCGGGGTGATGTTCCGGGCTGCCTGTTGCATCACATGGCGGCCAATCCGGATCGAGCCGGTGAAGTTCACCTGCCTGACAAGCGGGTGGGTCACCAGATCATCGCCAATGACCGTACCGTCGCCGGTGATCAGGTTGATCACGCCCGGCGGCAGCATGGCGGCAATCTTCATGATCGTCTGCGCCGGTGCCAGTGTGGCGAACTCGGACAGCTTGATGACAACGCTGTTGCCGGCCAGAAGGGCATGCGGCAGCTTTGATCCCAGAATCGCCAGCGGCCAGTTCCACGGCACGATCAGCAACGTCACGCCGCGCGGGGTGCGGGTAACAACGGTATCGAACATTGGGCCGCTGACGGTGTCATCTTCAGCCACCCGGTCGGCGAAACCGGCCACCTGGGCGAACCTGTCGGCAAGGCGCGTGACCTCGATATTGGTTTCGAACAGCGTCTTGCCATGCTCGCGGGTCAGCAACCGTGCCCGCGCCGCGGTTTCCTCGGCATCGGCGTTCAAGGTGTCGGCAACGGTGCGAAGATGCGCGGCACGCGCGGCCATCGACAGTGCCGACCAGCCGCCAAAGGCGCGCTGCGCCGCCTGCATCGCCGCATCGACATCATCGGCGTTCGCGGCGGCGGCATGGCCGACGATCTCCGACGGACGGGCCGGATTGACAAGCCGGTAGGTGGCGTTGCCGGTGGCGGGGCGCGCCGCCCCATCAACGAACAGATCGGTGGTGACGTCATTCATATGATTAACTCCCGTGCCGCTGGGCCATCATGGCCATCGCGCCCATGCCGCCATCGGTGACCACATCGACCCCGTTCATCCAGCTTGCCGCCGGCGACACACAAAAGGCGATCAGCTCTGCAACCTCCTGTGGCGTTCCCGACCGCCCAACACGTGCCAGATTCGCGGCAACCATCGGACCGAACGCCTTGACGAAATCATCCAGAATGCCAGTGCTGACGGCGGACGGGCTGACGGTGACAAACCGGTGCTTGCCGATATGCGGGGTGACCGCCCTCTGGTGCCAGTAGATCACCGCCTGTTTCGACAGGATATAGGCCTTGGTGGCGTCGACCTCATTCGCCGCGCACCAGTCGGCGAGGCTGGCGGGTGTCTGCGTCAGAAGATCATCGAGCTGGTCGATATTGGACTGCCATGCCATGCCGGCGCGCGAGGCCACCGATACCACGGCGGCACCTTCGGTCAGCTTTGGCATGAAACCGTCAATGAAGGCGCAGGTCGCCAGCGTGTTCACCGTCAGACAGGGCACCGCATTGTCATCACGCGGCGGAATGCCGGCAATCGAGCACAGCCCGTCAAAGCTGCCATCAGCCGCCTGCAGCGCGGCGGAGATTGAACCCGGATCCATCAGATCAAGCGGGATCCAGCGGTCATCGCTGTCCGGCTTCCGGATGTCGAAAATCACGATCTCATGCCCGTCGGCGCGAAGCCGCGCCGCCGTCGCCGCGCCAATCCCCGTCGCGCCGCCTGTCAGTGCCAGTCTCATCTCTCATCTCCCTCGATTATTGATTGGCCGCTGTCAGCCGGCATGCTGAAACTTGTAGAAGGATGCCTCCGGATGGAAGGTCACCCAGGCACGGATATATTGCTTGTAGCTCTGCACCTGCGTCAGCTGCTTGCCCTTCAGCTTGCCTTTCATGCAGCGCCCGAACACATCCCAGCTTGACCCGGTGCCCGCATCCTTGAGACCGTCACCATCCGCTGTGAACTCCAGCGCCGTGCCGTCGACCGTGCGGTCATAGACAAAGGCCGACGAGCCGTCCGCGTCGGTGACGGCCAGAAGATGCGTGCCCTCGACCTCGTCATGCACAAGACGATGTTTGACCAGCTGGTTCCAGTCATAGGCCCGCGCGACATTGCCGATCTCGACCCCTACGACCAGCGGCGGCGAGGCCTGCATGTGCCATCCCGGAAGGCTGACTTCATAATTCAGAAGCGCCGTCCGGATCATGTATTGCTTCTCGAAGGTCGGGTCATATTGCAGAACAAGACTGTCCGGATGCTTGGCAAGCCAGTTGCCGAGTGTCATCTGCTCGCACGGCATGTCCTCCAGCATCCGGCCCTGCAACGGGCCCTTTGCCGCATCGCCGGTTTCCTGGCGCCACCAGGTACCGGTCGTATGGTCGCGGAAAGTGGCGTTGTAGTTGATCGCCCCGACAAGCGTGAATTCCAGCGCCTGGCCGTCAACCAGACGATCATAGATCCGGCCGCTGTTGCACAGCCCGCAATAGGTTGGCCAGACCGGATGCCCGCCAACCTCGTCGGCGATCTGATGGTGGTAATAAAGCATGTTCACTGGGAACGCCTTCTGCGCGCCGCCATGATCAATGCCGAGGATCTGCTCATTCAGGTCCACCATATTGCCGGCAGCGCCCTCGAAACGCTTCTGCGTGATCGGCAGGAACTTGAAGCGGCCAACCCAATACCGGTTGAAAAGCCAGTAAATGAAACCCCAGGCAAGCCCCAGCGCGATGCCGCCGGGCACCACCGACATCCGGTCTTCGGCAGGCATGCCAAAAAAGACGGCAGCCAGCCCAAGCACGAAGATGATCCTGAGAGGCAAAATGCTGGACCACATGAAATGCGCCAGATCCATCTGCCAGGAAAATCGCTGCAGCACCGGCGGCGTGCCGTTGGCGCTCAGCCCCTTTGTCAGTTCCGTCAGCACCAACGCCGCAAAGATGATTAAGAAAAGTCCGGTCATCTGTTGTCTCCCCTGGGCCTGCGCCCGTTACACCTGCCTGTGCGGACGATCAATCGTCCGACTGCGCCAGTTCCCGCGCGCCCAGTTCCTTGGCACATTGAATATAGTAATGGCGGGTCGGACAGTTGATCTGCCGGGCCGCATGATCGCGTAGCACCTCGGCCTTGGCCTGGCGCGCCTCGGCACCGTCGATATCGGCAAAGATCAGCCTGTCCAGAAGTTGCAGCGCCCACTGATATTCGCCATCGGCGCGGGCGCTCCCGATCTCGCGCCAGACCGCCGCGCCGCCGCCGGCAAGCCTGATCATCCGCTGCGCTTCATCGCGCGGTGACAAGCTGCCAAGCGATGTCGGATTGCCGTCGAACCACCCCATCGTACCAACGAAATACGCCCGGACGGCAAAATCCACACGGCCATAATATTCGCGAAGATGCGGCTTTTCGGCGAGTTCAGGCGGCAGCTTCACGCTATGCGCCAGCTCATCGATGGTCAGACCGGCATCCATGCCGGCGCGTGTTGCGTCAACGACATGGCGGATGGCATCGCGGTAGTCACCAAGAACATCGCGTATCGCCTCGGCCCCGAAGACCGCCTTTGTGTGGCCGGGGCCAAGCACCTCGGCGTCAAATCCGATCAACTGGTCCATCGTATCCGCCCAGACATCAAAGTCGCGATACATGGTGCCGCGAATGGCATAGAGGTTCGGGAAGGACCGATAGAAATTATCGCCCGAGAACAGGATTTTCTTCTGCGGGTACCAGACAACCATATGATCCGGCGTTTCGCCCGGCGCCATGACAAGCTGCAGATCAACCCCGGCGATGGTGACATCCGTCCCCGGTTCGGGAATCAGCCTTGTCGCCGGCAGGATGCCGCCGCCCATCCCCTGCAACGGACGGTCACCCGGCCCGACGCCGATGCCGATAATCTCGTCCGGGTAGGACAGTCCGATCCCGAACTGCCGCTTGGTGCGTGCCTGCATGGCCTTTGTGGCCCGTGGATGTTCGGTGGCATCAATCAGCGGGTCGTCTGAATTTCTCTCGCTCTTGATCACTTCCGGATTGTCATCACCGGCGAAAATGGCGGCGCCGGACACATGATCGCGGTGCGTATGCGTCAGGATGATCGTCTTAACCGGCAGATCGGTGATCTTGCGGAATTCAGCCAGAATGTTCGTGGCCGCCGCTGTCGTTTCGGTTGTGTCGATGATGATCAGGCCACCGTCACCGACAATCATGTAGACATTCGAAGCCGCAAAACCGAAAGCCTGATAGACATTGTCGGCAAGCTGAACGATGTCCTTCCTGAAATAGTCAGGATGGGCTTTCAGTTCTGGATGCATGATGCAGCCTCCTTGATAGGCAGTGGCGCGGCGATGGGCAGTGACGCGGCCAATCTCACCAGCGCGCGGCGATGTCGGGACACGCGACGACCGTTCATTTCTTCGACCAGCCAAGCGTGATGGGATGCGCCTTGCGCTGTTCCTCGGCGGCGCCGACATGCTTTCCCGGCTCCCAGCCCACCGGCCGCAGGACCTGATCCGCGAAATCGATCGATTCCTGATCTGTGACCGTGGCGATGGTGTCGTTCCAGCGATTCAGATAGCCGCCTACGGAAATCACCGCGAGAATCTCGATGATCTGGATATTGGTGAAATGCACGCGCATCTCGGCGAAATTTTCCGGCTCTGTCGCGTTCGGGGCGACACCTGCCGCCATCGCCAGCCGCAGCGCGGCACGTTCGGCATCGGTGAACAAATCGGATGTCTCAAAGCTCCAGAGCGCCTGAATCTTCTCGTCCGGAACGCCGATCCTGTGAAGGTGATAGGCGCCATGCGACTGGCAGTGCCGGCACCCGCTGGCAAGGCTGGCGACCGTGAACACAAGCTGCTTCAACTCACCAGACACCTCGCGTTCCGGAAAGACCAGCTGGATCATCTGGTTCCAGGTTTCCCTGAGTTCGGGCCAGTGGCCCATCTCGAATTCCTGCCTGTCCTGATAGGTGGTGTCGGTCATCCCATCTTCCTCCCTCTGCTGTTGCCTCATGCCCGTGCCTCAGGCCTGCGCCGTTGGCAGCGGCACGCGGTTGGCGACGGCAATTTCCAGTTCAGCGAGCTTCTCGATCAACATTGCCTTGATGGCGGCATGATCCCCGCTGTCCCACAGATTGGTCATTTCGCCAGGATCGTTCTCCAGATCGAACAGCTCGTTCCGGCATTTGCCAAGATAGATCGACAGCCGCCATTGCCCGTGAACCACGCTGTGAACACGCGGCCGCGCCCCGAACGCTTCCTGCGGTCTTTGTGTCTCATACTGGATGTGCGCCGCATCGCGGCCCACACCACCGGCAACCGACATCACCTGCCCCTGCATCCCGATCGCACCCTCGAGACCGGCATGTTCAA
>CBFHRT010000009.1:0-27317 GCA_965658285.1 Puniceispirillaceae bacterium (SeqCode) | reverse complement strand
TTGACCGGCTCCACATACTCGCCAATGGCGGCGGTGAAATCATCCGCGGTGTGATAGCCGCCAAGCGTCTGCAACTTGCTGATGATCTCGTCGGCCACCGGCCCGTCATAGAAACCGGCGCGCCCGTCACGGCCAATCCGCGCCAGCGTTGCGGCCAGCGCCGGCTGTACGTGTCGCGCGCCAAGCGGGACGGGACCACCATCACGGTTGAAGACAGCGCGCGCATCGTCATCCAGCCACCGAAACGCGCCGGCAAAATCGCGCGCCACGCGCTGCGTGATCGGATAGCCGTCGCGGGCATAGGCGATAGCCGGCGCCAGCAACCTGTCGAGGCTCAATCTGCCATGATCGCGGTTCAGCTGCGTCCAGGCATCAACCGCGCCGGGAACGGTCACCGCATGCGGTGATTGCCGTTCGATCCGCGAGATACCGGTCTCGAGCAACCGTTCCGAGTTCAGCCCCGCCGGCGCCCGCCCCGACCCGTTGAAGGCGATGATGTCGTCGCCTCCGGATGGCGCGTACAGGCAGAAACAGTCACCGCCAATGCCGGTGGATTCCGGCTCGACGACGCATTGCACGGCGCAGGCGGCGATGGCCGCGTCCAGGGCATTGCCGCCTTCCTGCAGGATGGTGATCGCCGTCTGGGTGGATAGCGGGTGTGAGGTGCTTGCCATGCCGTTTGGCGCGGCGACAGGTGACCTGCCGGGATATTCCAGATGACGCATGGGTGCTGTCTCGCTGTGCGGTCGGGTCAGACGATAAAATCACATTGGCCGGCAAACCGAAAGGGCCGCCCTGTGGCGGCCCTCCCTGACGATGTTCTTGTGTCCTGTGGTCAGCCTATTCCGCGGCTGATTCCCATTCATCGATGCTGGGGCAGGAACAGATCAGATTGCGGTCGCCCCAGGCATTGTCGATGCGGCTGACCGGCGGCCAGTATTTGTTGGGCTGCCGGTTCAGATCCGGGCTGGCGGCCTCCTCGCGGCTATAGGGATGGGTCCACTCGGCAGTCAACAGATCGGCTGCCGTATGCGGCGCATTGACAAGCGGGTTGTCATCGCGTGGCCATTCACCCGATTCGACCTTGCCGATCTCGGCGGCGATGGACAGCATCGCATCGCAGAACCGGTCGATCTCGACAATCGATTCCGACTCCGTCGGCTCGATCATCAATGTGCCGGCCACCGGGAACGACATGGTCGGCGCGTGGAAGCCGAAATCGACAAGCCGCTTGGCGATATCCTCGTTGCTGATGCCGCTCCGCTCCTGGATGCCACGGATGTCGATGATGCATTCATGCGCCACCCGCCCGTTCGCGCCGGTATAGAGAACCGGATAGTGCGGCGCCAGCCGCGCCGCCATGTAGTTGGCGGCGAGAATCGCCGTTCCCGTCGCCGCCTTCAGCCCCTTGCTTCCCATCATGCGGATATAGGCATAGGTGATCGGCAGGATGCCGGCGGATCCGAACGGTGCGGCGCTGACCGCGCCTTCATCGGCAAGCGGCGAGCCGGGAAGGAACGGCACCAGATGCGCCGCGACCCCGATCGGCCCGACACCCGGGCCGCCTCCGCCATGTGGAATGCAGAAGGTCTTGTGGAGGTTCAGATGGCTGACATCGGCGCCGAATTCCGGCAGCGAGCAATGGCCGACAAGGGCGTTCAGATTGGCCCCGTCGACATAGACCTGGCCGCCGGCCTCATGCACGATTTCGCACAGCTCGACGATGGATTCCTCGAACACGCCATGCGTCGAGGGATAGGTCACCATGATCGCCGCCAGCGACTCGCGGTGCGTCTCCGTCTTCGCCTTCAGATCCTCGATGTCGACATTGCCGTCATCATCGCATTTCACGACGATGACCTTCATGCCGGCCATCGCCGCCGAGGCCGGGTTGGTGCCATGTGCCGATTGCGGGATCAGGCAGATATTACGATGCCCCTCGCCGCGCGATTCATGATAGCGCGAGATCGCCAGCAGGCCGGCAAACTCGCCCTGCGATCCGGCATTCGGCTGCAATGACACGCCGGCATAGCCTGTGGATTCGGCCAGCATCGCTTCCAAGCGCGCGATCATCGCGGCATAGCCTTCGGCCTGATCGGCCGGCGCGTAGGGATGGATGTTGGCGAATTCCGGCCAGGTCACCGGGATCATCTCGGCGGTGGCGTTCAGCTTCATCGTGCAGGACCCAAGCGGGATCATGCAGCGGTCAAGTGCCAGGTCGCGGTCGGCGAGGCTGCGCATATAGCGCAGCATCTCGGTCTCGGTGCGATAGCGATGGAACACAGGCTGGCGCATGAAACCGTCGGCCCGCCGCAACATATCCGGAATCGCGGTTGCCGGCGTCGCACTGCCGGCCCCACCGGCGCCAAGCGCACCAAGAAGCCGGTCCAGAACCTCGGCCGAGCTTGTCTCGTCAAAGCTGGCGGCGATGGCACCCTCCATCGCACGCAGATTGATCCCGGCCGCGTGTGCCGCGGCGACCAGATCATCGCGATCATCCGGCGCCTCGATAACAACCGTATCGAAGAAATCATCATGCCTGACCGTGCGGCCGGCACCGCGCATGGCGGCGGCAAAGCGGCAGGCCATCGCATGGGCGTGTCCGGCAATCCGGGTCAGACCTTCCGGCCCGTGCCACAAGCCGTAGAACCCGGCCATCACCGCCAGCAGAACCTGTGCCGTGCAGATGTTCGAGGTCGCCTTTTCGCGGCGGATATGCTGCTCGCGGGTTTGCAGCGCCAGCCGGTAAGCCACGCGCCCGGCGCTGTCCTGGCTGACCCCGACCAGCCGGCCCGGAATCGCGCGCTGATGCGCCGTGCGGCAGGCAAAGAAAGCGGCGTGCGGCCCGCCATATCCGAAGGGCACGCCAAAACGCTGCGCCGAACCCAGAACGATATCGGCACCAAGATTGCCGGGTGCCTCGAGAAGCGTCAGCGCCAGCAGGTCAGAGGCGATGATGGCAAGGCCGCCAGCATCATGGATGGCATTGATCGCCTGCCTGATGTCGCGCACCGCACCGCTGCTTCCCGGATAGCTGATCAGAACGCCAAAGCAGCCATCCCCATAGGGCGCTTCCGGCGATTCCAGCTCGATCTCGATGCCGATGGGCCTCGCCCGCGTGCGCAGCACAGCGATTGTCTGCGGATGCGTGTCAGGATCGACCCTGAAGATGGTGCCCTTGGCACGATGCGCGCGAAACGCCATCGCCATGCCTTCGGCGGCGGCCGTCGCCTCGTCGAGAAGTGAGCCGTTGGCGATATCCATGCCGGTCAGTTCGGTGATCATTGTCTGGAAATTCAGGATCGCCTCGAGACGGCCTTGCGAGATTTCCGGCTGGTAGGGCGTGTAGGCGGTGTACCAGGCCGGGTTTTCCAGCACATTGCGAAGCACCACCGGCGGTGTATGGCATCCGTAATAGCCCATGCCAATCAGCGAGGTGAGCACCTTGTTCTGGCCTGCAAGTTCGCGCATCTCGGTCAGGATATCGGCCTCGGACAGCGCCGCCGGCAGGTTCATCTCGTCATGACGGCGGATACCGGCCGGGATGACCTCATCGAGAAGCACCTCCAGCGACGCAACATCAAGACGGGACAGCATCGTCGTGATGTCATGCGGGTTCAGCCCGATATGGCGGGTTTCGAATGCCGCCTGCGGCGAGTCCTGCGGGACGCCGTTCACATCGTTCAGTGATGACTCAAGTGGTGACATGGTGGTCTCCTTTGCTTTTTTTTTCAGCCGGTGGCACCCGGCCCCATCATTCGTCTCTGGCAACGCCCGGCGGGTGGGGATCGGCGGGTGGGGGCCCGCCGAATCAGCCCGCCTGCTAGGCAATCATCGCGCTGTAGGCAGCGTCATCCATCATCTCGTCAAGTTCGCTGGCATCGCTCACCTTGATCTTGAACAGCCAGCAATCATGCGCCCGGTCCGGGGTAATGCCGGTCAGGTCATCCAGCAGCGCTTCATTGATTTCGGTGATCTCGCCACTCGCCGGGCTGTAGATATCGGAGGCGGCCTTTACCGATTCGAACACCGCGACCGAATCACCCTTGCCAACCGTCGCGCCGGCCTCGGGAAGCTCGACAAAGACGATGTCGCCAAGCTGTTCGATGGCGTGGGGCGAAATGCCGACCGCCCCCGTATCACCGTCAAGATTGATCCATTCATGGTCTTCCGTGTAACGCAACATGTCGGTCTCCTTCCTTGCTATTATGTCACCCGCGGACATAGCGATGTGGCACCAGCGGCAGCGCCGCAACGGTAACCGGCACCTCGCGTCCGCGGACAAGTGCGTTGATCTCTGTTCCCGGCATGGCCAGCGCCGTATCGACAAAGCCGAGCGCGGCCGGCGCATCGAGGCTGGGGGCGAAGCCGCCTGACGTGACAGTCCCGATAATGGTCCCGTTGAGCGCGAGTTCGGCCCCGTCGCGCACTGGACGGCCACCTTGCGGCAGCAGTCCGACAAGCTGTCTGGCAGACCCGTCATTCCAGTCTTTCATGATGGTGGTGGCCCCCGGGAAATCTGCCGACTCACGGCGGCGCTTCGATAGCGCGAAACGCAGCCCGGCGGCCACCGGATTAATCGTTTCGTCTAGCTCATGTCCCCATAGCGGCAGGCCGGCCTCAAGCCGCAGCGTGTCCCGCGCGCCAAGCCCGGCAAGGCTCACCGCCTCATCGGCGCACAGAAGTTCGGCAAGCTGGACGGCGTTGTCGGACGGCATCGAAATCTCGAATCCGTCCTCGCCGGTATAGCCTGATCTGGTGATCATGCAGTCAACGCCATCGATGGTAAAATGCCCGATCTGCATGAAGAAGAAACCGTCAAGATCGACGCCAAGTCGGCGCAGCACCTGCAGTGCCTCCGGGCCTTGCAGTGCCAGCAAGGCGCGGTCTTCACGCACCTGCATCGTTACATCTTGATCCAGCTTGCCGGCATCCAGCTTGGCGGCATCCAGATTGGCCCGAAGATGCGCGATGTCATGCTCGGCGCGGCCGGCATTGACGACAAGCTGCAGATCGCCATCGAGGCGGGCAATCATCAGATCGTCGAGAACGCCGCCATTGTCATCGAGGAACAGTGAATAGCGGACACGACCCTCGGCGATGGCACCGACATCGGTCGGGGTCAGCCGTTCAAGCGCGGTGTCGGTATCGCTACCGGCAAGCCAGATCTGGGCCATGTGCGATACATCGAACAGACCAGCCGAATCGCGCGTTGCCAGATGCTCGGCCTTGATGCCGTCGGCATATTGCACCGGCATGTCCCAGCCGGCGAACGGCACCATCCGCGCGCCATTGGCGAGGTGAAAATCGTAAAGTGGGGTCCTGCGGGTCTCCACGGGGTCACTCCTGTTGCGACGCATAAGAAAACGCAATTCGACCAAGTCGAATGCGCCCCCTCTGTCGTCGAACCTGAGAGATTTCCCGCCTGATCACCCATATGCAGGCCCGGGACTATGCAATGGGCCATGAATGATGTGACGGCGGCTTTCCCCGTCGGTGGGCACTGCCGTGCCGCTTTCCAGAGTGCTCACAAAAGGGAGTACGGGTACCTGAGAGTTTCCTGGGCCGTTGCTCCTTCGGTGGCCACAACAGACAAAACCGCTGTGGCTCTCTCCCCCCTACTGTATCGAGCCTTCAAATGGTATGCGGTAAGATCGATGAAGGCAAGGGCCAAACCGCTTCACTTTGCCGGTCATGCGGATTGGCGTCGCACCACCCTCTTTTCCGCCTTGCGACAGGCGGCCGCCACCCCCATATCCCGTGTGCGTCACGAGCATGGCGTCACCAGTCAGTATCAGCGAGACTTTACATGCCAGACAGCAGCCCCATCTGGGACCTTACGGATCTCTACAGCACCATCCAGGATGCCGCGATCGCCGCCGATATCGAGGCGTCGCGCGATGCGGCAAAGTCGCTTGCCGCCGACTGGCGTGGCCGGCTTGGCGAGGCAGACGGCCCGCAGCTTGCCACGCTGATTGCCGAATATGAACGGATTCTCGAGACGCTTGGCAAGGTGGCGAGCCACGCACAGCTGCTATTCGCCGCCAACACAACCGATGCCGGCATTGCTCGTCACCATCAGTCGGTCCGCGAGGCCGGTGCCGAAATCGGTGCTGAGCTGCTGTTTGTCGAGCTTGAACTGGCGACGCTGCCGCAGGCGCGTATCGACGAGCTGTGCAAGACAGAGGCGGTGGCGGCATGGATGCCGTGGCTGCGCCGGGTCCGCGCCATGGCACCCTATCAGCTTGATCCTGATATGGAGCGCATGCTTGCCGAACGCGCGCCGACAGGCCGCGGCGCCTGGGTACGGCTGTTCGACGAAACCGCGGCGGCGCTGCGCTTTCCCTTCAAGGGCGCCGAGGTTACCGAGGCCGAAATCCTGAATTCACTGGCCAGCACCGAGGCAGACGAGCGCCGTGAGGCTGGTGCCTCGCTGTCGACGACCCTGAAGGCAAACCAGCGGCTGTTGTCGCTTGTCCTCAACACCATCGCCAAGGACAAGGAAATCGAGGATCGCTGGCGCGGCTTCAAACGGCCGGTGGCATCGCGCAATCTGGACAATGATGTCGATGACGAGGTGGTCGACGCTCTGGTCAGTGCCGTTGGCGAGCGCAATGCCGATCTGGCGCACCGCTATTACCGGCTGAAGGCCGGATGGATGGGTGGGGAGGCCATTGACTGGTGGGATCGCAACGCCCCGCTTCCCGATGATGATGACAGCAGCTTTACCTGGGATGAGGCACAGCGGCTGGTCATCGACTCATTCGCCGGGTTCGACCCGCAGATGGCCGATCTTGCCGCACCGTTCTTCGAGCGCAACTGGATCGATGCCGCACCGCGTGCCGGCAAGAGTTCCGGTGCCTTCTCGCATCCGGTAACGCCATCGGCGCATCCCTATATTCTGATGAATTTTTCCGGCAAGTCGCGTGATGTGATGACGCTGGCGCATGAGATGGGGCACGGCATTCACCAGCGGCTTGCCGCCGACCGTGGCTATCTGATGTCGGACACGCCGCTGACGCTGGCCGAAACAGCCTCGGTCTTTGCCGAGATGCTGGCTTTCCGCCGGCTTGTCGACAGCGCCAAAGACAAAGGCACCCGCCGCCGTCTGCTGGCCGGCAAGGTCGAGGATATGCTGAACACCGTTGTCAGGCAGGTGGCCTTTCACAATTTCGAGACACGGCTTCATGAGGCACGGCGTAGCGCCGAGTTGACCGCTGACGAGATTTCCGACATCTGGATGGAGACACAGCGCGCGGCCCTCGGGCCGGCGGTACGCACCGGCGATGATTACCGGCCGATCTGGGGCTATATCCCGCATTTTGTCCATACGCCGTTCTACGTCTATGCCTATGCTTTCGGTGATTGCCTGGTGAACGCGCTGTGGCAGACCTACGCCGGCGAGCGCGAGGCCGGCAAGGCGGATGATTTCGTCACCCGTTATCGCGACCTGCTGTGTGCCGGTGGCACCGAGCGTTATGACGTCGCGCTGGGACGGTTCGGGCTGGATGCCCGTGATCCTGCCTTCTGGTCGATGGGGCTGGATATGATTTCAGGCATGATTGATGAACTTGAGGGGTTGTCCTGATGGCGACGAGTGACCAGCCGGCTGATCAACAGGGCACTCGGCAGCCAGACAGGCGAGACAGTGGGCGTGTTGGTGGCAGGCTTCGCCGCTATGCCAAGGTGACCTCGACGATGACCGGTCTTGCCGCGCGCATGGCCGGTGAGCGCTATCTTGGCATGCAGATCGACCGGTCGAAACATGCTGCCGACCTTCGCGATGCGCTTGGCGGGCTGAAGGGCCCGATCATGAAGGTGGCGCAGATCCTGTCGACCATTCCTGACGCCCTGCCGCCGGAATATGCCGATGAGCTGGCAAGCCTGCAGGCCGATGCGCCGGCGATGGGATGGCTGTTCACGCGCCGCCGCATGGCGGCCGAGCTAGGCCCCGACTGGCAGCAGAAACTGCAATCCTTCTCGCGCGAGGCGGTGTCGGCGGCATCGCTTGGGCAGGTCCACAGGGCGGTCGATCTTGATGGCAACCAGCTGGCGATGAAGCTTCAATATCCCGATATGGCGTCGGCCATCGACGCCGATCTGCGCCAGCTTCGTCTGGTCTTCCAGCTGTATGAGCGTTACGATTCGGCGATCTCCACATCCGATATCTATGACGAGCTGTCAGAACGCCTTCGCGAGGAGCTTGATTACCAGCGTGAGGCGACGAATCTGGCGCTGTATCATCACATGCTTGCCGGTGAGGATGCGGTGCGGCTGCCTGTCTACCGGCCGGAGCTGTCAACCGACCGGCTGATGACGATGAGCTGGCTCGAGGGCACGCGGGTCATGCCGTTCCTGCAGACCGATCCATCGCAGGAGATCCGCAACGAGATTGCCCGCAACATGTTCCGCGTCTGGTACGTGCCGTTCTATTATTACGGCGTGATCCATGGCGATCCGCATCTTGGCAATTACTCGCTCGATGCCGACAACAGGATCAATCTGATGGATTTCGGGTCGATCAGGCTGTTTCGCCCGGCCTTTGTCGGCGGGGTGATCGACCTGTACAGGGCGCTGCGTGACAATGACCCCGATCTGGCGGTTCATGCCTATGAAAGCTGGGGCTTCCACGGCCTCGACAAGGAGGCCATCGAAGTCCTCAACATGTGGGCCGAATTCATCTATGCGCCGCTGCTGGAAGACAAGGTGCGGCCCATCCAGGAGCTTCGCAACGGCTCGGCCGGACGGGAGCTTGCCGGTAAGGTGCATGGCGAGTTGAAGCGCATTGGCGGCATCCGCCCGCCGCGCGAATTCGTGCTGATGGACCGGGCGGCGGTGGGGCTTGGCTCGGTCTTCATGCATCTCGGTGCCGAGGTGAACTGGCACAGTCTGTTCCACGATCTGATCGATGATTTCGACCGTGACAGGCTGGCCGTGCGGCAGCGCGAGGCCGCCGCCGCCGCCGGCATTCCGGACGCGTTGGTGAATCAGGGCGCCTGACGGAACGTCAGCTGCCGAGGCTTGTCAGGATCTGGTCGAGCGACGCCTTGGCATCGCCATACAGCATCCGCGAATTATCCTTGAAGAACAGCGGGTTCTCGATTCCCGAATAGCCGCGGCCCTGGCCACGCTTGGAAATGATGACCTGCCGCGCCTTCCACACCTCGAGAACCGGCATGCCGGCGATCGGGCTGCCCGGATCATCCTGCGCCGCCGGGTTCACGATGTCGTTGGCGCCCAGGATGATCACCATGTCGGTGTTCGGGAAGTCGGGATTGATCTCGTCCATTTCCAGAACGATGTCATAGGGAACCTTGGCCTCGGCAAGAAGCACGTTCATATGGCCGGGAAGCCGGCCTGCCACCGGGTGGATGGCGAAACGCACCGTTTTGCCCTGCGCGCGAAGCCGGCGGGTGATCTCGGACACCGCGCCCTGCGCCTGTGCCACCGCCATGCCATAGCCGGGCACGATGATGATGTCCTGCGCGTCCTGCAGGTCGGCCGCCACGCTGGCGACATCGGTGGCGATCATCTCGCCCTCGACTTCCTGGCTGCTGCTGACGGCCGTTCCCCAGCCGCCGAGGATCACCGACAGGAAGTTCCGGTTCATCGCCCGGCACATGATGTAGGACAGGATGGCACCCGATGCGCCGACCAGCGCGCCGGTGACGATCAGCAGGTCATTGCCGAGAAGGAACCCGGTCGCCGCCGCCGCCCAGCCGGAATAGGAATTCAGCATCGAAACAACGACCGGCATGTCGGCGCCGCCGATGGCAAGCACCAGATGCGCACCGAAGACCAGCGCGATGGCGGTCATCAGATACAGCGTCCACGGCCCGGCATGGTTCAGATACATCGCGCCAAGCCAGACACAGGCAAGAACGGCAATCAGGTTCAGGATGTTGCGCCCGGGCAGCGTCAGCGGCTTGCCATCGACCATGCCGGACAGCTTGCCAAAGGCGACGACCGAGCCGGTGGTTGTCACCGCGCCGATGAAGACGCCAAGGAAGATTTCGACCTCATGAATGATCTTCTCGGCCCCGACAAGCCCGTCTGGCGGGGCGAGGTCGGAATTGATTCCGATGAAGACGGCGGCAAGTCCGACAAAGGTATGCAGCGCGGCCACAAGCTGCGGCATGCCGGTCATTTCGACCCGCTGCGCGACGACAAGGCCGATCACCGAGCCGACAGCGATCATCAGGATCAGCATGCCGGAGATTGTCACCTGCGGGCCAAAGATGGTGGCGCCGACGGCAAGGGCCATCCCGACGATTCCGTACCATACGGCGCGCTTGGCACTTTCCTGATTTGACAGGCCGCCAAGCGAGAGGATGAAAAGAACGCTGGCTGCGATATAGACAGCCGTAACGATGTTAAAACTCATCTGAATTCACCCTTCCGCCGGTCAGCTTTTCTGGAACATCGCCAGCATCCGGCGCGTGACCATGAAACCGCCAACAATGTTGATGGTCGCGATCAGCACCGAAACACTCGCAAGAATCATCACGATCTGGTTGCTTGACCCGATCTGCAGCAGCGCGCCAAGAATGATGATCCCCGAAATGGCGTTGGTGACAGCCATCAGCGGTGTGTGGAGCGCGTGGCTGACATTCCAGATCACCTGGAAGCCGACAAAACAGGCCAGCGCGAAGACTATGAAATGCTGCATGAAGCTGGCCGGGGCATAGGCGCCGACAAGCATCATGAAAGCGCCGCCGATGGCCAGCATGCCGATCTGCTGGCGGCCCTTGCGGCGATGTTCGGCGATTTCCTGTGCTGCCTTTTCCTCGGGTGTCAGCTCAACCGGCTTTTCGGCCGCCGGGGCCTTGCCGATGGCCTGCACTTTCGGGGCCGGTGGCGGGTATGTGATCTCGCCCCCCGTCACGGCGGTGGCGCCGCGGATCACGTCATCCTCCATATTGAGGGTGATCTGGCCATCCTTCTCGGGCGTCAGATCGTCAAGCATATGCCGGATGTTGGTGGCATAGAGGGTTGAGCTCTGCGCCGCCATGCGGCTTGGGAAATCGGTATAACCGACGATGGTGACACCGTTTTTGGAGGTGACGATCTCATCGGCCACGGTCAGGTCGCAATTGCCGCCCTGTTCGGCTGCCAGATCGACGACGACCGATCCCGGCTTCATCAGCCCGACCATCTCGGCAGGCCATAATTTTGGCGCCGGCCGGCCGGGGATCAGCGCGGTGGTGATAACAATGTCGATCTCCGGCGCCTGCGCGCGGAACAGTTCCATTTCCTTCTCGATGAATTCCGGCGAGGCAGGCTTGGCATATCCGCCTTCACCGGACCCGTCCTCCTCGAATTCCAGCATCAGGAAATCGGCGCCCATCGATTCGATCTGCTCGGCAACTTCCGGGCGAACGTCGAAGGCCCGCACAATCGCACCAAGCGATGTCGCGGTGCCGATGGCGGCAAGCCCGGCCACGCCGGCGCCGATGACCAGAACTTTGGCTGGCGGCACCTTGCCAGCGGCGGTGATCTGACCGGTGAAGAAACGGCCGAACTGGTTGCCGGCCTCGATCACGGCGCGATAGCCGGCGATATTGGCCATCGAGGACAGCACGTCCATTTTCTGGGCGCGGCTGATTCGCGGCACCATATCCATGGCGATGGCGTTGGTGCCGGCCTTGCTGAAGGTCTCGAGAAGGGCGGCATTCTGGCCAGGCCATAACAGGCTGATCACGGTCTGGTCAGTGCGAAGGTGCTTTTCCTCCTTCGCCGCGACGCCGCGTACCTTGACCACGATATCCGACTGTTTCCACAGCGATGCCGCGGTTTTCACCACCGCGGCGCCGGCCTCTTCATAGGCGGTGTCGGCAAAGCCGGCCGCAACCCCGGCGCCCGCTTCGATCACGCAGTCATAACCGAGTTTCTGGATCTGGCGAACGCTGTCAGGCGTCATTGCGACGCGCTTTTCGCCATCAAGAACTTCCCTTGGGCAGCCTACCTTCATGTCGTCTTTCCATCTGTTGGCGAGCCGGCGGCGGCACGCAAATGTTCTGTCTGCAGATGTGCCGCAGATGTCGCCTGAAAACAAGGCCTAAGGTGGTAATGGATTTTTGCGCTAAACGCTATAATGCGGTTGCCCCGCGGCAACAGACAGCGAGTGCCGAGGATATGGGAAGACTATGGGTTCTGATGAAAGGCTGGGTGCCAGCCGGACACACAGAAAGAGCCTTACAAACAAGCGCCGGACACACAAAAGCAAAAAGCCGCCATGGGGTGTCCAGGGCGGCCTTGCGATGATCGTGTCGGTCAGGCCCTAATAGCCCTCGCGCTCCATGCGCTTGCGCATCAGCTTGCGAACACGGCGGGTCGATTCGGCGGCTTCACGGGCGCGGCGCTCAGACGGCTTTTCATAGGCCCGGCGATTCTTCATCTCGCGGAACACGCCTTCACGCTGCAGCTTCTTCTTCAGCACGCGGAGTGCCTGGTCAACATTGTTGTCTCGTACGGTTACGTACACGGTCAATCACACCCTTCGGTAAGTTGATGTCCACGCGGACCTTATCCAGCCCTCGCAGTGAGGACGGGGTAGTAGCACAGAGTCTGGCCACATGTAAAGGGCGCTGCATCAAGAAACCGTTAGCCAGCGCGCGGTGCGGCAATCGGCCTGTGGCAGTTTGTTACTGGCAAAATCTGCCAGATCGCATATCATTTGATGTAGTGAGGGTTCTGAATAAAAGCTCTGGCCAAAGTTCGGGGGACAGCCATGACGAAAGCAGACGACCTTCATGGTGCCTATAGCCATGCGGTAGATCCTGATGCCGCCGCGATTATCGCGGCCGCCCTTGTCCATGTTCCATTCGATGGATGGAGCACCGAGTCGCTTGTGGCCGGCGCCACAGATGCCGGTTTCTCTGCCGATGACGTTACGCGCCTGTTCCCGGGCGGCGCTGTCGATGCTGTGGTGATGCATTCGGCGCTTGCCGATGAAGCTATGGTGGCGGGGTTTGATTCGATGGCCGACAGGCCGGACCGGGTGCATCTGATGATCCGCGAGCTGATCCTGATCCGGCTTGACCAGGCGGCGACGCACAAGGAAGCGGTGCGCCGCGGTTTGACGCTTTTGGCCGTGCCGGCGAATGCCCTGGCTTCGGCCCGCGCGCTGTATGCGACGGTCGATGCGATGTGGCGCGCCGCGGGCCAGCGCGATACCGATATTTCCTTCTACACAAAGCGGGCCACGCTTGCCGCCGTCTACAGTGCCACATTGCTGGCCTGGATTGCCGACACAAGTGGCGACAGGACGGTCATCGAGGGCTTCCTTGATCGCCGTTTGCAGGATGTGGCGCGCCTTCCCAAGGCCAGCGCACCGCTCCGCAGCGCCCTCAACACCGGCCAGCGGCTTGCCGAAGGCATGTTCCAGATCGTCGGGCGCGTCCGTCGCTGAATCTGCCGTTAATTTGTCTGCCACTTTTCTCGTGAGCTTCCCAACTGGTGTGGTGGGGCGGTCCCGGCGCTGGTCTGTCAGGGAAGTTGGGGGCTGGCCTTTTGTTCTGTTGCTGAGCTATAACCGCGACCCTGATATTCGGTTTCGCATTTTTGGGTTCGCACGAATAAGTCTGTACGAATAAATCTGCAGGAATAAATCAGCAAGGAACGGGACTTCCCCATGCCGATCAAGGTACCCGACAATCTGCCAGCGCTCGAGGATTTGCTTGCCGAGCAGGTGGATGTGATGGCGCAGCAACAGGCCCAGCAGCAGGATATCCGGCCGCTGAAGCTGTTGCTGTTGAATCTGATGCCGAAAAAGCAGGAGACCGAGATCCAGTTTGCGCGGCTGCTTGGAAATTCTCCGCTGCAGATCGAGTTGATCCTGATGACGACGGCAAGCTATACGCCGCGCCATACCGAGCCTGGCTATCTGCGCCGTTTCTACAGGCGGCTTGAGGATGTGCGCGAGGATTTCTTCGATGCGTTGATTGTTACCGGCGCGCCGGTCGAGCGGCTTCCCTTCGATGAGGTGGCCTATTGGCCGGAACTGACAGAAATCCTCGACTGGTCACAGACACATTGTTTCCGCCGTCTTGGTATCTGCTGGGGCGCACAGACGCTTCTCTATCACTTTCACGGTGTACCGAAACATGATTGTGGAGACAAACTGTTCGGCGTGTACCAGCACCGCCTGAAGCAGGTGTCCGGACGCCTGATGCGCGGCTTCACCGACAGCTTTCCGATGCCCGTATCACGCTATACCGAGAACAGGCAGGAAGATCTGAACACCGCCGGAATCGAGGTGCTGGGTGAGAGCGACGCCTGCGGCATCGGTCTGGCGCGCAACCCGTCAAATGGTGACCTGTTTGTTCTGAACCATCTTGAATATGATGCTGACACGCTTGGCGCCGAATATTGGCGGGACCGGGAACAGGGGCTGTCAACGGCGCTGCCGCATGGCTATTTTCCAGGCGATGATCCGGAGATGCCACCGGTCAATTTCTGGCGGCCCTATGCGTTTCTCCTGATGAATAACTGGATCAATGATCTCTATCAATCGACGCCGTATGATCTGTCATCGCTGGCCATCACGCATGATGAGGGTCAGTCGCCAAGGCGTCTGGTGACGTGACCCATCTTGCGGTCTGTGCGTGCCGCGGGCTTGCCGTAGAGATGCAGATGCGCGCCGTCGCTGGCCAGAAGTGACGGTACACGCTCCATATCCTGACCAAGAAGATTCTCCATCTGCCACTGGCCATAACCTGTCGTGGCCCCAAACCCCATGCCGGCAAGAACGCGCGCCAGCTGCGTGAACTGGCTTGTGGCGCACCCCTCAATCGTCCAGTGAAAGGAATTGTGCGGGCGCGGCGCCATTTCGTTGAACAGCAGCCGCCCCTCGGCGTCGACAAAGAATTCAACCGCCAGCAACCCGACCAGATCGACCGCCTCGGCCAACGCCGCCGCCGCGGTCTGCGCCGCTTTGGCGAGAGCCGGGACAATCGGCGCCGGGGCGAGCGAGGTGGCCAGAATGCCGTTTTCATGGCGGTTCTGGGTAACCGGAAAATGGCAAATGGCACCATCGGGATCGCGCGCCAGAAGGGCGCTGACCTCACCGTCAAAGGCGATCATCTCCTCAAGGATGGCATCATCGCTGTCGAGCTCGGCCAGCACCGCCGCGAGATCATCCCCCGGCCTGACGCGGCGCTGCCCCTTGCCATCATAGCCAAGCTGGCAGGTCTTCAGGATGGCCGGCCCGCCAAGTGTCTCCATAGCCGTCGTCAGTTCCTCGAGGCTGCGAACCTGCCAGTAGCGCGGCGTCGGAATGCCAAGGCTGGCGGCAAGGGTCTTTTCGGCGATCCGATGCTGGGCTGCCCGCAATGCCGTGGCTCCCGGACTGGCAAGGCAGCTGGCACCGATGACCTCCATCGTCGCCGCCGGCACATTCTCGAACTCGCTTGTCACAGCGTCGACACTGGCCGCAAAGCGCCGCAACGCCTCGACATCATCATAGGCCGCCGTCGTTGTCCGGGTGGCCACCTGTCCGGCCGGACTCGTCTCGGCATCGGGGGCGAAGACATGCGTCTGCAGGCCAAGCTGCGCCGACGCGATGGCCAGCATTCGGCCAAGCTGGCCGCTGCCGAGGATGCCGATACAGGCCGCGCCCGGGATGCTGTTAGCGCCAGTCATGACGGTGTGTCGGCAACGGAATCCGTCTGCGCCTGACGCCAGGCGGCAAGGCGATTTGCAAGGTCGGGATCGGACAGCGCCAGAATTTGTGCCGCCAGCAGACCGGCGTTGCGCGCGCCGGCCGCGCCGATGGCCAGCGTGCCGACCGGAACGCCGCCGGGCATCTGCACGATCGACAGCAGCGAATCCATGCCCTTCAGGGATTTCGATTCAACCGGCACGCCAAGAACCGGCAGCGTTGTGTGCGCCGCCAGCATGCCGGGAAGATGCGCTGCACCGCCGGCGCCGGCGATGATGACGTTGACACCGGATGTCGCCGCACCGCGCGCGAATTCGGCAAGCCTGTCCGGCGTTCGATGCGCCGAAATGATCCGCACCTCATGTGGCACGGCCAGCGCCTTCAGGCTGTTCGCCGCTTCCTGCATCGTGTCCCAGTCGGACTGACTTCCCATGCAAACGACAACCTTTGGCTGGAATCTGGCGGTTTTTGACATGGGCGGGCCTCGTTTCGGATCAGGCGATGATATCGGGAAGGATGCGGCTTCGGACAAGGGTTATCTCGTCTTTCAGCACCAGCTTGCGTTTCTTCAGCCGCTGTAGCTGCAGCTGGTCGAACGGCGTGCCTTCAGCGAGTCTGTCGATGATATCGTCCAGATCGCGATGCTCGCTCTCCAGTGTATGAAGGCGGGCGTGAAGCTGCTGCTGTTCCTCGATTTCGGCGTTGCTCACCGGCCTTGCTTCCCATTATGCCGGATCACCCTCATGGTGACCCGTCTTCCAGTATGCCAGCCTCCATCATGCCCGACACGCCGGCGGGCGATCAAGCCGCCAGGCCAGCGCGGCTAGCCGGGTTATGGCAGTTCACTGATGTTGGATACCTGTTCCTCGGCCTGCTGCACCGTGCCGCCTGCCTTTTCGATGGCCGCGTCAAGATCGGTCTGCTTGCACAGGCCGAGCATCGCCGGATGTTTTGCCGAGATATTGCTGATGTTCCAGTGCGTTCTCTCGCGGATCTTGGTGATCGTCTCCTTGGTGGTGCCGATCAGCTTGACGATCTGCGAATCCTTCAGCTCGGGATGGTGCTTGACCAGCCAGGCAATGCCATCGGGCTTGTCGCCGCGGCGGGCCACCGGCACATAGCGCGGGCCCTTGGTGCGCCGGTTGGGTGTCGGCAGGTCGGATTCGGCAAGGACAAGGCGTGCCGACGGGTCGGCCTCGCAGCGCGCGATCTCGGCGCTGGTCAGCTGGCCATTCTGGACCGGGTCATAACCCTGGATGCCGATGCCTGTCTCGCCATCGGCGATCGATTGCACTTCCAGCGGATGGAGGCTGCACAGATCGGCGATCTGGTCGAAGGAGAGACCGGTGTTGTCGATCAGCCATACGGCGGTTGCCTTTGGCATGAGCAATTGTGTCATAACTACCTGCTTTCTGCGGCGCGTCCAGAAAACCGGCCGGCGCAATATCGCGTTTAATTAGCGGGAGAGCCCTCTTATACGCCCGAAGCACGCGGTTTGCAAAGCCCTTTGCGGCGCAGCGTGAAAAAGCCGATACTGCCCCCAGCACTGATATTATGGCACGCATCAGGGAGGATGAAATGGAGGATGAATTCGAGGCGCTCAAACCGGCCGGTGTCGGCCCCGAGATGGAACGCTGGAATGTCGAGGATCTACAGGCCTATATCGACAGCATGAAGGCCGAAATCGCCCGGGTGGAGACAATTCTTGCCAGCAAGAATTCAGTGACCGCGGCGGCGGCGGCGCTGTTCGGGGACAAATCCTGAGTCCTGATCTCGCCTCTGATCTCGCCCCTGATCTGGCCTCTGATCTGGCCTCTGATCTGGGGCCGAGCCAGATTATCTGCCGCCGGTTCGGGCGTCGGTTCGGGCCGGTTCCGGCAACGGCAGCATCCAGTCCGGAAGGGCAAGCCGCGCTGGCACATCACCGATCCGCAGCGCACTGTCATCCGTCAAAAGGCGGTGCAGGTCGGACAGTTTCATCGCTGCAAGGCAGACCGCCCCATCGCCTGTGCCGGCATGGCTGAGAACGGTTCCCAATTTCGTTTCGCCTTCATTGACCGCTGCCCCTGAGAGGGGTGCAGCTGCCGCATCCTCAATCCGTAGCGGCGCCAGCCGGCGTTTCACCAGCCCGCGATAATGGGTGCGGGCGGTCACCTCCTGGCCGACATAGCATCCCTTCTCGAAATCGACGGCGCCAAGCCTGTCGAGGCCGGCCTCCAGCATCAGCGCCCGTTCGGGCACCAGATCGACAGGTCCCTGCGGCACCCCGGCGGCGATGCGGCGGGCATGCCACGTCTCAAGCGCCGTCACGTCGCCCTCATTGATGGTCGGCGGCATCTCGCCCGCCGGGCCGATCCAGCGCCAGCCGAGATCGCGATGGCGCGGGTCGATACAGGCACCCTCCGGCGGGTTGTCGTCCCACCCGACCCAGACGCACAATTCCGCTTCCTGCGCCAGATCAATCGGCCGGCGCAGCCGGTAACGGCGCAGTCTTGTGAACAGATCATCGGCGCGCGTCGCATCGCATTCCAGCAGGAATCCCGCTGTCTGCCGGTGGATCATCATGTCGGCAAGGATGCGCCCCTGCGGGGTCAGCAGTGCGCCCGGCCGGCACGCGCCGACCGGCAATGTCGCCACATTCGTCGTGACAAGTGACTGCAGGAAATCCTCGGCCTCACCGCCAGCCACGCGGATCACGCGGCGGGTCTCGTCAAGGGCGATACAGGCTGTGGATGGCGCGTTGTCTGTCATGGCGCGTCCGTGATGTCACCTTCATAGCGGGCTATATAGAAATGGCGTTTCCGGGCCCAGAAACAACGTTTCTCATCCGGCCAGATTTCGCGGTAATGCTCGGTATCCTTGAAATAGAAGGTCTGCGTGCAGAACAGATATTGCACCCTGATCCGGTCCGGGCCAAGGTCGAGCTTGCCGCGGTCGGCGGTGCGGATGCTGATCGCCGGGCGGTCGCGGCGGAAACACTGGCCGGCCTTCTCGCCCCGGCAGGCGGTCTCGTCGGATTCGGTGATGCGGACATAGGTGAACCTGCCGTCGGTAAAGCGGAATCCCTCATCATCGAACATGGCGCATGAATCATGTGGTGGTGTCTGGCTCTTGGCGAATTCGCAGGTGAACCAGGTGCCTCCCCAGGACTCATCCGCACCAGATGAGGCGGCGGCGGTGAACAACATCAGAGTGGCGGCCAGAATCCCTGCCATACTGCCCGTCAGATTACGAAAAATCATGTCTGTCCCGCTGGTGGTTTCGTCAGCATCCATGTCGCACCGGCCTGGGCCAGCAATGCCAGTCCGATATTCAGGGCCATCAATGTGGCCATTCCATAGCCGGCATCGATCAGCATGCCCATCGCCATCGGTGACAGGGCCGAACTGAACACGCCAAGCGGCAAAAATATGGCCTTCACCTCACCAAGATAGCGGGTGCCGTACATTTCCGCCATCGTGGCGGCGACGGCGGTGTTGGGCATGCCCGAGGCAAAGCCGAAAAAGATGAAGAACAGCGATACGCCGATGCCGCCCTCGACAAGCCAGAGCGACAGGCAGGCAAGTCCGATCGGCAGCATCAGATGCGCCGCCACACGGCGGCCGGTAAAGCGGTCAACAAGCTGTCCCGAAATCAGTGTGCCGGCAACGACACAGGCGGCATAGATCACGTAATTGGCGGCCCAGGTGCCAAGCGTCACGCCGGCCAGTTCGGCAAGATAGATCTGGTGAAACAACAGGCCGGTCACGCTGAATCCGGGCACCATCGACAGCCCGACAAGGCCAAACCAGAACCGGCGGTCGCGGATGACGGCGCGCCGCCGCCAATGCATGACACCGTCGATGGTGACGATATCATCCTCATGCCGCTCATCGATACCGGATGCCGCCGCCGCCGCCCTGACGCCTTCCAGCCCGCCGCCATCCTGATAGCGGGTCCGCTGTGTCAGCCGCCGGATGAAGGGCACAAGCCCGACCAGCGGCAACAGCGGCAGCAACAACCAGAGCGTGCGCCAGTCATAGATCACAAGAAGCGCCACGATTGAGGCCGGGCCGATGGATTCGGCAAAATTGATCCCGAGCTGGGCCAGCGACAGAGCCCGCCCCCGCGCCGCGACATAGCGCCTTGCCATCGCCGTGGTGTAGACATGCGTTGTCATGCCCTGGCCGAACAGCCGCAACAGATACAGCCCGATGACAAGCGTCGCCACCGAATAGACCTGGCTGAACAGCAGGGCGCTGGCGCACAGGCAACAGATCACCAGCCGCGCCAGCTTTTCGACCCGCATCGTGTCGGCAAGCTTGCCAAGCCACAGCAGGGTGATGGCGCTGGCGGTGGTGCCGAGGGCGTAATAGGTGCCAAAGGCGCCGTGGCTGAGCCCCAGTTCGCCGCGAATCTCGGCCGAGAACAGCGAGATGAAGAAGGTCTGGCCAAGCGACGAGCAAAACGCCATCGCCATGCCGAACAGCAGAAACCGCCACTCGACACGCATGAAATCCAGCGTCGAGGTTGGAAGATCGAGGCTGGCAGGACGAGGGGTGGTAACGGGATCGGCAACAGGATCATTCATGGCGGCCATCTCACCATGCAGCGGGGACCGGCGGCAAGCGGTGATTAGGCCCGAGACTGGCTTTTCGGCTGTTTCCGGCCAGTTTCCTTGCCGGGCTGGAACCTGCGCGACATCCCTTGAACTGGCCACCATCTGTTCATAAATAAATCGCATACAAAACGCCCCTTCCATAAAAAATGTCGAAAGACGGTGCTGCTGGGAGGGCGAAGCGACCATTTATGCCTAGACTGTGTGCTGGGCCACATCATGGGGCCACATCATGGGGCCACATCATGGGGTGTCATCATGGGTGGCTAATGATGGTCGGGAAGGAGAGTGCCATGCAGACCGATAAATTCACCGCTCTTGTCCGCAATGCGGTTATGGCCGCGCAGAATGATGCGCTGGCCGCGAACCATCAGAAACTCGCCGCGATGCATCTGCTTCGCGCGCTGCTGGCCGATGACAATGTCACCGTTCGCAGCCTGATCGGCCGCGCCGGCGGCGATCTTGGCGCGCTGCAGGCGGGGCTCGACAAATCCATTGCCGCCATTCCGGCGGTGACCGGAAGCGGGGCCGACCAGCTGCAGCTCGATATCGATCTGGCGCGGGTCCTGCAGCAGGCCGAGAGCGAATCAAAGACGCTTGGCGACAGTTTTCTGGCGGTTGACGCGCTGTTGCTGGCGATGGCGCGCAGCAAGGGCGAGATCGGCCGGATCATGGCTGGTGCCGGGATTGACGCTGGCCGCCTCACCGCCGCCATTACCGACATGCGCAAGGGACGTACCGCCGACAGCGACGCCGCCGAGGACAGCTATGAGGCGTTGTCGAAATTCACCACTGACGTCACTGATGCGGCGCGGCGCGGCAAGCTCGACCCGGTGATCGGCCGTGAGGCCGAGGTGCGCCGGACGATCCAGATCCTGGCCCGCCGGACAAAGAACAACCCGGTGCTGATTGGCCAGCCGGGCGTTGGCAAGACCGCCATCGCCGAAGGGCTGGCGCAGCGCATCGTCAATGGTGATGTGCCGCAGGCGCTTGCCGACAAGGCGCTGCTGTCGCTCGATATGGGGGCGCTTGTCGCCGGCGCGAAATATCGTGGCGAGTTCGAGGAACGGTTGAAGTCCGTTCTCAAGGAGGTGCAGGCGCGCGATGGTGAGGTGATCCTGTTCATCGACGAGATGCACCAGCTTGTCGGTGCCGGCAAGAGTGACGGTGCGATGGATGCCTCGAACCTGTTGAAACCGGCGCTGGCGCGCGGCGAATTGCGCTGTATCGGCGCCACGACGCTTGATGAATACCGGCAATATGTCGAAAAGGACGCGGCGCTGACACGGCGCTTCCAGCCTGTCTTCGTCGATGAGCCGACGGTCGAGGACACGATTTTCGTGCTGCGCGGCCTGAAGGAGAAATACGAGCTACATCACGGTGTGCGGATCACCGATGACGCGCTGATCGCCGCGGCGAAGCTGTCGCATCGCTATATTTCCGAACGCTTTCTTCCCGACAAGGCCATCGACGTCATGGACGAGGCGGCAAGCCATCTGCGGATTCAGTCCGACAGCAAGCCGGCCGAGCTCGACGCCACCGACCGCGCCATCATCCAGCTGAAGATCGAACAGGCGGCCCTGCAGAAGGAAAGCCAGGCCGCATCGAAGAAACGGCTCGACGCCATCGCTGTCGAGCTTGCAGCTCTTGAAGAGAAATCCGCCGCCCTGACCGCCGAATGGGATGATGTGAAGACCCAGATGGCCGAGGTCGGCCGCCTGCAGCAGGATCAGGAGGAAGCACGCCACCGGCTTGAAGTGGCGCAGCGCGAGGGCCGGCTTGAAGAAGCGGCTGAACTTGCCTATTCGCGCATTCCGGCGATCGAGCAGGAACTGGCCGCGGCAAAGGCCGCCCTATCGGAATCCGAGATGGTCGATGAAGAGGTCACCGCCGCCCAGATCGCCGCCGTGATCAGCAGCTGGACCGGCATCCCCGTTGACAAGATGCTGGAGGGCGAGCGCGAGAAACTGCTGGCTATGGAGGCCGAAATCGGCCGCCGCATCATCGGCCAGGAAGAGGCTGTCAGCGCGGTGGCCAATGCCACCCGCCGGTCGCGTGCCGGTCTGTCCGACCCGCACCAGCCGATGGGAAGCTTCCTGATGCTGGGGCCGACCGGTGTCGGCAAGACCGAAATGGCAAAGGCGCTTGCCGCCTTCCTGTTCGACAAGGATGACGCCGTGCTGCGAATCGACATGTCGGAATATATGGAAAAACATTCCGTCGCGCGGATGATCGGCGCGCCGCCGGGCTATGTCGGTTATGAGGAGGGCGGCAGCCTGACCGAGGCGGTCCGCCGCCGGCCCTATCAGGTGGTGCTGTTCGACGAGATCGAGAAGGCGCATCCCGATATCTTCAACATCCTGCTGCAGGTTCTTGACGAGGGCCACCTGACGGACGGCCAGGGGCGGCGGGTCGATTTCGCCAACACCATCATCCTGCTGACCTCGAATATCGGGGCCGACCATCTGCTCGCGCTTGGCGATGACGAGGACAGCGATATCGCCCGTGACCAGGTGATGGCCGATGTGCAATCAACCTTCCGCCCGGAATTTTTGAACCGGCTTGACGAGGTGCTGCTGTTCCACCGCCTGTCGCCGCACCATATGGGGGCGATTGTCAGCATTCAGTTCGCCCGTCTTCAGGCCCGCCTCGCCGAACGCGGGGTAACGCTGCGGCTTGATGATGACGCGGCGGCGTGGCTGGCAACCCGCGGCTATGATCCGCAATTCGGTGCCCGGCCGCTGCAACGGGTGATCCAGAACGCGGTACAGAACCCGCTTGCCGAGGCGCTTCTGGAAGGCCGGTTCGGTGATGGCGATCTGGTCGAGGTGCGGCTTGACCCGGCGGGAGACGGGCTGATTTTCGGCTTTGCCTCACCGCAGGGGGATGGCCAGGCCAAGGGCGCGCTGACCGACAACGCCGCCGATGCGGCCGGCCGGGCTTAGAGGATGTGAATGCGGGCTTACCCTGATCCGATTCCGGTCGGGGTGCCGGTGAAACGGTTTTCGGGAAGGCCGGGAATGCCTGTTTCGATGGCGAACAGGCTGCCGGCGAGGCGGTCGGTCTCGGCCCCGCTATCCGCCCTGTCGGCCGCCGCCGTCGTGACATAGAGCGTTGTCAGATCCGGCCCGCCAAAGGTGCAGGTGGTGATGTTTCTTACCGGCATCTCGATCACCCGGTCGATCTCGCCATCCGGCGCCACCCGCACGACACAGCCGCCGCCAAAGCGGCAGTTCCACAGATAGCCTTCGGAATCCATCGCCGACCCGTCGGGAAGACCGCGCCCGAAGCCGGCGAAAAAGGGTGTTCCGGCACCGATATCGCCGCTGTCGGCATCATAGGGATAGACCCGGATTTCATTCTTCAGCGTATCGCCGAAATAGAAATGCTGGCGATCCGGCGACCAGCAGACGGTGTTCGGAATGCCGAGGGACTCCTCAACCACCTCCAGCGATGCGCCGCCGCGATACCGGTAGAGTGCTCCCATGCCATCGCGCACCGGCAGCGCCTCGCCATGCGGCCCGACATTGTTGCCCATCGTGCCGATCCAGAACGCGCCGTTCGGATCACTGCGCCCGTCATTGAACCGCAAATCGGGCCAGTCCGGCAGCGCCGGTGTCAGCGTCTCGCGCGCGCCGCTGTCGGGGTCGAACAGGATGATCTGCCCGCCAAGCGCGACCAGCAGCCACCTCGCGCGGTCGGTCAGCGACAGCGCAACAACGGGTTGCTCGAACTGGTGCGTGCGTGTCGTACCGGCATCCGGGTCATGGACATGCAGCAGAAAGCGGTTGATGTCGCACCAGTAAAGCCGGTCGCGGGCGGCATCCCAGGTCGCCGCCTCGCCGCAGATATCCCCTGTCGGGGCAATACAGACAGGTTCCATATCCGACCCTTCCGCTTCCGAAATTGCCGTAGCAGCTTGGGTGATCCCCGGCCCGTTTTCCACCATTAATTGATACCCTGATTGATATTGGCTTGGCTGATATTGGTGTCTGCCCCCCGGCTGTCGCGGCAACAAGGTGATTGATCTGCGCCCGGTCCTGTCGCACTCTCATCCCTTTGGGAGGGACAGTATCGTGCTTGAGACATGGCGGTGGTTCGGGCCGGATGATCCGGTGACATGTGCGCATATCAGGCAGGCCGGTGCCGACGGCGTGGTGACGGCGCTTCATGACAAGGCGCCCGGGGTGGTCTGGCAGCCCGGCGACATCGCGGCGCGCAAGGAAGTGATCGAGGCGGCCGGCCTTGAATGGTCGGTTGTCGAGAGCATCCCGGTGCATCCGGCGATCAAGCTCGGCGATGATCGCGCCCAGCTTTATATCGACGCCTGGATCGAGAGCATGCAGAACCTCGCCGCGGCTGGCATATCCGTCATCTGCTATAATTTCATGCCGGTCGTCGACTGGACGCGTACCGAGCTTCGCCATCCGACGCGGCGTGGCGGGCTGGCGCTGCGCTTCGATCCGGTCGAATTCGCCGTCTATGATCTGTTCATTCTGCGCCGTGCCGGTGCCGAGGCTGATTATGACGCCGCCATCACCGCCGCCGCCGAGGCGCATTTTGCCACTATGGACGAGTCCGACCAACAGCGGCTTGAATCGACCATCATCGCCGGTCTCCCGGGCTCGGAACTGTCGCATGGGCGCGAGGATATCCGTGCCGCCATTGCCGAATATGACGGGCTGAGCGCGGCCGATCTGCGGGCCAATCTGATCGCCTTCCTCGAACAGGTCGCGCCGGCCGCCGAGGCGTGCGGGGCCAGGGTCTGTCTGCATCCGGATGACCCGCCCTTCTCGATCTTCGGCATGCCGCGCGTGGTCTCGACCGGGGCCGACTATGCCGCTGTCTTCGACGCTGTGCCGTCGCTTGCGAACGGCATCACGCTGTGCGCCGGGTCGATGGGTTCGCGTCCCGACAATGACGTGATCGAGATCGCCAGCACCTTTGCGCCGCGTATTCATTTCGCGCATCTGCGCAACGTCACCATCGAGCCGTCCGGCGCCTTCTTCGAGGATGATCATCTGGAAGGCGGTGTTGACATGGTGGCGCTGATTTCAGTGTTGTTGAAGGAAGAGGCGCGCCGCCGTGCCGAGGGCCGCGCGGACCCCGTCATTCCGATGCGCCCCGACCACGGGCATCTGTTGCTTGATGATATCGGCAAACAGACCAACCCTGGCTATTCGGCCATCGGCCGCCTGAAGGGTCTGGCCGAGCTGCGCGGTGTGGCGCGCGCGGTGTCGTCCCTGGCTGCGACCTAGAGGGGAGCCGGCGATGCATATTGACTATACAGGCAAGGTGGCGGCGGTTACCGGCACCAGCGGCATCGGGTTGGATGCGGCGCTGCATCTGGCGCGTCTCGGGGCGCGGGTCTTTCTGGCCGGGATCGACACCGATCTGAACCACGCCGCTGCCGAGATGGCATCGGGTGCGGGGCTGGCCGTCTCTGTCCACCATGTCGATGTTGCCGATGAAGCATCGGTGCGGGCCTGGTCACAGGAGATCAGTGCCGAGACAGGTCATCTTCACGCGCTGGTCAATGCGGCGGCGATCCAGTTCTACGGCTCGGTCGAGGATACGACCCCGGACATGTGGGACCATGCGATGGCGGTGAATCTGCGGTCATGTTATCTGACCTCGCACATCCTCTACCCGCTGATGAAGGCCGCGAACGGCGCGTCGATTGTGCATGTTTCCTCGGTTCAGGGCCATGCCAGCCAGAACCGTGTGGCCGCCTATGCCGCGACCAAGGGGGCGATCCACGCGCTGACCCGCGCCATGGCGGTGGATTGCGCTGCAGACGGGATTCGGGTCAATTCCATCAGCCCGGGCTCCGTCCACACGCCCTTGCTGGAATTCTCGGCGCGCGAGCTTGCCACGGACGGCAAGTCGGTTGACGAGATGCTTGCCGAATTCGCGGCCTCGCACCCGGTCGGGCGGATCGGCACGCCGGCTGACACAAGTGCCATGATCGCCTATCTGTGCTCGGACGCGGCGGGGTTTGTCACCGGCGCCGACATGCTGGTCGATGGCGGGCTGACCTCACAGCTTGGTGTCTGAGGCGGGTAGAATCCCAAAGGCGGTACGCCGACGCCGGCGCCCGATAACATCATGCTGCCAGCGTGATCTTGAATGCGCCTTGAACGCACCATCACTGACCTGAACATTCGCAACATCAACTGGTTATGTGAATGGACGCCAGTGTCAAAACGCATCAATCTTTCACAGTCTGACGGCAAGCCAACAGGGTGCCTTTTCACGGGGGTGGCGCATCGACCGCCGCCTTCATAACAGCCTCATATTTTGCTCATGTCTGAAAAAGTATTTTCGTATCTCGGCGTGTGGTGTCACTCCCGACATCTATTTATGATTTTAGGGATAATGATGGAGTTTAGCATGCGTGCGTTTATCGTAATTGGCTTGATTATGTCTTATTGCGCCAGCCTGGCCGCCCCTGCCAACGCCAAGGACTGGAGCAAAAAATCGGCTGATCAGAGCAAAAACAGCTTTGTGAATATCCCTAAGCCGAATTGTGAACCGTTCACCGGCGACGGTGGTCTGAACATTGGCGTGATTGGGGACTCGCAGTTCACAGGTCAATTTGGCATGGGTTGCGGGACAATCGATTATTTTCTGTCACATGCGCTGCCGTCCGGGAATGTCGTCAATGCGGCACAGTCGGGTGGCAAATTCCTGTCCGGCGGAAAAAGGGATATCACCAGACAGAAGCTACCCTTCACACCCGATATTCTGATCATTGGCGGTGGTGGCAATGATCTTGCCTCGTGTAAGGGCAAGTCGAAATGCCTTCAGAAGACCCTCGACAAACTTGTTGATGACACCGGCACAAGTGGCGTCGTCGTCGAGACGATCCGTCGACTTAGTTCCGAATCAACCAAAGTGATCATCACCCAGACTTCCAAAGTCGCAGATTTTGCGCCGGCACAATGGAAGAAGACCGCTGAGTCGGATGAAGCCCGGGAATATATTGCACGGCTTCGCCGGCTTGCGGATAACGACCCGCGGATCGAGTTTTTCGATTACAGCAAGATACTGGATACC